>NZ_JAWONS010000291.1:0-10215 GCF_033342255.1 Clostridium boliviensis
GCTTTTTGTTGTTATCTTTCTCAACAGCAACCCATTTAGTATATCATGTTGTTTCTGTCTTGTCAACAACTTTTTTTATTTTCTTTTTTATCTCTTTCACTGTTTTTTGACAGCTGGTATATAGTACCATGGTTTCATTTATCTGTCAACCACTTTTTTCACCGTACAAGAGAAAAAAATAATCATTTGGAAATGAGCGGAGAAAGAGGGATTTGAACCCTCGCGCCGGTTACCCGACCTACACCCTTAGCAGGGGCGCCTCTTCGGCCTCTTGAGTATTTCTCCGTAGTTCTTAATCTCCGTATGATCCGTCTATCAAGTATATCCTTTCCAGACGCATTGACAATTATACAAAATATAATTCGACTTGTCAACCCATTTTTTGATTTATTTCTTCCTGTATTTTATCATGCACCAATTCTGCAATCTGAGTGGTCTTTAACTTCTGATAATCCTCGTAATACAGGGGTTTTAGAAAGCAGACTTCCACCTTCTGTTTTCTGGAGGAATTCTCATCAAAGGGTTTAAAACTGTCAATTAATGCAACTGGTACAATCGGACAGCAGGCATTTACCGCACTTTTAAAAGTACCTCCTTTAAACGGCAGCAATCGGTTTCCTTCCCTGCTGCGGGTCCCCTCTGGAAAGATAACAAAATTCTTTTTCTCTTTTACCCCTTCTGTCATTCTGGATATAATCTCTAATGAAGCTTTAATGTCCTGACGGTCTATATAGAAACCATCCAGAGCTTTTACCACTTCCTTAACCAGAATTAGATTAGCGGCCTCTTTTTTAACAACCACACTTAAAGGTTTTGGACAGGCTTCCATAATTGCCAGCATATCAAACAAGCCCTGATGATTGGGGAAGAGTATAAAACCGTTTTCGGAGGGGATATTTTCAGCACCATGGACGATGATTTCCACACGTCCTGATTTATTTACTTTCTTTATTACATTACGAATATATTCATACCGTTCTTTGTGAGGGTAATATTCCTGCTTAATACCCATCTTCCTTATTTTATAAAACCATAAGGGCACACGGAGAAAATTTCTTACTACCATATAGAAAATTCGGTTCATGGATTGGTCTATTCCTCTCTGTATTGTGTAAGCGCAGTTTCATATAGATTATTTCCTTCGCTGTCAATCACTACGATTACGGGGAAATCTTTAATTTCCAGACATCTGATTGCCTCTGTTCCCAGATCTTCATAAGCAATTACTTTGGATGAATCAATACATTTGGAAAGAAGAGCACCTGCTCCGCCAACTGCAGCAAAATAAACAGACTGATTTCTTACGATTGCATCAATTACTTCCTTACTCCTTTTTCCTTTTCCTATCATCGCACCAAGTCCAAGATCCAAAAGCTGGGGCGTATACCTGTCCATACGGCTGGCTGTTGTGGGTCCTGCAGATCCAATGGGGCGCCCCTCTCTTGCCGGTGATGGCCCCATATAATAAATAATATTACCTTTTATATCGAACGGCAGTGCTTCCTTATTATCCAGTGCCTCTTTCATTCTTTTATGTGCAGCATCTCTGGCTGTATAGATAGTTCCTGTAAGATAAACATAATCTCCAGCTTTTAATTTTTGTGCATCTTCTTTACTGACTGGAGCTTTTATATGATAATCCATGTTTTCCTCCCTTATCTGATTTATTCCTATAAGATTCTGTGAACATGTCTGTTTACATGGCAACAGATATTAACAGCTACCGGTAGGCCTGCTATATGGGTCGCATAGGTCTCTATATTGACTGCCAGCGCAGTTACGGTTCCCCCTAATCCTCCAGGGCCGATTCCCAGTTTATTGATCTTATCAAGCATTTCTTTTTCCAGTTCTCTTACATAAGGAACGGAGGGTTTATCATTTAAATCTCTGGTCAGTGCATGCTTTGCCATCTGGGCGCACTTTTCAAATGTTCCGCCAATTCCAACGCCTACTACCATTGGGGGACATGCATTAGGTCCTGCTTCCTTTACTGCTGTAAGTATGGATTCCTTTACTCCCTCCAGTCCATCAGCGGGTTTTAACATAAAAACACGGCTCATATTTTCACTTCCAAACCCTTTTGGAGCTACAGTGATATCAATCTCATCTCCCTGTACAATCTCATAATGTATTACTGCTGGTGTATTATCCTTTGTATTAATCCGTTCTATTGGTTCTACTACAGATTTCCTTAAATAACCTTCTGCATATCCTTCTCGAACCCCCTGATTTACTGCATCAGTCAGGTTGTCTCCTTCTATATGTACATCCTGCCCGATTTTTAAAAATATGACAGCCATACCGGTATCCTGGCATATGGGAATGTGATCTTCTCTTGCTATCTCTAAGTTTTCTTTCAGCTGTCCTAAAATCTGTTTTCCCAAAATGGAATTCTCTTTTTTAGCTGACTGAATAAACAGCTCTTCCATATCCTTTGACAGAACATGATTTGCTTCTATGCACATTTCTTTAATATTCTTTGTGATTTCTTCTGCTCTTACGGTTCTGATCATGGTATCCTCCAGATAATTGTTTCTCCTGCCCTTACTTAATCATATACGAATCATATAACGAAATCAAGATAAAAAAAGGGGAATGGCATTCACCACTCCCTCTTGCTTACTCTTACTATATCTTAAGCCGATTCCGGATTAATTTTTCATGAATATCACTGATCGTAATCTGTTCCATTCTGTTTCTGCATATATCATTCAGCTCTCCATAGATCTCATCCATCACTCCGGACATCCCGGAAGCTACCATGCAGTGCTTGTTTACATCTCCTGATTTCCAGGAAGACGATACAAAGGCTACATCAAGTGCATCGCATATCTGCTTCAGATTTATCGTATCCGGATCTCCAATCAGATGATATCCTCCTTCCAGACCTTCTTTTGTTGCAATGATACCTGCCTTTTTCAGCTTTGCCATAACTTTTCTGATGCGGGCAGGATTGGTGCAGACGTTGGAAGCCAGTTCTTCACTGGATGTGGTAATTTTCCTCTGATCCAGATATACCAGTCCGTGAACAGCTACTGCAAATTCACTTGTCATGCTAATCCCCCATTCTCATAAATCTTGCATCTTTATCTGTAATAATTGTAGTTTCAGTTCGTATCTTACCAATTTGTCATGTAATTGTCAAGGGCAGGATACAGAAAATAAGGTCACGGTTCATTTTTATCTTTTATACGTATTATAACTTCTTGAATTACACGATCTTCTAGTTTAAGAATGGTATAGTGGTTTTTATCATCCTCCAATTCCATGGGAATCTGGTCTTCCATTGGAATATAGCCCAATGATTCTATTAAATATCCTGAGAGTGTATCGCAGGTAGTATTAATTTTTCCATGTAGAATCTCTTCAAGATCATAAAGTGAAATACTTCCTGATACACGAAATACGAATGGCTCCAGTTCTGTGAGCTGTGGTTTAGCTTCTTCATATTCATCATAAATATCTCCCACAATCTCTTCAATTAAATCTTCCATTGTTACAAGACCTGTGACCCCTCCGTATTCATCGATTAATACAGCCATCTTACGATTATTTTTCTGCATTTCAAGAAACAGATCGTCGGTTTTCTTATTTTCCAGTATAAAATATGGTTTTTGAAGTATTGTTCGGATATCGATATCTTCCAGATCCGTCCTGCTCATTTTTATTGAAAAATCCTTCATTGATAATATTCCTATAATATTATCAGACTCACCCTCATAGACAGGAATTCTGGAATGCCTGGTATTTAATATCTCATGAAGTACCTGATCCATGGGCTGAGCAATATCAATGGTTACCATATCCTGTCTTGGAATCATAATTTCCCTTGCTTTTTTATCATCAAAGAGAAAGATGGATTTAATCATTTGTTCTTCTATCTTGTTAAATACACCGCTTTCCCTTCCGGTCTGAAGCATGGATCTGATCTCTTCTTCTGAAACCTCCTCCTCCAGATTCTCCATTTTCATTCCAAGTAATCTTAAAACACCATTGGTTGATAATGATAACAGCCTGATAAACGGTGACATAACTTTCGATATAATATAAATGGGTCTTACTGCGAAAAGACTGAATTGTTCTGCCTTCTGCAGGGCAATTCGTTTTGGTACCAGTTCGCCGAAAACCAGATTAAAGTATGAAAGAATAATCGTGACTACCACCATAGATAACCCTCTTGCATAAGGTACTCTAAGTAAATCCAACTTATTTCCCAGAACCTGGGAAATACCGGTTGCTGCTGAAGCACTTGAGAAAAAACCTGCAAATGTAATTGCTACCTGGATGGTTGATAAGAATCCTGTGGAATCTTCTGAAAGCTTCTGAATGAGTGTTGCTTTTTTGTTTCCGCCGTCTGCCAACATGCGGATTCTGTTTTTATTGACCGAAACCACGGCCATTTCTGCCCCTGCAAAAAATGCATTCATTATGGTAAGGGCAATGAGCAATAAAATCTGTGCGGTAATCTGAGCCGCGCCCGGGTCCGTTCCCAAGTTTGTGTTCCTCCTTTTTTCGTATGAAAGAAAAAGTCTCAGGCTGCAGTAAACTATCTATTACTGCAGCCTGAGTCTTCGTTCGTGTTACTTTTATTCTTCTGAATTAGAAATATCCTCTGAACCAGAGATTTCGTCTGTCTGCGGAATTTCCTCTGAATCTTCCAGATCCAGTTCATCTAAACCTTCTCCTTCGGATTTACTTCCGTCGTCCCTGACTTTTGCAATGCTTGCAACAAAGATATCGGAATCCTGATCAATGTTCATCAGTTTAACACCAGATGTATTTCTGCCAATAACAGAAATATCATTCACCGATATCCTGATTACTATACCCTCTGTTGTAATGAGAAGCAGGTCATGATCATCCTGAACCAGTTTAGCTCCTACAATATCTCCTGTTTTCTCTGTAATCTTATAGCACAGAACACCTTTTCCGCCTCTCCGCTGAGGAGTAAATTCATCAATAGGAGTTCTCTTGCCCATTCCGTTTTCAGAAACAATTAATAGTTTTGGTCCCTGAGAATCCATCTGCATTCCGACCACCTGATCATCATCGTTCAGCTTCATACCGATTACACCTATGGAAACACGGCCTGTAACGCGTACATCTTTTTCGTGGAACCGGATACACTGACCTTTTTGGGTAACCAGGAATATATCTTTCGTATCATCAGTAGATTTTACTTCAATCAACTCGTCATTCTCACGGAGAACAATTGCCTGAAGACCATTCTTTCTAACATTGGCGTAATCCATTATCGGGGTTTTCTTAACCATACCGTTTTTGGTAGCCATGAATAAGAACTTGCCATCATCATATTCTTTCATTGGAATAATGGCTGTGATATTTTCTCCCGGAAGCATCTGAAGGAGATTAACTATTGCTGTTCCCCTGGAGGTCCGGCTTCCTTCCGGAATCATATATGTTTTTAACCGGTATACCCTTCCTGTGTTGGTAAAGAACATGAGATAGTGATGAGTTGTTGTCATAATCAGATCTTCGATGTAGTCCTGATCGATGGTCTGCATGCCCTTAATACCTCTTCCTCCCCGGTTCTGATTCTTAAAGTTATCTACGGACATTCTCTTGATATAACCAAGTTTCGTCATTGCTACAATGGTATTCTCTTCAGGAATTAAATCTTCCATGGACATATCGAATTCATCAAAGCCAATGGAGGTTCTTCTGTCATCTCCATATTTTGCGGAAATGATGCTGATCTCCTCTTTGATTACTCCCAGAAGCTTTTTCTCATCTGCAAGGATGGCCTTTAATTCAGCAATTTTTATCTCAAGCTCTTTGTATTCGTTTTCCAGTTTCTCTCTTTCCAGACCGGTAAGAGCTCTTAATCTCATATCAACGATAGCCTGAGACTGAGGATCGCTTAAACCGAAACGGTTCATAAGTTCTGCTTTTGCAATTTGAACATTCTGGGAAGCTCTGATGATGTGTATCACTTCATCAATATTATCCAGTGCAATCAGCAAGCCCTCCAAGATATGGGCCCGTTCTTCTGCTTTGTTTAAATCGTACTTAGTTCTTCTGGTTACAACCTCTTTCTGGTGATCCAGGTAGTATTTTAACATCTCGACCACATTTAATACTTTTGGTTCCAGTACACCAGATTTATTCTTTACAAGCGCCAGCATATTTACACCAAATGTATCCTGAAGCTGGGTATGCTTTAACAGCTGGTTTAAAATAACATTGGAGTTTGCGTCACGGCGAAGTTCGATGCATATTCTCATACCGGTACGGTCTGATTCGTCACGCAGATCCGTAATACCATCAATTCTTTTATCTTTTACCAGTTCGGCAATTTTTTCAATCAGACGTGCCTTATTCACCATGTAAGGAAGTTCTGTTACGATAATACGGCTCTTTCCGTTAGGCATCGCTTCGATATCACTGACTGCTCTTACACGAATTTTACCTCTTCCTGTACGAAAAGCTTCTTCAATGCCCCTTTTTCCCAGGATGGTTGCACCTGTAGGGAAGTCTGGTCCTTTAATAATATCCAGAATCTCTTCCATCGTGGTTTCTCTGTTTTCTTCCACCTGGTTATCTATAATTTTTACAACGGCTCCGATAACCTCTCTCAGATTATGAGGAGGAATATTGGTAGCCATACCTACTGCAATGCCTGATGTACCATTAACCAGAAGATTGGGATAACGGGAGGGAAGCACATCTGGTTCTCTCTCTGTCTCATCAAAGTTCGCACTGAAATCAACGGTATCTTTATTAATATCTGCAAGCATTTCCATGGAAATCTTACTTAAACGGGCTTCCGTATACCTCATGGCAGCTGCGCCGTCTCCATCCACAGAACCGAAGTTTCCATGCCCGTCTACCAGAGGATATCTGGTGGACCATTCCTGTGCTAAATTAACCAGGGCTCCGTAAATAGAGCTGTCACCATGAGGGTGATACTTACCCATGGTATCACCAACGATACGGGCACATTTACGATGTGGCTTATCCGGACCGTTGTTGAGCTCTATCATGGAATACAGGACTCTTCTCTGAACCGGTTTTAATCCGTCTCGGACATCCGGCAGCGCCCTGGAAACAATGACGCTCATGGCATAATCGATATACGATTTTTCCATGGTCTTTTTTAAGTCCACGTCATGAACTTTATCAAAGATATTTGGTTCCATTTTATTTCCTCCAATTAAATATCAAGATTCTGTACGTATTTGGCATTCGCATCGATAAATTCACGTCTTGGTTCTACCTGGTCACCCATCAGAGTTGAGAATGTTAAATCCATATCGGACTGGGAATCTTCATCCATATTCACTCTTAAAAGAATTCTTCTTTCCGGATCCATGGTGGTTTCCCAAAGCTGTTCTGCATCCATCTCTCCCAGACCTTTGTAGCGCTGAATCTTATTGTTATTGTCTCTTCCCACCTCTTTTAAGATAGAATTCAGTTCTTCATCGCTGTAAGCATACCATACTCTTTTATTTTTCTCAATTTTATATAAAGGCGGTTGTGCCATATATACATGACCTTTTTTGATCAGATCTGGCATGAACCTGTATAAGAAGGTCAATAACAGGGTACTGATATGGGCACCGTCTACATCGGCATCCGTCATGATAATAATTTTATGGTATCTTAATTTATTTAAATCAAAATCATCATGAATACCAGTTCCGAAAGCTGTAATCATGGCTCTGATTTCCGCGTTTGCGTAAATCTTATCCAGTCTGGCTTTTTCCACGTTTAGAATCTTACCACGCAAAGGAAGAATGGCCTGGGTATTTCTGGACCTGGCTGTCTTTGCAGAGCCGCCGGCACTGTCTCCCTCGACGATATAGATCTCACATTTTTCTGGATTCTTATCAGAACAATCTGCAAGCTTACCTGGAAGTGCCATACCTTCAAGGGCTGTTTTTCTTCTGGTTAAATCTCTTGCCTTTCTGGCTGCTGCTCTGGCTCTCTGTGCCAGTATGGATTTATCACAGATCGTTTTTGAAATTCCAGGATTCTGCTCCAGATAATAGGTCAGCTGTTCTCTTAAAAGTCCGTCTACCGCACCTCTTGCTTCACTGTTTCCAAGCTTCTGTTTGGTCTGTCCTTCAAACTGCGGTTCTTCGATCTTTACACTGATAATAGCTGTCATACCTTCACGGATATCTTCACCGGATAGATTGGTTTCGCTTTCTCTTAACAGCTTATTTTTCCTGGCGTAATCATTTAACGTAGTTGTCAGCGCATTCTTAAATCCAACCAGATGAGTTCCGCCTTCTGGTGTATTGATGTTATTTACAAAGCTGTAAATATTCTCTGTATAAGAATCATTGTGCTGCAGGGCAACTTCCACATATACACCATCTTTTGTTCCTTCACAGTAAAATACCTGATCGTAAAGAGGTGTTTTCCCTTTGTTTAAGTAGGTGACAAATTCCTTAATTCCGCCTTCGTAATGAAATACATGTTCATGCGATTCTTCTCTCTCATCACGAAGAATAATTTTTAAGTTTTTAGTCAAGAAAGCAGTTTCTCTAAGACGTACTTTTAAAGTATCATAATCATAAACCGTTTCCTCAAAAATATCTTTATCAGGAAGGAATGTTACGGTAGTTCCATGCTCATCAGGAGAACAATCTCCAATTACCTTCAGAGGATACATGGTTTTACCCTTCTCATAACGCTGCTTATAGATCTTTCCTTCCGTACGGACCTCTACTTCCAGCCACTCAGAAAGAGCATTTACAACTGATGCACCTACTCCGTGAAGTCCACCGGATACCTTGTATCCTCCACCGCCGAACTTTCCGCCGGCATGAAGGATGGTAAATGCTACTTCAACAGCGGGGATTCCAGCTTTTTTTTGAATTCCTACAGGGATTCCACGTCCGTCATCCACAACTGTTATGGAGTTGTCATTATGAATGACTACTTCTATGCTGTCGCAGTATCCTGCGAGAGCCTCATCTACCGCGTTATCTACGATTTCGTATACCAGATGATGAAGTCCTCTGATTGATGTACTGCCGATATACATACCGGGTCTCTTTCTTACTGCCTCAAGCCCCTCTAATATCTGGATTTGATCTGCACCATATTCTTGACTCATATTTGTACGTTTCCTCCTGAATCGTTAATTTTCATTGTCTACAGTACCGTTTATTACCTTAAATATCTTATCAATCTGAAACCTGTCATTTACAAAATCTTCCAGACCTGTACATGTAATAACGGTCTGTATATGATTAATTCCTGCCAGTAATTGATTCTGCCTGCTGCTATCCAGTTCAGACAATACATCATCCAGCAAAAGAATCGGATAATCATGTACAATATTTTCTACCAGTTCTATTTCTGCTAGTTTTAATGATAAAGCTGCCGTCCGTTGCTGTCCCTGAGAACCGAACCGCCTGATATCAATGCCATTAACCATGAAACTAATATCGTCCCTATGGGGGCCTGTCAAAGTGGTTTTCTGCTTGAGATCCTGACTTCTGCTTCGTCTTAGAGTTTCTTCAAAGGAATCTGCCTCTACATTCGGCTCGTAAAGAATCCGCAATGATTCTTTATTACCTGAAAGGTTCAGATGGATGGGTTCAATCATCATTCCCAGTCTCTCAACAAATTCCTTTCGGTAAAGAATAATCTCTTTCCCGTACTGAACCAACTGCATATCCCATATATCCAATGTTTCCTCATAGTCCGGACGAAATGCCATATCTTTTAACAGTTTGTTTCGCTGAATCACAATCCGGTTATACTGGACCAATGAATGTACATACAGCTTATTAAGTTGACATAATTCCATGTCAATGAACCGACGTCTTTCTGCCGGTCCGTTTTTTATGAGATTTAAGTCTTCAGGAGAAAAAAATACAACGTTGACGATTCCAAATAACTCGCTTGCCTTACGGATGGGAACTCCATTTACGGCTACACCTTTGGCCTTGTTTTTTTTAAGATGCATATCAATCCGGTATGGAATGTCATTCTTTCTGACGTTTAGCTTGATATGCGACTCATCCCTGTCAAACTGTATAATTTCCTTATCCTTGCTGCCTCTGTGGGATTTTGTCGTAGCACAGACATAGATCGCTTCCAGGACATTGGTTTTCCCCTGGGCATTGTCCCCATAGAGTATATTAGTCCCCGGACTAAAATCCATATGTAATTCATCATAGTTGCGATAATTCTTAAGCTCTATCGATTCAATGATCATGGATGTTATATTTCCTC
>NZ_JAWONS010000292.1:0-1030 GCF_033342255.1 Clostridium boliviensis
ATAAGCCTCGGGGAGCTGTAAGCGAGCGTTGATCCGGGGATTCCCGAATGGGGCAACCCACCGGTCTGACGAGGGCCGGTACCGCCACCTGAACCCATAGGGTGGACGGGGGCACACCAGGGGAACTGAAACATCTTAGTACCCTGAGGAGAAGAAAGCAACCGCGATTCCCTCAGTAGCGGCGAGCGAACGGGGAACAGCCCAAACCGGCGGGCACTTGCCCGTCGGGGTTGTAGGGCGTCCCACATGGAGTGATAAAGGATGCCGGTAGGTGAAGTGGTCTGGAACGGCCCGCCATAGACGGTGAAAGCCCGGTAACCGAAACCGGCGTCCCTCCGGGACGGACCCTGAGTACCACGGGGCACGGGAAACCCCGTGGGAATCCGGGAGGACCACCTCCCAAGGCTAAATACTCCCTGGCGACCGATAGTGAACCAGTACCGTGAGGGAAAGGTGAAAAGCACCCCGGGAGGGGAGTGAAAGAGTACCTGAAACCGTGTGCCTACAAGCAGTCGGAGCGGGCTTGACCCGTGACGGCGTGCCTTTTGTAGAATGAACCGGCGAGTGACGATGGTGTGCGAGGTTAAGGCGAAGAGGCCGGAGCCGCAGCGAAAGCGAGTCTGAACAGGGCGTTGAGTACATCGTCGTCGACCCGAAACCGGGTGAGCTACCCATGTCCAGGGTGAAGGCAGGGTAATACCTGCTGGAGGCCCGAACCCACTGGTGTTGAAAAACCAGGGGATGAGGTGTGGGTAGGGGTGAAATGCCAATCGAACTCGGAGATAGCTGGTTCTCCCCGAAATAGCTTTAGGGCTAGCCTCGGAAGAGAGTCGCGGAGGTAGAGCACTGATTGGGCTAGGGGCCCTTCCCGGGTTACCGAACTCAGTCAAACTCCGAATGCCGCTGACTCGCTTTCCGGGAGTCAGACTACGAGTGCTAAGATCCGTAGTCGAGAGGGGAACAGCCCAGACCGCCGGCTAAGGTCCCCAAGTGTCCGTTAAGTGGGAAAGGATGTGGAGTTGCCCAGACA
>NZ_JAWONS010000293.1:0-424 GCF_033342255.1 Clostridium boliviensis
CCCGCGTCAGTTCACCGCAATGGTGCGTCCGTTGAACGGTTTCCATATGGCTTCCCTCCTACCTCTTGCTTCCGGCCCGTATATATTCGACCAAACGGTCAAGCCGCACTTCCTCCTGCCGTCCCGTGGCCATCTCCTTCACGACAGCCGTATCCCGACCCAACTCCTCCTCGCCGAGGATGACCACATAGCGGGCCTGTTCCCGATCGGCCGCCTTCATCTGCCCTTTCATCTTCCGGTCGAGGACGTCCCGATCCGCCGAACAGCCCGCCCGACGCAGTTCAGCGAGAAGGGTGACTGCCCGCCGTTTGGCCGCTTCACCCAGGCTGACCACGTAACAGTCCAGCCTGCGATGGGCGGGAAGTTGAACCCCGTTCTCCTCCAGAGCGACGAGGATCCGATCCAATCCCAGGGCAAAGCCGAA
>NZ_JAWONS010000294.1:0-507 GCF_033342255.1 Clostridium boliviensis
TGTCTCTACCTCTGGATCCCCTACCCGGATCCCGAGAAGGAGATCCGGATTCTGGAGGCGAAGCTGCCGGGAATCCAGCGGCGATTGGCGGAACAGATCGTCCGCGTCATGGCCCGGATCCGAATGATGGCCCTCCACAAGATTCCCGGCGTCGCGGAAAGCCTGGATTGGGCCCAGGCGCTGATGTCCCTGCACCGGGGGGAGCTGGACAAGCGTTCCTTCCGGGAAACCCTCGGGTGCATCGTGAAGGATCAAGAAGATTGGGAGACCCTTGAGGGGGAACTGGAAAGAGGCGATTTGCTCCGGGAAGCTGGTGTCAAGAATTGAGGGGAATCCGCGCGGCGGGAGGAGCGTTGCATCCCCGCCCCGCACAACGGAGGAGATCCATCCATGGTTTCGTCTTCCCCTATGAAACCCGATCTGGTCGAACACCTGCTCCGATTTTGCCGGGCTCTCCGTTCCCACGGTTTTTCCATCGGTCCCGGCGAGGAGATCGACATGTTTCGC
>NZ_JAWONS010000295.1:0-274 GCF_033342255.1 Clostridium boliviensis
ATTGAACCTTCCGGTCAAGGTGGTCCCGATGGTCAGCACCCTGCACGTGCTCGAGGCCGTCCGCAAAGGGATGCAGGGTTGCTCCCTCGAGCAGCTGTATGAGGATCTCAAGCCGTTGATCCCCTTCGACGCCGAGCCGGTGGCGAGCCCCCCGAGGGGGCCTCAAACCGTAAAGGGGGCCATTGTTACGGCCTGTTTGACGGGAAGGGGGAGCGCCCTTGCCATCCAAAAGGCATTGGAGAATTATCTGACTTTTAACCGGAGCTGGTTGGAG
>NZ_JAWONS010000296.1:0-601 GCF_033342255.1 Clostridium boliviensis
CCACTTATCTTAAAGCTTATCTTGATTATCTGAAAATTACTCTTCATAAACAACCTGAAGATGTTTCTTGGCAAGAACTTCGAGACTTTGTGGTACTTATTCAAAATGAACGTTCTCTTTCTGACCGCACCATAAATGCCTGTGTTTCGCAACTTCGCTTTTTTACTCTTTATGTCCTTCATAAGCCCTGGAACCCTTATCAGCTTCCGTTACGTAAGTTTGATACCTATCTGCCTTTTGTTCCTACAAAGGATGAGGTTCGACTTTTTATATCAACCATGCCTGATTTGAAGCACAAAGCGATGGTTGCGCTCATGTACTCTGCCGGGCTGCGTATCGGTGAAGTCTGCCATCTCAAATATCAGGATATCGACCGTAAGCGTATGCGTATCCATATCTCCCATGGCAAAAATCGTTCTGACCGGTTCGCCATTCTTTCCAAAGAAGCTCTTTCTATTTTAACTGATTATTGGTTTGCTTTCGGTAAACCTATGAACTGGCTTTTTCCGCAGCAACGAAATGCTGATAAACCAATTGATACTTTTTTTCTTTCCCGGCATATTTTCAAACATGAAACTGAACTCGGCTGGGAACATCGCCT
>NZ_JAWONS010000297.1:0-583 GCF_033342255.1 Clostridium boliviensis
ATGCATCGTTTGTTATCAATGCGCCCGGATTTGCCCGACGGACTGCATCAGTCTGACCGGGAAGAAAAATCCGGACCCCGAAAAAAAGGGAAAAGTGATTGAAACCTACGATATCAACTTCGAAATCTGCATCCTCTGCGACCTGTGCACCGAGGTTTGTCCCACAGAGGCGGTGGTGATGACCCGGAACTATGAATTGGCCACCTACAGCCGGGACGAACTGTTCAAGGATATGGAATGGCTCAAAAACAACAACACGAATGTCCGGAAGGAGAACCACCCATGAATTTGAGCGGTGAGTTTTTCGCCTTTTTGATCTTTTCGCTGATGGCCATCGGCGGGGCGGTGTTCATGATCAGCTTCACTCGGGTGGTGCATATGGCGTTGGCCATGGCCTTCACCTTTCTCAGCCTGGCCGGCATGTACGTCCTGCTCCACGCGGAGTTTGTCGCCGTGGTGCAGGTGCTGATCTACACCGGAGCGGTCACCATCCTGATGCTGTTCGGAATCATGTTGACGCGCCATCGGGATGAGGACCATGCGGAAGGACGCCGATGGCACCGCGGACTGAGCTTTGTCGGAG
>NZ_JAWONS010000298.1:0-489 GCF_033342255.1 Clostridium boliviensis
GTTCCGGGGGCGTTTTGGCCGCAGCTGGAGTTGGGGCGGGTCCATTTGGAGGCGGACCGAATTCCGGAGGCCATCCGGTGGTTTGAATCGGCGGTGGAGGCAACCCGCGGGATGCGACGGGAGCAGGATCCGCCGAGCTATGAGGAGGAAGTGGCGGTGATGATGTCCACCGCCAAAATGCGCCAGCGGGGGTTGCGCGACGAGGTGATCGAGTTCTGTCAGAAATATTGGGTACCCACCTTTGCGACGCCCTTCGCCGGATTGGATTATGTGCAGGCCCTGGAAGAGGCGGGCCGGGTGCCGGAGGGGATCGGCGTGTTGCAGGCGATGTTGCCCTATCTCCTTCCGGAGTACCGCTCCTTTGTCGACCAGCGGCTGCATCATCTGGAAAGCAAGTCCCTGGTCCGGAGGCGTTGATGGCTGGATTCCTCCGATTGCCAATCGGGTCGTTTTCCTATATCATCATTTTAGAAATCGAGTACTCGGAGG
>NZ_JAWONS010000299.1:0-880 GCF_033342255.1 Clostridium boliviensis
TCCGCCTACGTTGGAGGAGATGAGCCTGGATGAACCGGAGCTGATCAAGCAGGGGACCCGCTTCGGTGTCAGGCTCCAGGCGACGGCGCCGTCCATCCACATGATCCGGGTCAATGTCCACTCCGAATTTGCTCCGATCATCGGCTCCGAACGGCAGAGCGAGGAATTGGTCAACTATTTGATGAGGGATTTTGAAAACGATCCTCTGCGCATCTGGGAATCGGATATCTTTGGCCGTTCCCTCCATTCCATCGTGCGGGAAGGGATCCAGGCGAAATTGTCCATGATTCCGGAAAACGCCCGCTACAAATTGCAGGAGACCCTCGAGAGAATTGTGAACGAAGGATCCGGTGGATTGATCGCCATTATCCTTTGAACATTCTAAAAAGCGCTCATTGAGTGCTTTTTTTGCTGAAAAGGGAATAGGAGCCCTTTTCCCCCTTGATTACGCCCCGCGGTCTGTATTACTATAGGTGTGTCCCACGATCGCTCATCCCGGATGCGAAAGGGTATAGGGAAGCCACATAACGGGTAAACAGGGAGTAGATCGGTCGTGGAACTCATAGGGAGGTGAGGGTTGTGAACAAGGCGGAATTGGTCGCCCGGGTGGCGGAAAAGACAGAGATGACCAAAAAGGATGCAACCCAGGCGGTGGAGGCCGTTTTTGAAACGATCACCGAAGCGCTTCGCGCAGGCGACAAGGTGCAGCTGATCGGATTCGGCAATTTTGAAGTGCGCAAGCGTGCCCCGCGCAAGGGACGCAACCCGCAGACCGGGGAAGAGATCCAGATTGCTGAAAGCAAGGTGCCGGCGTTTAAACCGGGTAAAGCGCTGAAGGAAGAAGTGAACAACCGGTAAAGATGTCTACATAACGCCCTAC
>NZ_JAWONS010000300.1:0-609 GCF_033342255.1 Clostridium boliviensis
TCCTGGTCCCTAGCGTGCCCCGGTGATGAGGGGGTATGCAGGGATGGAGGTGGAAAGGACCGGCGAATCGCTCCAAAAAAGCCCAACCGTTTTTGGATCATTGTATTTTCTTACCTGGATATTGTACCATGGATGATAGAAAAAGGCAGAAATACTGAGGTTGGGTAGCATGAATGTCATCCATATTCAGGGAAAGTCCTACGAGCTTTTGACCAATCATAATGACGCATGGAATGCAGAGGCTT
Organism: Clostridium boliviensis; assembly: GCF_033342255.1. Taxonomy (NCBI): domain Bacteria; kingdom Bacillati; phylum Bacillota; class Clostridia; order Eubacteriales; family Clostridiaceae; genus Clostridium; species Clostridium boliviensis. Next base: position 246 of record NZ_JAWONS010000300.1, read on the forward strand.
TTCGAAAGCGGTACAGTGATATTCTGAAAAAGTATGACTACATCGTGGGGGATTGGGGATACGGACAACTCCGACTGAAGGGGTTTTTTTCCGACCATCACCCCAAGGCCACCCGGGATAACAAGATCAGTTATTTACAGGAGTACCTGAATGAGTATTGCAATTTTGGTTGCGCCTATTTTGTCCTGAAACAAATTCCTTCCAAAAAAGAGGCGCAATCCCGTAAAAAAAGCCGAAAGGGCTGATATCTGCCACAAATTTTAAAACCCACATTGCGTGGGTTTTTTGTGATCAATACCGGCTTTCTTCCTCCGGGAGTTCTTCATCCTTTTTCGGGTCATCATGGGTGGGATGGCTACCGGGG
>NZ_JAWONS010000301.1:0-497 GCF_033342255.1 Clostridium boliviensis
GGGTCGCCTTCGAACTGGCGGAGCATGTAACCCTCATTTCCGAAAAAGGCGTCAGCGATCAGTTGTATGAACGGGTCAGGGAACACTACGACGAAAAGGCGTATGTGGATCTGATCTTGATTATCAACCAGATCAATATGTGGAACCGATTGTCGATTTCCATGGGCAATGCGGTAAAATAATCGCTTTAAAAAGGAATCGAAACGGCTGGCTTTTCCGGCCGTTTCGATTCGCGCTCACCGGGCGGCATCGTTCCCTTTATTTCCCGCGGACTTCCTCCATCCGGGGCGAACGAAGGGCGATCTGGGCCGCCGCCAGGCGAGCCGGGGGAATGCGGAAGGGAGAACAGCTAACATAATCAAGGCCCACCTCATGACAGAATGCGATGGACCGCGCATCGCCGCCGTGTTCACCGCATATTCCCGTCTTCAACTCCGGTTTGACGCGCCGCCCCGATTCCACCCCCATCCGCACCAAGGCCCCCACACCTTCCGTGT
>NZ_JAWONS010000302.1:0-271 GCF_033342255.1 Clostridium boliviensis
AAGCTGGCCTATGTCCTGGCGGGAGGCGAAGTGCCCGAAGGGACGCTGGTCGATGAGCAGTACCTGCTGGATCTGGAGCGGGAGGCCTTCCTCAGCCTGGCCGGGGAGCCGAAGTCCCAGCAGCGCATGATGCACATGCTGACCAAGAACAAGCCGCTTCGGAACTGAGTCCGTAGGCGTAAAAGGGATACAAGGAAGGAGAGGAGAGTATGCGCGAAGCAGTGATCGTGGCGGGAGCCCGGACGGCGGTCGGCAAGGCCCACAAGGGCAC
>NZ_JAWONS010000303.1:0-324 GCF_033342255.1 Clostridium boliviensis
CCTCCTCCACCCGGCAGCCCCATTCCTCCAACCGACGGAGGGCTCCCTCGACGGACGCCCGAACCTCACGGTCCACCTCGAAATAATCCAGGTTGGGACTGTACGCGATCCGCCACCCCTTCAGATCGGTTGCCCCCATCGGGAAAAAGCGCTCCGTCACCGGCAGCGAAAAGGGATCATCCGGGTGAGGTCCCTGGAAAACGTCGAGAAACAGGGCGGCATCCTCCACATATCGCGTCAGGCTGCCGTGGTGCAAAAAGGGATCCGTGTTGGAGAAGCGGGTGGGTCCCGTATCGTAGGGAATGCGGCCAAAAGTCGGCTTTA
>NZ_JAWONS010000304.1:0-510 GCF_033342255.1 Clostridium boliviensis
AAAGCCATGAAAAAGTGCCGGATCGGGGTGTGCCGCAGGGGCGGACACCCCGATGGAGCCCGATGGACGATTTACCGGTCTGAAGGACCTACTCCCACTCGATCGTCGCCGGCGGCTTGGAGGTGATGTCGTATACGACCCGGTTCACACCCTCCACCTCTCCAACAATCCGCCGGACGATCCGATCCAATACGTCATAGGGGATGCGCGCCCAATCGGCGGTCATGCCGTCGACGGAGGTGACGGCCCGGATTCCCACGGTATAGGCGTAGGTGCGGGCATCCCCCTTCACCCCGACGCTGCGGATGTCGGGAAGGACGGTGAAATACTGCCAAATCTCCCGGTCGAGGCCGGCTCGGGCGATCTCCTCCCGCAGGATGGCATCCGATTCCCGGACGATGGCCAGCTTTTCCTCCGTCACCTCGCCGATCACCCGAATCCCCAAGCCGGGGCCGGGGAAGGGCTGCCTCCACACGATCTCCCGGGGCAGACCCAGCTCTTCCCCCACCC
>NZ_JAWONS010000305.1:0-463 GCF_033342255.1 Clostridium boliviensis
TTTTTGTTGTCCAAATCCTCCTTAAGATTGAAAACAATTTTCCTATTAAATATAATTTTTAGATAGAAACCTATTTTTTGTCGAACCGGCGGGGGATGCTTTTTCGGCGCCGGTGACATGCCTTCGCAACCGATCGGCGTGGTGGCGAAAGGTTAGGACGATGCGAAAAGGGGAGGCGAAAGGGTGAATCGGAACCTGTGGGGGCAATGCCTGTCCGAGTTTGTCGGTACGTTTATCCTGATCTTTGTCGGGTGCGGGGCGGTGGCGGGTTGGGTGCTGAATGACCTTTCCCTGGATCTGTGGGGGATCGCCCTCATCTGGGGGATGGCGGTTACGATGGCGATCTATATTACCGGACCGGTATCGGGGACGCACATCAACCCGGCGGTCACCATCACCCTGGCGGCTTTTCGCGGTTTTCCCTGGAAACATGTGACCCCTTATCTCGTCGCCCAGATGGCGG
>NZ_JAWONS010000306.1:0-1239 GCF_033342255.1 Clostridium boliviensis
TTCGGATTTATTGACATATCGAGGAATCTCCGACAAGGTGACCCACTCCCGTTCTGGGAGTCGCCAAGGAGGAGCGGCCATGACATCCATCTGAACAATCTGGATCTCCTCTGTCAGGATGTACCGCCCCTCCTCCTCGTTCCATTGGAAGAGATAGTCCGGATCCGTCGGAGCCATCCAAGTGGCCCCAGATTCCTCGTACCACTCGGATAGCTCTTCCGGATCCTTAATTGTCCCGCTTTCCATCACCTCCACCGCTACAAATTCATCGTAACTTATCCCCGTCAAATCCTCATACTCCTGTTGACACCTGCAAGAAAGTTCTTTATCTCCCACTTCTGGCTTGATGTGCCAGACAGAGTGAACAATTTCTTCGCCGCACGTGCAAAAGACATAGATGTCATAAAAAGTTTTCATGCTTATCTCCCCTTCCGGATTTTATTTTGTACCATCATTGGTACGCTTTTATTATACTGTACCAAAGATGGTACAGTCAAGAGAAGAAAAAGAAAAATGCAGGCTATTTTTTGCCTGCTTAGCATCCCGGTTACCCCTCTTTTTCATCGGGTATTCACCTGCATCAAGCTTGCGAAATACGATCTCAAGAAATCTTTGCCGAGCTTCCCGAATCACCTTTTCAAACTGTGGGCCTTTGATTACCCGTACTTTCCTCTGTACTTTCTTTTCGAAAGTGTTCCCTTTCAATCTCCTCCCAGGTCAGCCCCAGCATTTCCCCAAGACCGAGGAAAAGCCGGTCCACTCCTCGCGGGCCTGCTGAAAGCCCAAAGCGCCGCCTCCAATACCACAGAACAAATGAAGGGCGGTGAATTTCACGCCCTCACCCCCTTGAACTTTGTTCAATTATAGTATAGCTCTCCCCTGAACAAAGGTCAAGTTTTTTGGAGAAAAAATTGCGGTCTTTCTTGACGTCCAAATCGTCCGTGTCCGCCAACCTCGTCCAATGTTCCACTCGACTAATATTTTTAGCCATCTACCTACATTTTAAGGCTAATTTATTTAGTCGTCAAGGGATGTTACAATACAATAAAAGGGAGGAGATGCGAATGAAGAAAATTCGGTCAGGCCTTAAAGAGCTCGCCCAGAAAAGGGGAATCTCCATCCGTCAAATAGCCAGGGAAATTGATATGGAGAAGAGTTGGGAATCCGTCCGCAGATTTGCAAACAACGAAACAAGCATGTATTCCCGAGAACTTTTGGAAAGGCTAATCAACCACTATG
>NZ_JAWONS010000307.1:0-231 GCF_033342255.1 Clostridium boliviensis
TATAAAAAAATCACTTGAAAAAGTGTTTTATATAGAACGGACACGTTCCAATGGGTGGAGGGAAAAGCGAAACCTGTGTTTAAGAATGTGTTAACCTGATTCAGCAGGGCAATGCTGTTTTATATAGCTGGTTTTTACCAGTGATTTGTAAGTTTGAGTTGATCGAGCTTTCAAATGACTGATAAATGTCAGTCACAGCGGTCCATTACGAAGCGCACTTCGAAAAGCTTA
>NZ_JAWONS010000308.1:0-754 GCF_033342255.1 Clostridium boliviensis
GCCGAAGGGCTTTTCCGCCCCCCTTTTAAAAGAACATTATTTATTTTCTAAAGATATTGTTGACTTTTGATAAAGGGGGTGTTAAAATTTGGCCAGACAAGTATACTAGCATGATTACCATGCCAGTCCGGTGCCCTGCGCGATGGAGAAGCTTGGATGGTGATTCAGTGGCGAACCTGCAAAAGGAACGCATGAAAAAGGGTTCCGCGAGGGAATTCATCTATCAAACGCTGAGGGACAAGATCCTCAAGCTGGAACTGAAACCGGGGGCGAAAATCTCCGAGTCGGAGATCTCCCATCAATTAAAGGTGAGTCGCACGCCGGTCCGGGAGTCGTTTTTGAAGTTGTCCCAGGAAGATCTGATCGAGATTTACCCTCAAAAGGGGACCTTTGTTTCCCTCATCGATCTCGAACTCCTGGAGGAAGGCCGATTTGTCCGGGAAAATATCGAACGGGCCATCGTCCGGATGGCTTGCGCCGGCTTCCCGGAGGAATATCGATTCCAGCTGGAAACCAACCTAAAGATGCAGGAGGTTTGCAACGAAAAGCGGAATTATTCGCGTCTGTACCAGCTGGACGATCAATTTCACAAAATTCTGTTTTTCGGGTGCGGTAAGATCAGAACCTGGAACCTGATGCAGCAGATGAATACCCATTTTAATCGGATGCGGCACCTGCGCCTCTTCTCCTCCTTGGAGTGGGACGTGATCGTGGCCCAGCACAAGGAAATTTTCCGGCTGATTACCGAGCAAAA
>NZ_JAWONS010000309.1:0-23977 GCF_033342255.1 Clostridium boliviensis
AGACGGAAGCTGAAGCATCCTTAGTGTGTGCCCTGTCGGAGCAGTATCAAATATAATATAATCGAACTCTTCCTGAACTTTTTCATCCGTAATAAATTTGGAGAATTCATTAAATGCTGCAATTTCAACGGTACAGGAACCAGAAAGCTGTTCTTCCATATTTTTTAACACAGTCTCAGGCAGCTGTCCGCGATATGGTGCGATTACACCTTCACGATATTCTGCAGCTGCTTCTATGGGGTCTAAGTTTGCTACCACAAGATTAGGAACTTCATGTATGGGAACGCCTTTATTGTCCAATTCTGTCTCAAATACATCCTGGAGGTTCGATGCCGGATCTGTACTGATCAGCAAAACTTTTTTTCCTGCATCAGCAAGGGACACCGCTGTGGCACAGGCTGTTGAAGTTTTTCCTACTCCACCCTTTCCTGTAAAGAAAAGATATTTTGTGAGTACTGCTTCTTGTATATTAAAGTTTTCCATTATAACTCCCTTTCATTCCTTCCATTTAAAATCTCAGTGACTAAAACATTCTTCGCCTGCGCATATTATTTACGTTATCGCCTGCATAAGAAATCGCTTTATTGGGGCATAAGTTACCACAGCCATGACACCCTTGTATACAGCCTTCTGGATGTATAACAACAGGCCTTGGCATATTTGATTTATCATAAACACCCTGCCGGCATTTATTGACACACTTACCACACTCACAGCATCTATCGTAATCAATGATCGGATACCAGGATTTTGACATTATTTTTCTAATCTCCTTTTAAAATTATTCAAATTTTACTATCTGCTAGTTATTTGTAATAATTTAATCTTAATGTCAATCAATCATAAAAAATGGTATTCTTTTATACACTAAATCTCCCTGGTACTGCAACAATTACGCAGGGATGGCAGCATATAGCTTATCATTGCAATTCCGACTGTTATTATTCCTGATAAAAAAAACCATTTTTCAACCCCTATTATCTCCGCAAAGGATCCGGATAAAATTAATCCTAACGGCATGGCAATCATCCCAAGGCTAGTCGATAACGAAAGAACTCTGCCTAGAAATTCCTCTTTTATCTTAAGCTGGTATATTGCTGTGAGAACTCCATAATAAAATGGAATCGTTATCCCCATAAAACCTGCCAGTACTATAAACACCTTAAATTGGTCAGGCTGTAAGATACCGGTTATAATAAGTCCTACTCCCATCGCAGCTATGGACAGAATAATGGCATAAATCTTATTGATCTTTTCACCCTGTTTTCCTAAGATAACTGCTCCTAATAAGGTTCCTGCTGAGAATACAATTTCTACAATACTGGAATCTTTAAATGTACCTCCAAAATATGACATACAAATCAAAGGATACAGCGTACCGATTGGGAAATAAATCATTGCATAGAGAGAACTGATAATCATCAGGCTCATCATTCCCTTCTCTTTACGCAATACGATAAAACCTTCTTTTGCTTCCTGCAAAAGATCCGGTACCTTCTCATTATCTATCCTATTGCTTTTTGGAATTTTTATCACAGTAATTGTAATTATTGCGATAGCTGCCCCAACAATATCCGTTAGCAATATCATGTTGATGTTCAAAGTACTATAAAGAATTGCTGCGACCGCAGGACTTAATAATAACGAAACTGATTCCATCCCCTGGGTGTAGCCTGCACAATTTGTCAAATATTCCTTTGGTACGATCATTGGAGTAACCGCCTGCAGCGATGGTGAATGAAAAGCGGTTCCGATGGAACGAAAAAATAGAACTGTCATAATAAGCCATATAGGCAATGTTCCAAATAAACCAGCCAATACTAATACCATGGTTACAAATGCTATTGCTGAATCTGCCAGTATCATAATCCATTTTCTATCGTATCGGTCAATTAAAACACCAATAAATGGACCCAATACTGCCTGTGGCAAGAAACCTGTCAGCGTTGCGAGGGACAGAACTGCAGCAGATTCCGTTTTATCTGTTAAATACCAGATAATTGCCATTTGTATGATGGAACTTGTAAAGATTGATATTGCCTGACCAGTCCATATTACTGCAAATTTTCTTTTCCAGGACATAATTTTCCGATCTACTGCAGCCACCCCTCTCTTGCGTGTTTTAATGATCTTTTATCTTCTCTAATTAAGTCTTCTTATTGAATCTGCTATCATCCGATTGGAAATACCGCCATAAAACTTTAATTCACGATTGATAGCTGTCAGCGGAAGTCTGTATCCCTGGTTCATTGCATCAATCACATAATCATAGTCCTCCATATTGTCCATGAGAATATCAATAAACTGTGTTTTGAACTGTTTTGGATTTATATTCTTTGTTAAATAATAGTTAAATTCATCATACATTTCACCCATTGTTTTTGATGAACAGCTTCCACCATTACATCCAACTGATTGATTTCTGATACCAAAAACATCTATTGTTATTTTATCTGGCATTAACAATATCGCCTCCAGTTCTATATATAATTAACAGCAGCAATCCCCTCCGGAACATCCACAGCCCTGTGTTTTCTTACTTGCCGCGTTCACCGCATCTGGCTTTTCTCCAATATAATTTTCCGGCACATTAAGCAATTTTACAAATTCATCATTGGTTGGGTATCTTCCTGTTATAGTAATTTCATCATCTATAACAACAACTGGTAATCCATCAACTCCATTTTCTTTCACATAATTATTTATTGTTTGATTTGTTACAAATTTCTGTGGATTGTTTGAAAGATTAAACCGGTCAACATGTACTCCATTATTCTCCAGTGTGTTTAATACCGTAGAAATTCTTAATAATTCTGTATCAACTCCAACACCGCAAAGTCCGGTTGAACAACACATAGCTGGTTCATATATTTTCATAGTTTTCATTTTCATACCTCCTTGTTATCAGTTAAATAGTTTTTTTCTTCACATACTATGTTTCCAACATCAGAACCTTCTGGGAACCAATGCATTGTATTATTTGCTATTTTAACCAGTATTAACATAATTGGCACCTCAGTTAAAACACCCACAACAGTAGCCAATGCTGCCGGCGAATCCATTCCAAATAAGGCAATTGCAACCGCAACAGATAGTTCAAAAAAATTGGAAGCGCCAATCATACCTGCCGGAGCTGCTATATTGTGAGGAAGCTTTAATACCTTTGCTGCCAGATATGCAATAAAGAAAATGAAAAATGTCTGTATGATTAGTGGCACTGCTATCAGTAATATGTGCAAAGGATTATTTAAAATAACATCCCCCTGAAAGGAGAATAAAAGTACAAGCATCAGTAACAAGCCAACAATTGTTGCATTATCAAACTTAGGCAAAAACTGATTTTCAAAAAATTCTGTTCCCTTCTTTTTACTAACAAACATCCTTGTTAACACACCCGCTGTTAAAGGAACCACAACAAACAAAACAACCGATAATATTAAAGTATCCCAAGGAACGGTTACTTTACTCACTCCAAGTAAGAATTTCACAATTGGTACAAATACCACTAGAATAATTAAATCATTAGTTGCAACCTGCACGACCGTATATGCCGGATTTCCTTTTGTCAACTGGCTCCAAACAAAAACCATGGCTGTACAAGGTGCGGCTCCTAATAAAACGGCTCCCGCTAAATATTGTTTACCTAAATCGGCTGGAATCAGTCCTTTAAATACAATATAGAAAAAGAAATAGGCTATTGCAAACATAGTGAAAGGCTTTATTAACCAATTCGTAACCCACGTCACGTATAAGCCCTTTGGATTTTTGCCTACATTTTTGACACTTTCAAAATTCACCTTCATCATCATTGGATAAATCATTACCCAGATTAATACTGCAGTAGGAATAGATACCTTTGCATACTCAAACTGATTAAAAAACTCTGGTATTGATGGTAGAAATTTTCCAATTAATACCCCTATAATCATGCAAAGTGCTACCCATATGGTTAAGTATTTTTGAAAAAAACCAATTTCTGTTGAGTTCTCTTTGTTCATTTTTTCTCTCTCCTTTAATGTGTTATTTTGTAATTATTTTCGAATTTGTACAGACATCAATGGTTTTGTACTTTTCACATAGTTCATGGTCTGCCTGATAGGTTGGTAATTCAACAATCTTATGTTGTAAATACTCCCACAGGTTTTTGTGTTCTTCTATAAAGCTTTCGTTTATCCTATAATATGCCCATTGTGACTTCTTATAACAATTAAGAATTCCGCAGTTTTTAAGTACGGTCAAATGCCTGGAAGCGTTTGATTGCGTCATATCTAAAAAGACTTCAACCTCACAGACACACATTTCTCTTTCCATCAGTAAAGCCATGATTCTTAACCTGCTCTCTTCTGATAGTGCTTTAAAAATATTCAACACGATTTCACCCCTTCCTGTATAAATATTTATATGAGCATATATGCATATTCTATGCACAGAGAAATCATATGTTACAATGATTTCCTGCTTTTTCTATAATTTTTATGTCCGCCGGATAAATTATAAACTTCCTTAAACCCATGGTTTAACAGAATGTTCTGCGCCGCATTACCGGTAACCCCTTTATTGCAATAGGTCACAGTAATGGCTTTTCTATCCAGTTTATCTAACGAATCCCTTAACTTGGCATGGGGTATGCTTACCGCTGTTTCTATATGATCCTGCACGTATTGTGAAGCGGCTCTGGCATCAATCAATTGATAGTTCTTACTAGAGTTTATTAACTCTTCCAGTTCATCAGAAGATATCAGCTTTCTGTCAGAGTGAATCGCATTATCTAAAATCATTCCTGTATACATAACGGGATCCTTTGTTGTAGAAAATGGAGGTGCGTACGCCAAATCGAGATGAAATAAGTCTTCCACATGTGCTTTATAAGTAATTGCTGTAACAAATACATCAATTCTTTTATCAACGCCTTCAAAACCAACAATCTGGACACCTAAAAGTTTTCCGGTATCTTTATCTGCAATACCTTTGATAACTATTTCCTTTCCACCCATATATTCCGGCTTATTCGGCTTAATATTATGGCAGACTACAACATGATATCCTTCTTTCTTTGCTTCTCTTTCTGATAATCCGGTAAGTGCAACCGTCATACCAAAAATCTTGAAAATGCCGGTTCCAAGAATGCCTCTGAAAGATAAGTTTCCGCCTGTTACTACATCCCCAGTGATTCTTCCGGTTTTATTTGCAGTAGATCCCATTGGACGATATACTGGTTTTCCGGTAACTACATGAAACTGCTCTGAGCAATCACCGCAAGAATAGATGTCTTTCACATTTGTCATCATCTTCTCATTTACTTTAATGGCCCCTGCTACTCCAAGTTCAATACCGGCTTTTACTGCAAGTTCTGTATTAGGTCTTACTCCTGTTGAAAGCAGTACAAAATCGGCTTCCACTTCTCTTCCATCTTCTAGAATTACCTTATCTTCTTTTATATCTACTACTGATATACCTGTAAAAATATTTATACCATTTCTCTCCAAATGTTCTTCCACATATACTGCGATATCGCCATCAAGACCTGGAGTTACTTGTGGAAGTCTCTCTATGAGTGTAACATCAATACCAAGTTCTTTCAGATTTTCACATACTTCCAAACCTATAAATCCAGTACCTACAATTACAGCTGATTTTGGTGCATTTTCATTTATATATGCTTTGATTTGTTTCATATCCCCAATATTTCGTAATGTAAATACATTTTTATGATGTACACCTTTGACTGGCGGTATAACAGCAGAAGCACCAGTTGCTATTACAAGCTTATCGTAATGATCTTGAAGGATATCACCAGTAGACAGATTTTTTATTTCCAGTGTCTTATATATAGGATCAATGGACAGCACTTCATTTCTTATGAAAATATCTACATTATACTTGTTTTTAAAAAATGCAGGATCACGAGGGATAAGTTTATCTGCATCCTCTACCTCTCCACCAATATAATAAGGCATTCCACATCCTGAATATGAGATAAAACTGTCTTTGTCATAGATTATTATCTCGGCATTCTCATCGTTTCTCCTCGCTTTTGCGGCGGCTGAAGTTCCGGAAGCTACTGCTCCAATTATGATTAATCGCATTTATTGACCTCCTTAGAATTTTTACAGATACAGTTTTCTTGCTCTGCTGTAATGTTATTCCAGTAGTTTTTAATATTTTCTATTAACTCGATATTATTGCTGTATCGAATCCATGTTCCTTCTTTTTGGCTTTTTACAAGACCACATTCTATTAATATCTTCAAGTGGTAAGATAGTGTAGGCTGAGTAATCTCAAACGATTCCAAAATATCGCAGGCACAAAGCCCACCACAGGATAACATTTCAATTATTTTAAGTCTCGTAGCATCACCTAATGCTTTGAATACAGGTGCAAAATCTACATGTAAATCCATTTATTATTATTCTCCATTTTCATATTGAATATTGCTCACCACCGGCTCTACTTGTGCGCAACTGAGCTCCACCAATTTAAGTAATAGATTCTCCATTGCGTTTGGCTGCTTAAATTATCTTCAAGTGGTGATTATGAGTCAATAGCAAGGGCTAAAGCCAGCGATAAATCGCTCTATTGACACAAAATCACCCTTGAAGTGGAAGTAGTCAAGCCAAAAAAGGGTGGATCTGTTCTGCGAACCCATGGAGCTATTATGAAATCTGATGGTGCTTATACAGGTGTAGCTCTGGAGCTATTTCTGCGAAATATTCACATATCTTTTATATGTTTTATCGCAATATAGATAACTATCTATATCACATATTATAAGTACTATATAGATAATTGTCAATACGTTTAATGTAATCTTGTAATCTTCATAAATTGAAAAAGTAAATTCCGCCCCCTTTACTCATGTACTGGAATTTACTTTTTCAAGTCAGCATCTTGTAATCTTTATGCGATTTCAACGTAAAATATTTATTCATTACTTTGGTTGACTTTACATTCAATCACTCTCACCTATTATAAGTTAGCTATCTCAGCACAAAAAATACTCCCTTAGTTGCAGAAGTTATTTATACTAACTATCTACTACAAAGAGAGCCTAACTTTGATTTTCATCAGTTTGAAGGTTTACACACACTTTATGAGCATCCCAAAATTTATTATACTATTTAGTTGCTTCTATGATGTAAGATGCAACAAAATCTTCTACAATTCTGTTTGGAACCCACGAGCTTATAATATCTTTGATGTTGTCCTTAGGAATTAATTTAATATTTTTAAGACCTGCTTTTTGCATCATTGTTCTAATACTTCATTTAAATGCGTTAGCATACAGATTTCTAATCCTTCTAGTATTTTCTTTGCATTTTCAAAGCCGCCACTGTTAATGGTATAATGCATCCATTTTCCCTGTCTGGTTGATTCCACAAAACCTGCCTCGCATAAAATCTTCATATGATGAGATAATGTAGACTGACTGATTTCCAATTCCTCTAATAATTTGCAAGCACATTTATCCCCACTTTGTAAGGTTTCTAGTATTAGCAGACGATTTGGATCGCAAAGCGCCTTAAAAACGGCTGACTCTTTTTCGTACTTCATTTTCATTTGTTCATCCTCACATTCAAAAGTATCAATATGCATATATTATACAAAATATCTTTTTTTGTCAATTTAAGTTTCATAAAATACTCAAATATTATTATATGAACATATTTATTTATATAAATATGACAAGTGCTGCTGCATCATGATGTGGCACTGGTAACAAATGCGATGAAAACAACCATCTTCAATTTCCCGTTTTTAACTAATAGAATCAAAATCAATCCACTAATTACGAATAAAAACGATAACAGCTGAGATACTCTTATCATATTATTCCAATATTTCGCATAAATACTCGGTTTGAGTTAAAAATGGGTTATATTATTGAGTGCAAATTCCCACTCAATTAATTCACCCTGATATACTTAGACGTCCAGTTTTTATGCATCTTTCTTGTAATTATTTCCCCGTAAACTTCCTGATTCATAAAATTTCCCCATCGGCCAATTGCCTGACCTAGTATAAAACTTGGAATCGCCAAATCTGTAAACTTTAATATGGGGAATTTATGTATCCTGCAAAATATAAAGTGCAATGAGAATAATGTCCAATATCAACTCTGTTGTATAACCCTTTTTCCTTGCTCGATAATCAGCTAATGCCACTCCAAGTAACATGCCTAATGCTATAATTACACCATACCAGGCTATATTAAATCCTTGAATTCCAATAAATATCTATTCTTTATTCTTATCCCATTCATTTAGTTATCGTTCTATTTTTCGTTCTAACTTCTTTTTATATTTTCATTCCACTAATTCCAAGGGTTACTGTGACAACTATCCTTCCACACAGGGTGATTTGTTATAACTTTTCCTTTTTTCTATTATTTATTCTGTAGTAATTTCAGTTATATTATTTTGATTTCCAGTATTCTGCGGCACTGAACAACCGCACCCTCCAAAAAACACTTTATACAATAATAGTAGCATTATAACGATAATAAAAACATTAAATAAAATATCGCTCTTATTTTTTCTCTTTTTAACTTCTTCTTGTTTCTCTTTTTCTTGCATCAGCTGCCCTCATTTCACTGTAATAGGAAAAAGATGAAAATTTTTTTATTTTCATCTCTCCCTGAATCTATATTATCTATCTTACTTTTTCTAATATTTTAACTGCTTCTTCTACTTTAAGTACTTTACCATAAGATATTACTTTGCCATCAACTACTAATGCCGGAGTAGTCATTACGCCATATGCTGCAATCTTTGAAAAATCTGTTACATGTTCAATTGCAGAATCCATACCAAGTTGTTCTAAAGCAATTTTTACATTCGCCTCCAGTTGCATACATTTGGCGCACCCTGAACCAAGTACTTTTACTGATTTTTCACCTTCTATAGCTTCCACTTCTTGTTCGATAGATTCAACATCACAAGCACCGCCACAACTACAACTGCTTTTTTCTTCTTTCATTTCGTCTTTTTTCTTTCCAAAACCAAATATTGCCATACCAATTACTCCTTCCATTCTAAAATCCCAGATAAAACATATAAAATGCTATGATTAATATAGCGCAACCCATTACTATTTTTAAAACCTTGCTAAATCTTCCGTATTTCTCACTTTGTGAAAGTTTTTGAACAAATCCAACGCTTGTACCTGCAATTACGGCTAATATTGCATGTCCTATCGAATATAATAGCAAAAGTAAAATTCCCCATGCAATACTTCCTTTACCAGCTACTATTGCTAATAATGCAATTAGAACTGGTGTCGAACATGGTGAAGAGAATATACCTCCTAATACACCCGCAATGAATGCTCCTATATAGCCGGTCTTTTTGTTTTTTGAAATCAAATAAGTAGAAGGTATAAAATTAAATACTTCCCATGTTTGTAATGCCATCATTAACATTAAAATACCCAGTGCAATATACCACCACTTTGCAGATGTCCCGATTAGGTTACCTGCAAGTGATGCCAATGTTCCTAATGTGGTAAACGTTACTGCAGTCCCCAAAGCAAAAGTCAGTGACAGTTTAAAAGCCTTCTTTGTATCCTTTTGACCCGTTCCGCCAACCACTCCTATGACAAGGGGTATTGTTGACAAGGAGCAGGGCGTTACAGATGTCAATGTTCCTGCCACTATTGCTAATAAGGGTGCCAGCCACATACTATCTTTTATCATTACTGATAGAGATTCAAGCACTTCATTCATTTACTCTACCCCCATTTCAGCAAATATCTTTCGCATTTGCACTTCGGTAATACCTCCTTGATGAACAGTAAACACATGCTTGTTCGTATCTTTTGATCTATACATTGTAAATTCAATTTCTTGTGCAAGTTCATCACTTGGTACATATGGTGTTCCAGCTGCAGTAAAAAACACTTGTGTTGGAATAACCGATACAGGGAAATTATTTGCGGCAGTTGTATTTTTCCACACATCTACGAAATGTACAATTGCTTTTCCCTGAAATTCTTCATGTAATGTTTCTAAAACTGGTGCCATTTCTTTACAAGGTATACAGGAATCCGAACCAAAGTCGATAACAAAAGGAAGTCCATAAGACTTGATTTCATCTAAATCAACGGAAGATATTTCTAATAATGAGTTTTCTTCATTAGTGCTCTCTTCATCTGTACTCTCTTCATTTGCATTTTCAGAATCCATTTGAGCTGTCTTCTGATTATTTAGTTTATCTTCCTCCGACTTCTTATATACATAGATACCTGCCACAACGACTAACGCTAAAATAACAATCAGTATTTTTACCCACAAATTTTTATTTTTTTTCACTATTTCATTTTCCACAACAATTTCCTCCTGTATTAAGATCTTTTCTATTCATTATTAAGAAACTTTATCGTACAATTACTCATATATTTGAGCGTTTCCTACAAATTATCACGATTTTTCTTACATCAACTATCAGAAATTAGTTTTAGAGCAAAACAAAACCTTCTTACCCTATTCAGTTACAAATGTCTTTCCACTTTTATCTTTAATATCTAAACCTGAAACTCTAACTAAAATATACTGATTGTCTTCTTCCGTGTATGTATCTAAAACACCCGTAACTTCTACCCATGTTCCCTCTTCTGGGATGTCCCCTTCCCATGCTATCTCAAAACCAACAATGCTTTCTTCCTCTCCACAATCACATGCGTATGTATTTCTTACAACAAAGTAATAGTCTTTACCTTCATCTTCTTCCAAATATATATATCCCTGGTATCTCACTGTTTCACCAACATATTTATCTGGATAATTGTATATCTCTCCTACTTGTGAAACAAATTTATCTTCTTCAATTTCTAATACACCATCTTGGTTTGCAGGTATTTGAACAGCTGCAGATTCAACATTTTCATCCCATATTTCCATTTCAGATGTATTACTTGAATCTTGTGTCAGTGAATCAGAATCTGTTCCACTATCTTCTGCTTCTTTCAATCGTTCTGTTTCAGTAGAATTGCTTTCATCTTTTGTTAGTAAACCTGAATCAGTTTCACTACCTTCTAATGTTTTTTCATTCGTATTACTTTGGCAACCGGTTATTAATACAATAACTAATCCCATGACTAAAAACAGTATTTTTTTAGATCTGCATCTGCACATTATTTTAGAACCTCATTTACATTATTTTGAATTCACTACATAATAAATAATTCGTATGAAATAGGTCTCCTTCCTTCTCAAATTTAAATTTCTTATTTCTTATTATTCTTTTTTAATTATAATAGCTTATGTTTAAACATATCTACATTTATCGATATTTTACCAGACATATCTATAAATGTCAATTTGTTTTACTGCCGTTCACACAATTTTCATATTCTTATATTTTATTTTATCAAAATAACAGGTAAGGCTTGAATTAATTGTATTTTTAACAAAAAGTATTACCGTTGATCCACGCAAGTTGCTTGAAAAATAGCCGAACTAAAAGAAAGCCTTTTGTTTTCTCTCATCTTATCTTGAAGCTTTTCCATATCCCCTTTTATAATCGCATATAAGTTCGTATTACTGTATCTCTTATTCTAAAAAATCTTGTAAAATAATATCCTCAGCTTCGATTTCTGTAAGTCCTAATGTCATCAATTTAGTTAACTGTTCAGATGCTATCTTTCCAATAGCGGCCTCATGAATAAGCTGCGCATCCGAATCCAATGCGTCTATTTCTGGTACAGACGATACCTGCGCATTGTCCATAATAATTGAATCGCATTGTATATGTCCTCGGCATTTACTATGTCCTATCAGATTCATATGAAAAATCTGTTTTGAGTCATCTCTCGCGACAGAACGAGAAATTACCTGAGCACTCGAATCTTCTCCAACCAGCTTTACATTAATATTAGATTCTGCGCTTTGATCTGAATTCGTAAATAATCTTTCAGTAACAATCAATCTTGCATTTTCATGTAAAATGACATCTGTGTCCCTTACCGTTTTATCTACGCCTTTGATCTGTATCATTTCAAGTTCTACCAAACCGTTCTCTTCTACTTCAATTACAGTTTTAGGATTTAGTATTCTTTCTCCTGTACCATCACCTTCACCATAGTGTTTCTCTACATACTTCATGTGCGCGCCCTTACGTACAAAGAACTCATGGACACCATCATGCTGTTCACTTTCGCCGCTTGAATTATGAATGCCACAGCCGGCTACTATCACGACATCAGAGCCTTCCCCTACTTCAAATGTATTGTAAACTATATCCTTTAATCCTTCCTGTGAAACAATTACCGGAATGTGAACGCTTTCTCCCTTTGTTCCAGGTTTTATAATAACGTCAATACCCGGTTTGTCCTTTTTCGTTATAATATCTATATTTGCTGTAGTATTTCGACTGATGCCTTCCCCATTTTTTCGAATATTATATGCCCCTAGCGGTACTTCATGTAAATCAGCTATTTCTTCCAAGATTACTTTATCTATTGCATTCAGCATTTGTGGTGCCTCCTTTTATACAGTCACTCCTGCAATCACAGTCTGAATCAAGATGTGATATTTTATCTAAAAACTTTTCATGAGTTGTTATTTCACTAATTTCTCCGTCTTTTAATAGAATGATTTCGTCCGCCAATCGTAAAATACGCTCCTGATGGGATATAATAACTATAGTTGTATCCTGTTTTTCATGAATTTTCTCAAATGTTCCTGTAAGTCTTTGAAAACTCCACAAATCAATTCCTGCTTCCGGTTCATCAAATACAGCAACCTTTAGATTTCTTGCTAAAACACTTGCAATTTCAATACGTTTTAATTCACCACCAGAAAAGGTTGCATCAATTTCACGGTCCAGATAATCTTGTGCGCATAGCCCTACATCATAAAGAAGTTGGCATATATCGATTTTATTTCCTGCAGCAGCCAGCTTTAACATTTTTCTAACAGTTAAACCTTTAAAACGGGCAGGTGCTTGAAATGCATAACCGATTCCTGATCTGGCTCTCTCTGTAATACTCTGATTCGTGATTTCAATATTATCCAGAAATAATTGTCCATCGTTGACTGTAATGATTCCCATGATTGCTTTCGCCAATGTAGATTTTCCCCCACCATTTGGACCTGTTATTACATATATTTTCTTTTTCTCCAATGTTAAGTTTATGTTTTTTAATATCTCTACTTTATTATCATTTCCATCCAAAGTAACATTAGTATTTTTTATTGTTAACAATTTTGTCCTCCTTAAATGAGCCTATACAGATATATTCCGATTATACTGAACATTAAGCTCATCTTTTTCTGATTGGATTTACTCGTAATTGAATAATCAACAATTTCCTCCACAACCGCATCCGCAGGAAGTGTTATCATCAACACCATTGGGAGGTGTCCACCCTGTATCATCACCAACATAAGTAATTGCACCATTTGGGCATAAACTTCCACATCCATGGCAGCCCTCAACACATCCATTTTCATTTATTACAATGGGGGTTGGTGCTTTTTGAGCATCATACACTCCGTGTGAACACATCTCTATGCAGGATCCACACTCTGCGCAATTCGTATAATCTATAACAGGATACCATTTTCTTGACATCTTTTTTCCTCCATGTTTTTTGGTCGCTAAAACCATAATTGTTTGAATTCCTCATTACTTAGCATATAGATATACTCCTGTATATTCACAACGTTTAAAAATGCTTCTATCTCTGATTTATCATATCGCTTTCCTTCAATCTTTTTCGTTAATTCCTCCACTGGATTTACTTCGAAAAAATCCCCATATAAATTGCAGCTGTCAATCATTCCGCCATTAATATACATTGTCAAGGATACTTTTCCGGCAGGAAACCGTAAATCTTTATGATAACTCATCTGTGGTGATTTTCCAAAATTCCAGTCCCATGTACTATATTTGTTGTTACGAATCTCTGTTATTGCTGAAATATCTTCAATTGTTAATTCGTAGTTTTTTATACTCTCTCTATCTTCATAAAACATGCTATTTATTAAGGAATTCTGAAAATCAACCAAAGTAATATCTTTATTAGTATACTCACTAATATTGGTCACTCTGCTTTTTACGGATTTAATCCCTTTCGACTCAATCTTTTCTTTATCTACGTTTAATGCTTGTGATAAAACAGTTAAATCGCTTGAAAACATAAGTGTGCCATGATGTAATACTCTACTTTTATAAAAATACTGGGCATTACCGGAAAATTTTTTACCATCTATCGTAATGTCATTCCTTCCATTAAATTCTGCATCTACATCAAATTTTTTCAGGCAGGCAACAACAGGCATTGCAAAAAAGGAAAAATCATTTGCATACAATTTCCCATCATTTTTTATTATAGTATAATTAAGGTTTCCAAAATCGTGGTATACAGCACCACCGCCAGACATTCGCCTTACAATATTTATTTTATTTTCTTCCACAAAATCACGATTAATTTCTTCATAAGCATTTTGATTTTTCCCAATTACAATCGTTGGCTCATTCTGCCAAAGAATAAGAACATCCTCTTTCATATTCTTGTATTTCATAAAATACTCTTCCAGGGCCAGATTGAAAAATGGATCATTCGATTTATTAATAATATTGATCAATTACATACCTCATTTCTTATTTGACTCGGGGTATTATTTAAGCAAGAGGTAATTTTACATTTTCACTCTTGCCTAAATAATTTTATTTCCATATTTTTTCTTTTAATCAGTTATTCCGCTAAAATGGTATCAACTTTCTTACATATTTCTTCTGCAACTTTGTCTACCATTTGATAATGTTCTTCTTTTAAATCCCTTGCAGAAACTATATCGGAAAGCACGACATCTTCCCCAAACAGCTCAGATAGGATAATTGTATCCCTGACTGCTCCGCTGAATTTTACGGTAGCTTTCTTTGCACAGCATTTACCACAACCATCTACAGCTATAACAGGATAATTTTTTGCGAATTCTCGTTCCTCGTCACCACCGGCAATGTATAATGGAAGACACAGAGTTACTACTTTTCCGGTTCTTAGCTCTTCCATAACTTTTCTGGTTGCAAGCCTGGCAATGGTACCTCCCAGAAACTCTTCGCCACTACATGAAAGTACTCCTACTTGAATATCAGCCATTATTCTGTTCCTCCTCTACCAATTCCGTAACTTTCGCAGCAATTTTCTCAGCAAATTCATCAACAATTTTCCATCCGTCTTCCGTCAAGGCAGTAGCCGAACCTGCATCGACACCTCTGTGGTTACGCATTTCATCTACGGAACGAAATTTTGCTTTTACAATTCCTCCTGCATGCTCAACACTTTTTGCGGAGCACAGCGCCGGACATCCATCTACTGTAATGCATGTACAACCCTTCACTTTTGCAGTTGCATCTGCCTCACCTGTTACAACATGTGCAAGACAGACTGTTTCTGCCTTTTCTGGTTGAAGATTGTTTGTAACCTGCAACGTTGCTTCTCTTGTCATTAAACCAAACACTTTTCCTATTCCACTACATGCAATTACCTTTACTTTAGACATGAAATTCATCCACCTTTCGTTTTAATACTGGGAAGTATCCTTTAAACTCATGAAGCAAATCCAAATCACTTTCAAAATCTGCTAGCTTCATTTCTAAAATCCATCCTTGCTCATAAGGGTTTTGATTAAGTAGTTCCGGTTCATCCAATAATTTTTCATTTATTGCCGTAATTGTTCCGCTAACAGGCGAAACGATTTCAAAAACAGCCTTGCCCGATTCAATCGAACCAGCCTCTTCAAACTGCTCTATATCACTTCCGATTGCAGGAGGTGTAAAAAACATAATATCTGATAAGCTTTTTTGCACATAATCGGTAACGCCGATTCGTGCTCTATCTCCTACAACATAGACCCAGACATCATTTTCATTGAAATAAAAGCCTTCTTCCTTCGGAACACGAAAAACAAATTTATCCTTTGTGTAGACTTCATATGTAAGAATTTCAGGAAATTGTACCGAATTTTCTTCAATTTCAGAAGCTTCCTTTTCCAATGTTAATTTGTCAACAATAATCTTTGCAAGTTTTAATTCACTGTCACCGACTCTTAAGCTTTTCCCTAACTCTATTCCATTCGTTTTCGCTTCTTCTGTAACATTGACTTTTTCAACAATTTTCAAGTTTTTTTCTATAGCAAGCTTGCTTGCACAGCGTGTCGCACATCCATCTATCACAAGTAACGGTTTTTCCTGCGCAATTTTATTATACTTGGCATCTGCCACACGGTAAAATACCGGGCAGATGATTTCGCTATCCGTGTTTTCTGAAAGAAGCACCGCAACTTCCTTCGCAACACATCCTGCGCATTTATCCAATCCGTTACATGGAAGTACCGCATACGATTTACTCATTTTCTTTCGCTTCCTTTCTGATTGATTTTATGTGTGCTGTCGTTTCATTCTTATCCGGGAAACTGATAGCATCTTCTCCGCATGTCTTCCCGCAGGCACGGCAAAAAACTACGCAATTATTTGGATTTTTAACTACAAATTTTTGCTCTTCGTCTTCATTCACTTCAAACACGTTGTGAGGACAAAATTCTACACACTCCATACAATAATTACATTTGCTAAAATCGATACGTGGACTCCAATCAACTTGTTCTCTTGGCACTCCCATAAATGATGATTCACTCATTATTCTTCCTCCCCCTCATATCCCAATTCTTTCAATGCTTTTTCAACTACCTCAAATGCTTTTTCATTCGTCATATCTCTTATATCAAGCATAACAGCGTCCTTTTCCACATCCAGCCCCGCTTCTTTAAATGCCTGTTTAAACATTTTTTTCTGCATATTAGGGGCACACGCTCCGATAATAACTTTTCTGTGCGCCTTTAAGTAATCCGCAAGGAAGCGATCTCCGTCCTCTTCACATAGTTGTGGGTGAATAAAACCATATTCTACCGGAAGTTCAACTCTGACCTGATTAATGAAATCCCATATGTCCATTGCCTGAAAACCTGGACATTTCCCTGTGCATACGCACATAATAAATCCATAACGTTCTTTTTCTTCCATTTTGAATTCCTCCTAATTTGTTATAATTTATGGATAGCTCTTCCTAATAAATCTCCACAAGCTTCCCAAATCGCTTCCCCAAGGGATGGGTGTGGGTGAATCATATCAGCCAAATCATCTGCTTTTGCCTTGAGCGTAATTGCAAGAGTAAGTTCGGAAATCATTTCTGAAGCATTTGTACCTAGTATCTGCCCACCGATTATCGTATTTTCTTGATCTGCAATCACTTTCACAAAGCCTTCACGTTCACCCAAGGTTAGTGCTCTACCATTATTTCTGAAGTTAAATCTGCCTACTTTTGCAGCTATACCTGCCTCTATTGCTTCCTCTTCCGTCATTCCTACTGAAGCCATTTCAGGATTTGTATAAACACAGGCAGGAACTGCTTGATAGTTCACTTTACTACTAATTCCTAAGGCATTTTCTGCTGCAACCTTGCCCTCCATAAATGCAAGATGCGCAAGCAGCTTACCGCCCACAAGATCTCCAGCGGCATATACTCCTTTTTTGTTTGTTTCCATGCTCTCATCTACAATAACAGCACCGTTCTTAATATTTAAGTTTAAATTCTGAAATATATCCGAATTTAATTTTCTGCCTACTGCAACCAGAACTGTTTCACAAGATTGAGTAGAAACTTTTTCTCCCTGATTATATGTAACCCCCAGACCATCTTCTGTTTTTTGTATTTCTGTTACTAATGCAGATAATTTAAAGGAGATTCCCTGACGTTTTATTAATTTCATTAGTTCATCGGCAACTTCTTTGTCTTCACCCGGAAGTATGCGGTCTTTTTGTTCAATAACAGTGATTTTAGCTCCTATTGCCGACCACATGGACGCAAACTCAAGTCCAATCACTCCTCCGCCAATGATTACTACACTTTTAGGCAGGCAATCTAAAGACAATGCTTCATTACTTGTAATTACACCCTCCAGATTAATTCCATCAATCGGGGGCATCATCGGAACAGCTCCCGTCGTTAAAATAAGTTTTTCACAGCATACCTCAATTGCTTCCTCATCTGTTTGAACCACTAATTTTCGTTCCGATATAACACTACCTCTGCCTTTTATAATAGTTACACCATTTGCATGTAGCAGCTGTTCAACTCCTGTGTTCAGATTTTTAACAACTCTATTTTTACGTCCAAGTGCAGCATTCCAGTCAATATTCCCTATACTGCTTTCTATGCCAAATTCCTTTGACTTCTTTATTGTTACCGCTGTGTCTGAAGTTTTCAGAAGTGCTTTCGTAGGTATACATCCGATATTTAAACATACCCCACCTAGTTCCTTTTCTTCAATCAAAACAACTTCTGCTCCAAGCTGTGCTGCCCGTATTGCAGCAACATATCCTGCTGGTCCTCCACCTAAAACAGCTATGTTGGTATTTACTCTATCCATACCTCCACACACCTCCAATCGTTTTTATATGAAATATATGGTTTTCTAATCTTTTCACATTATTTTACTTTTGAAAAAAGTTCATCTAATATTTTTTTTGCATTACTAAACCCTTGTTTATTCAAGGAATAATGCGTCTCTTTTCCAACTCGACTGCTATCCACAAGCCCCGAATCACAAAGTATTTTCATATGATGAGATAATGTGGACTGCACAATATTCAGTTCCTCTAATATTTTACATGCACACTTTTCTCCATCTTGAAGCATTTCTATAATCATCTGTCGATTTGGGTCACAAAGTGCTTTAAAAACCCTTGCGTTCTCTTCATGTTCAATTTTCACTACGTTTTCCACCTCTTATCTATATTTGTCGATATGTTATATATATTACTCTTCACATCGACATCTGTCAATATTCGATTCAATTTAAATTTGGACAACTTTCTTGTTTCTTGTGTTGGCTAACTTCGGTTTTTCATCTATATTAACAGCTATTGAAATTACTAAAACTCAGACCTATGTCTGTGACTAAACTCAGATACTCATAAACAAAGAAACTATTTATCATATACTCTATTGATTTTTTCAACTACAGCATCTTTTATCTTCTCTAAGTCTGGTGACGAATTCAAATAAAAGTTTTTTGAAACCGTCAAATCCTTAGTAACTACAATATGCTCATCTGTATTAAACCCTGCTTTTTCAAGAGTTTTCTTTGCGCAACTCATAGGGCACCCATCTACATCAAGCAATCCAAGTAACACAAATACCGGCGGTATTACAAGCAACAGAACTAATACCACCCAAAAGGCACGATATCTTTTTAGAATTTTTTTCATACTCCAGTCACCACCAATCCAATAATATATGCAACGATAAATGAGAAAATAAAAGCAATAACATTTCTTAATATAGTAATCTTCTTACCAAAATATTTGATTTCAACAGGCATTGTAACAATTCCAACCATCATTAACGACGAAACAAACGCTCCTATCTGCATAAACCCTGCTCCACCTTGCAATAGAAGTGCAGCCATTGGAAATGCTACAAAACCGGGTATTAGTGTGATTGCTCCTACAACAGCAGCGATTGCTACCCCCATTCTTGATGATTGTGCATATGATCATGTTCACTCATTATTACCCACCTCCCTTATTGCTTTGTTTTTTTTCATTTCCAAACCCGCAATAAAGAATGCTGCAACGATACCAACAATAAGAATGATAAAAGATGTATTCAAAAAAATTCTTGCAGTTCCATAGCGGTTCTTTATATGCTTTTACGAAATTCAGCTTTTCGACCACCGGCTTATCACGTTCCAAAATCTTAAACATAATAACTGAAAGAATCAATTCTCCAACACCATATATAGCGTAGACTAATCTCCATGATCCAAAATAGGATAAAGCCCCTCCGATTGCAGAAGCTGTCGCAGCACCTAAAAACATAAGTCCCATAACTTTTCCAAGAGCTTTATGACGATTCTTATCATCAAAGCTTTGTCATACTAAAGCCATAGTAACTGGGAAAATTCCCGCACCAAATGCGCCATTCATAGCTCTAAAAAATATCAGTGATGGTAAATTAAATGCAAATGCACCTAATATACTAAAAATAGAAGTTCCCATTGCTGCTATATTAATTATTTTTACTTTGCCAAACCGATCTGAAATCTCCATTAGCTAGAAACGCTATTAAACCCAACATCATAATAAGTTTGTTTTTACTTTTGTTATCCATATTATTTTTCTCGTTTCTTTCATTTTAATTTCATTATAGTTTTAAAAACTATATCATTATTCTAAAAGTAATGTAGCAAAATCTTCATTTTCTCCTTTATAATATCTAAGATTATCGATATGTAAATAATGGCATCAAATCTGCCCAAGCACTACCAGCTTTATACTGCTGGTAATGCTTATTAAAGTTTTGGTATTTTATAAACAGATTGTATTCATGTTATGCAATTAAAAAACCAAACGCATTAAAAAAATAACCAATTGCAATAATTCCAACGGTAACAATTCCTATAAAAATTGCTAATAATCTATTCTTAACAACTCTCTTTAACATAATCATCGATGGTAAACTAAGTGCAGTAACACCCATCATAAATGATAGAATTGTACCAACACCGACACCCTTCGCATATAATGCTTCCGCAATGGGAATGGTGCCAAAAATATCTGCATACATTGGAACACCAATAACAGTTGCAATCAAAACGGAAAATGGATTGTTTTGTCCTAATATACTTTGAATTATCGTTTCTGGAATCCAGTTGTGAATTGCTGCTCCAATCCCAACACCTACCAAGATATAAATAATTACTTTTTTAACGGTAGCCTGAACCTGTTCTTTCGCATAAACCATTCTTTCTCTTTTAGACAAATCCGGTGCTTCTATATCAACGACTGCTGCTGAATTTACAAATTTTACAACGTAGTCTTCCATCCCTAACTTATCTATAATAGTACCGCCAACAACGGCTAAAATGAGACCTACGATCACATACGTAATTGCAATTTTAGCACCGAAAATACTCATTAGAAGAATGAGTGCACCCAAATCAACCAAAGGGGATGAAATTAAAAAAGAAAATGTTACTCCAACCGGTAATCCTGCATTTGTAAAACCTATAAATATAGGTATGGATGAACAACTGCAGAACGGTGTTACTGTTCCTAGTAATGCACTTAGAATATTTGCTTTGATTCCATGAAATTTACCAAGTATTTTCTTCGTTCTTTCAGGCGGAAAATAGCTTTGAATATACGAGATAATAAATATTAATAAAGATAGTAATATTAATATTTTTATCGTATCATAGATAAAAAATTGAACACTTCCACCGAATCTTGAAGATATATCAAGTCCCAACGCAGACAGACCATCTCCTATTAATGCATTTAACCATTTCATACCTAGTATCTGATTCTGAAAAAAATCCCATATAGCTTTCATAATAAGCACCTTCCTTTATTGTTATATCGATATTTATCAATCTGATGTTATTATATTCCTCATATCGACATTTGTCAATATGACAGTGTTAAAATACTGCTTTTTTTAATATTTAGCACTTTTTTAATTTAATACACATAACAATCTGCATGGAATAAACCCTTTAAAGATGTTATTATTTTGTTCTTTCTCCGCCAAGGATAACCGAAGTAAGACATAAAAAAGCAGCCGATGCCATTTTCATAGCTTCAGACTGTAATTTGTTTTGTCTCCGTACTTTCAGGAACCATTTTTTACCCTCGGAATAATTAATATCCAAATCCATCCATGATGCTAGACTCCTCAACCCAACTTTAAAAGACTTTTTCCTTGCACATTATAATTCGTTAAATTACATGGACCCAAATCTCTCAAGATCAAGCAAATTAAAAGAAGGTACAGAATAAAATAATCTGATGCATTTTCCGACAGATTATTTTATCCTATACCTTCTTGTGTTATCATAATGGTGTTGCTTTATTAATGCGGCAGGAAACGCACCGACCAAAGTTTGATCCCTGCCACAAACACACAATAGTGGATGAATCCACACTGCATACTTATGATAACGTTATCTGTCGATTTTTTCAATCCTATTTCTCAAAAAATTTATGATGATGTCATTTCAACTCTTCAGTTTCACCAGCTTGTATGCACCTGTGGGCATTCTGGCTGTCTTACTATCCATGCTTATTATTACCGCCATGTTATGTCTGGCGATTCAAAAGAATGTCTCCGTATCTGCCGTGTAAAGTGCAGCATCTGTGGGCATTCCTGCACTGCTTTTATCTGCCTTCGTCCCTTATTCGCAGCTCCCTTTTAAAGCTCATGTTGAGATCATTTCCTGTCTCATGGAAAACAAAAGCTTTTCTTCCATTATGGAGGCAACTCCCTCTATTGACGAAAACAACATACGCTATATCATCCGGCAGTATCTTCATTAGCATTGCAATGCCGGCTATCAATGACTGTGAGTTGGGATAAGGAGGTGACTTTTATGCAAACATTTCAATGCATGCACATACATCCAGACGGACATAAATCCAAGTGGACCGGTTCCTGGGAGGTATTATCCACGGAAACCAGTGTCCATACTTATATAGTAGCACCAGAGTAGGAATAGGTTAATATCTTGAACATGGTCTTGGGGTCCACTGCTGGATTTCTGCCTTTGGCAGAGTAAGCCTGATACAACTTTGTGTAATCTAAATCCTCCAATTCATGGCTCAGCAGGCAGACAGAATCATCTTCAGGAATAAAACCTTCCAAACTTAGTGGCAAGACCAGTTGATAAGTTTGGCCAAGTTCGATATAATCTTTAGTAGTATATTTGGTTAATCGCATAATTAATTATACCACGGATTACGGGCTCTTCGGAGTCCGTTTTTCTATTTTTAAGTAAAAAAGAAGAGCTATTGCTCCAATAGATTATTCATCTATTTTTACAACAGCCCCTTGTATTTTATTTTAATAAGAACAGTCTTAGGCTTCGTAATCGATAATCACTTTAATATTGTTATCGGCTTTTACCGCAGTCTCAATGGCCTCCTGAAAATCTTTGAGCTTGAATTTTGAAGTCACAATTGTATTGACAGCAGTTTTCTTCTGAGTAAGATGATCAATCACTTCACGCAGGACTGAGTCGTTATATCCGCACGAGCCTTCAATACGAGCCTCGTTAATGATAAAGAATGAGGCATCAAGGCTAATCGGCCTGCCATAAACTGCTACAATTGAGTATTTGGTTCCCTGCCTGCCATTTGCAAAAACCTCCTGCAACATTGGCTCAAATCCTGCAGCATCGACGTAAAGATCCACATCCGGAACCTCTGTGCCCATCATGTTACGTACAGTACCAAAGTATTCCTTCAGTTTATCAAGTAACTTTTCACTCTTATTGTTTACGGTCAGCGCACCAATTTCCTTAGCCTTGGCCAGCCGCCAGTCATTGATGTCCACCACACAGACGTTTTTAAGTCCTCTGGCAAGCAAGCCGGCAGCAGCGGAGAGCCCGATGGTCCCCGCACCAAGCACGACAACCTTGTCGCTCAATTTGACACCCTGATGGATTGCGCCGTTTGTTCCAACGCTCAGCGGCTCAATAATCACTGCAGTGTCAAGTTCGAGACTTTTATCAAGCACATAGACGTTATAAAAAGTCTTTGCATTTTCGACATTGACATATTCCGAAAAAGCACCGGCAGTATCGGCACGAGATGCCCCTGCTTTTTTACATGTCATGGGATTAATAAAGACATAGTCACCGATTTGGATGTCATCAGCGACGTTTTCCCCTTTTTCTACAACAACCGAGACCATCTCATGTCCGAATTCGTTACCTGGAAAGATGGCGTACGAGTCGCCGCCATGCATGTAAGCACCAATGTCGGTGCCACAGATACCAGCTCTAAGGTTTTTCACCAGAATATCGTCGTCACCAATCTGCGGAATAGGCAAATTTTCAATTGAAACATCTTTGATTCCATTATAAATTACAGCTTTCATGGTTCCTTGCATTTTATTCACCTCGTTTTTATTATAT
>NZ_JAWONS010000310.1:0-419 GCF_033342255.1 Clostridium boliviensis
ACCATTCTGGTCGGTGCTTCCACCGAGGAAGTGGTGGGTGAACGGGAGCGGATCTGCAAGGATGCCGCCTCCGCCGTACAGGCGGCAGTCCGCGGAGGTTTCCTCCCGGGTGGCGGTGCCGCCGAATTGGCCCTGGCCCGGGAAGTGGAGAAATACCGGGATTCGGTTCAGGGCATGGAGCGGTTCGGTGTGGCCGCCGTGGCCGAGGCTCTGCATCGTCCGATGGTTCAAGTCGTGGCCAATGCCGGTTTCAACCCCCTCGAAAAAGTGGAAGCCGTGAAGGCGCTCCAGTTGAAGCGGCAGTCCGATTCCCTCGGAATCGATTGTGACCGAGGCAATGTGGTTGACATGATCGAAATGGGCGTTGTGGATCCTGTGCCTGTCAAGTATCACGCGCTTCAGGCGGCGGGAGAAGTGAG
>NZ_JAWONS010000311.1:0-259 GCF_033342255.1 Clostridium boliviensis
ATTTCCGCGATTTTACCGGTGGAAATCTGTGATTTCTGAACTACCATACCAAGTGCCCTGGCAGTTTCATCGGCAATTTTTGTTCCGGTGCCAATTGCGGAGATGGCATTTTCAATCAGAGAGGTGGTATTTCTAGCCGCTTCTGCTGATTTGCCTGCCAGGTTTCGTACTTCATCAGCAACTACAGCAAATCCCTTGCCTGCAGATCCGGCCTTGCTGCTTCCACTGCCGCGTTGAGTGCAAGAATATTCGTCTGAAA
>NZ_JAWONS010000312.1:0-353 GCF_033342255.1 Clostridium boliviensis
GGGAGGGGCCGGGGGAAGTGCGCCATACGGGAGGGGGCCAAACGTGGATCGGCCCCTTTGCATCGGGGGCTGTCCGCTCTGAAGTCGCAGCCCGGTTCCTGGCTCCCTTGAGGGACGAGGGGGTCCGGATCGAATGGGAAAGCCCGATTGTCCGAAGAATATGGGAAAAGGTGATGGTCAACTGTGCAATCAACCCCCTCACCGCCTTGCTCCGCATCCGGAATGGCGAGCTGCTCCGGAGCGATGAGGCCCTTTCGCTGATGGAATCGGTCGTGGAAGAGGCGGTATCGGTAGCCCGCGCCGAGGGAGTCGGGTTGGAGGCGGATGCGGTGTTGAAGCGGGTGGTCGAGGTC
>NZ_JAWONS010000313.1:0-447 GCF_033342255.1 Clostridium boliviensis
CTCTCAGCCGAGCTCATTTTCATTGTACCCCAACGCCCTGAGGGAGAGTGTGACGAACTTCATACGCTTTTTCCGGATCGGGGTCGAAGGCGTTGAATCTGGAGAAGGAGGGGTTTTTTTGCTAAACTTTCATCAGTCTCCCTTTTTGGTCATCTGGGAAGTAACCCGTGCCTGTGCCCTCAAGTGCCTCCACTGCCGGGCAGAGGCCCAGTACCATCGCGATCCCCGGGAGCTTACGACGGAGGAAGGGAAAGCCCTGATCCGCGAGATCCGCAATCTGGGGGCTCCCTTGCTCGTGTTTACCGGCGGTGATCCGCTGATGCGCGACGATCTGTTTGAGCTGGCGGAATATGCCAAAGGGCAGGGGTTGATCGTTTCGCTCACCCCCAGCGCCACCCCGCGGGTGACGGAGAAAGCGATGCGCCGGGCCAAGGAGGTGGGGCTGGA
>NZ_JAWONS010000314.1:0-664 GCF_033342255.1 Clostridium boliviensis
CTCCGTCAACACCTCCCGGATGATCCGGTGAATCATCAGATCGGGGTACCGGCGGATCGGCGACGTGAAATGGGTATAAAACTTGGCCGCCAAACCGAAGTGGCCCAGGCACTCGGCCGCATAGCGGGCCTGCTTCATCGAGCGGAGCATCACCGTGCTGATCAGGGTTTCCTCCGGCTTGCCCTCGATTTCCTCCAGCAGCTGTTGCAGGGCCCGGGGACGGACCTTGTCCGCCTGGCCCCGGATCGAGTAGCCGAAGTGGGTGATAAACTCGAAAAAGGACTGCAGCTTCTCCGTATCCGGTTTTTCGTGGATCCGGTAGAGGAAGGGGAGCTCCGCCCGGGCAAAGTGGGCGGCGACCGTTTCGTTGGCCGCAAGCATGAACTCCTCAATCAACGACTCGGCGATGGTTCGCGGCCGGCGGACGATCTTCACCGGCTTGCCCTGCTCATCCACGAAGATCTTCGCTTCGCTGAAGTTGAAGTCGATGGCCCCTCGATTCATCCGCCGCCGACGAAGGGTTTTGGCCAGGTCGGCCATCAGCCGAAACATGTCGACGAGGGGCTCGTAGCGGCGGATCAGCTCCGGATCTTCATCCACCAGGATGCGCTTCACCGCATCGTAGGTCATCCGCTCCCGGCTGCGGATCACGCTGGGATAAATA
>NZ_JAWONS010000315.1:0-564 GCF_033342255.1 Clostridium boliviensis
ATGATCCACCCATTCCCCGTAACAGGTCAGAACCTCGTCCGGATGGGGGCGGATAAAATGGCCGACGATCACCACTTCATCGGTATCCAGCGTTTCGTTCGACTCCTCCACCCGGATCAGGTATACGCCGAACCCGTTTTCTTCGTTGTAATAGATTTCCTGGATCAAGGACCCCTTGATGTATCCTTCCGAAAAGAGATCCAAGCGGGGCTGTTTCATGGAAAACCGCACCTCATTGCCCGTGATCTTTAAGTATTAGTATAGAAAGAAAAGAACACACATTCTACCCACAATCGCACCAAAAAATCGACCCTTTCCCCGAGACCGATGAAAAACGCAACGGGTGAAAAAAACAAGGGATGTCCCGCGAAATGCCTTCGCGGCACATCCCATTACCTTTTCACCGCCCGCCGCCTGTCAGCCGACGGACGACGCGGGCCACCGTTTCCGCCGCCTTTGTCACTTCCTCCACGGTATTTCCCAGACCGAAGCTGAACCGCACCGCCGACCGGAGGATCTCGTCGGGTAAGTTCATCGCCTTCAGCACGTGGGAAACCTCCAGAG
>NZ_JAWONS010000316.1:0-1014 GCF_033342255.1 Clostridium boliviensis
TCTGCAGGATATCGCGGCCGCTTAATTAACTGGCCTCATGGGCCTTCACTTCACTGCCCGCTTTCCAGTCGGGAAACCTGTCGTGCCAGCTGCATTAACATGGTCATAGCTGTTTCCTTGCGTATTGGGCGCTCTCCGCTTCCTCGCTCACTGACTCGCTGCGCTCGGTCGTTCGGGTAAAGCCTGGGGTGCCTAATGAGCAAAAGGCCAGCAAAAGGCCAGGAACCGTAAAAAGGCCGCGTTGCTGGCGTTTTTCCATAGGCTCCGCCCCCCTGACGAGCATCACAAAAATCGACGCTCAAGTCAGAGGTGGCGAAACCCGACAGGACTATAAAGATACCAGGCGTTTCCCCCTGGAAGCTCCCTCGTGCGCTCTCCTGTTCCGACCCTGCCGCTTACCGGATACCTGTCCGCCTTTCTCCCTTCGGGAAGCGTGGCGCTTTCTCATAGCTCACGCTGTAGGTATCTCAGTTCGGTGTAGGTCGTTCGCTCCAAGCTGGGCTGTGTGCACGAACCCCCCGTTCAGCCCGACCGCTGCGCCTTATCCGGTAACTATCGTCTTGAGTCCAACCCGGTAAGACACGACTTATCGCCACTGGCAGCAGCCACTGGTAACAGGATTAGCAGAGCGAGGTATGTAGGCGGTGCTACAGAGTTCTTGAAGTGGTGGCCTAACTACGGCTACACTAGAAGAACAGTATTTGGTATCTGCGCTCTGCTGAAGCCAGTTACCTTCGGAAAAAGAGTTGGTAGCTCTTGATCCGGCAAACAAACCACCGCTGGTAGCGGTGGTTTTTTTGTTTGCAAGCAGCAGATTACGCGCAGAAAAAAAGGATCTCAAGAAGATCCTTTGATCTTTTCTACGGGGTCTGACGCTCAGTGGAACGAAAACTCACGTTAAGGGATTTTGGTCATGAGATTATCAAAAAGGATCTTCACCTAGATCCTTTTAAATTAAAAATGAAGTTTTAAATCAATCTAAAGTATATATGAGTAAACTTGGTCTGACAGTTA
>NZ_JAWONS010000317.1:0-1511 GCF_033342255.1 Clostridium boliviensis
GATCCGGTCGGAGCAAATGAGTCCGCGTGCCGTTCAGCTTGTCATAAAAAAATACGGCAAACGGGCGGGATTGGAGGAATGTACTCCCCACACCCTTCGCCACACCTTTTGTCACGAGCTGGCTGCTAAGGGGGTTCCGCTGGATGTGATCGCCGCACTGGCCGGACACATGAAAAGTGATGGAACGCCCAATATCAAGACCACCTTAATTTACACTACGCCGGGAGATCAGGATCTGAGGCGGGCGGTGGATCAGCTTTCTTGGGAGATCTAATGAATCACAGTCAATTGGTACGAAAGTTAACCGAAATCATATTCGGTCAAGAAAATCGGGTTTTGGCGACAAAAAAAGAACCGGGCGTTATGCCCGTCAGATCATCGTTCGCGACATGGAAATTTTTCTGTACAACGCAATTACCGCCCGATTTTTCTTTTCCCATTCCGGATCCCTGAGCAATGGGATTCGGTACTCTTTAGAATCGAACTGTAGTTTCTCGTATCCCTCCCTTTATGTAAATAATTTACAAAATTGGTAATAATACCGGACGATTTGAGCGCCTTTTAGAAGAGGGGTAATGTTGCCGCCTTTGAAAACTTTTCCTTGGAAAATCAACCGGTGAATCGGTTCGATTATCCACGGAAGAACGAGAGAGAAGCAGATAAAGCGCAACCATGCTTAAAAACCGCTATTCCCGGATTAGACACAATATATTGTGGTGATAAAATATTAAGTGTACATATATAGGGGTGGCAGGCCCCGATTAAGCGGAACCCGGGCAGGGGAACTCGTCGCCTTGATGAAAGGGGGTGACGAGTTCATGAAAATCATCAACTTCCTGGTAGAGCAAGCGATGCTCTTCACTCGGGAAGTTTTAGCCATGATTCTGGTTGGGGTTATTACACCCTGGATCACGTCGCGGCTAAAAAAAAGAAGCCAAAAAGAGAATCCCCCCTCTTCCTAGGGGAGATTCACCGAATGCCCATCTATTTGAATAATGATGCGGCGAGCCCTGCTTTGGGGTCTCCGCATTGACCATCGGGGTGCCGGCCCGATGGTCTTCTCTTATTATTGACCAGCTTACCGTTGCGGATAATTGCTGGACGATTGCCGCCTTGCATATGATCGTATGCATCTTTAGCATAATGAATATATGATCGATCTGCAACTTTCGTTTCCATGAACAATTTTAGCCAAATCGGCTCATTTTATCGTTTATCCAACCCTAACCTCACCCATACTCGAATTTAATCTCGATGGCGATCCCGAGGTGCCGTTTTCCTCAACTGTCAGAAGAGGGTTCCTTGATCAGTGCCCGGGTCGCCGCGTCTATTATCATAACCAGGCGTTTTGAACCAGATTAAACTGTTTTTTTGTCATCTGTTAACCTTTCACTTTCCATCTTTCGGCTAACTCCCTTTCAGCATTTTCAATAGCCCTTTTTACACACATTCTTACGCTTCTATCAACATCCGCCTTTTCTATAGAACCATGACAGCTAGCGCACAATGTT
>NZ_JAWONS010000318.1:0-375 GCF_033342255.1 Clostridium boliviensis
TCTTCCTTTATGCAGTCCCAGGTAACCCCAGTAATCGCGTTATCCTTCACTGTCATACTCACCTGGTCTTTGAAGCCGTTCTTGTCAAATTCCGGTGATTCATACGTATAAGTTCCTTCTTTTAATTCAGACGGACGGCTCTCGCCTTCACCGGATGCCTGGTTTAAGCAGTCCTTTACGCCGTTGACAAATCCCATTAAGTTAATGCTGACAGAAGATACTGAATCCGTGTATCCTTCTTCATTTACAAGACCTTCCAATGACTGGTGCTCCAGCACATAACCCACAACTGCTTCTGCCTGTTCATGCCATTTGGGACCGTTCTCCGTCATCACGTACTTTCCATCCATGGAAAGCTGGCTCTTTTTACTTCCA
>NZ_JAWONS010000319.1:0-1566 GCF_033342255.1 Clostridium boliviensis
TTCAGCCCCGTAAATTCCATGATCTGAGAGATATAATTCCGATAATGGCTCATCAGTTCTTCCTGACTGGCATCCTCTAAAGTCTCTTTACCTGGTCCAAGATCTGCACCGTCAAAATACAGGGCATAACGGGTGGAATCGCTCATGTCCTCAGACCACTGAGGCAGAATAATACTTCCCACCCCCAGATCATCATAGATTTTTCCTGCCTGTTCCAGATATTCCTTTACTGTTGAAGCGCGGCTGATCCCATCCATATAAACAGCAAGCCCGCCAAACCCGGCGGTCCTTCTTCCCTCCATATCCATTCCAGTCAGATAAAGGTCGGCAATTTTTTGCTCCAGTGATCCTTTTGCCTCATTTTTTCTGTTTTTAACAGATTCCTGAAGGACTTGATTTAACAGATCATATGCCTCCCTGTCCAGCTTATAAAACTGGCTCCAGCCGCCCGCATCACCGGGAATCTGGATTTTGGCCAGCATCTGTCCATTGATATAATCATAATAATCGTCTTCTAGCCGTACATTCTGTGCCTCCCCTGCAGAGGCTTTTCCCTGACCGCTAACGGGTTTTGCTTCAGTCTGCTCTTCTTTGGGCGTAGGATCTGCTTTTCTTACACAGCCGGAAAACGTCAAAACCAGAGCTGTAATTGCCGCCAGTATTCTGAAAAAACCTTTTTTCATTGAATCATCCTCACTTTGCCTTATTGGAAATTTTTGTACGAAAAAAGGAAGCGGATTTCTCCACTTCCCATCTGCTCACTCTTATTATACTTAAACTTCGTCAGAATATACAGGTGCATCTTCTGCAGCTGCTTCGTCCTGATTCTGAAGTGCTTTGATGCTTAAGCTGATCTTCTTATCATCCTCGTTAAAATCAACAACCTTTGCTTCGATTTCCTGTCCAATAGCCAGAACATCGGAAGGTTTCTCCACATGCTCTCTGGAAATCTGAGAAACATGAAGCAGTGCATCTACGCCTGGCTCCAGCTCAACAAATGCGCCGAAATCAGTCATACGTGCTACTCTTCCATTCACTACATTACCCACTGCATACTTTTCAGCTGCATCTCTCCATGGGTTTGTCTCCGGGAATTTTAAACTGAGGGCAATCTTATCGCCATTGATGTCTTTGATTAAGACTTTAACTTTCTCACCAGCCTTGAATGCTTTCTTCGGGCTTTCTACTCTGCCCCAGCTCATCTCTGAGATATGGAGTAAACCATCGGCTCCGCCAAGATCAATAAATGCACCGAAATCAGTAACATTCTTGATGGTACCTTCTACCACATCGCCTGCATGGATCTTTTCAAATAATTCTTTTTGAAGCTCGGCTCTCTTAGCAACCATAATCTGCTTTCTGTCACCGATAATTCTTCTTCTTCTTGGATTGAACTCTGTAATGATAAATTCAATCTCCTTGTCTGCATACTTGGTTAAATCCTTCTCATAAGTATCGGATACCAGGCTTGCAGGAATGAAGACTCTTGCGCCCTCTACAACCACACTTAAACCACCGTCAAGTACCTGTGCAACTTTTGCGGTAAGTACTTCGTGATTCTCAAAT
>NZ_JAWONS010000320.1:0-1383 GCF_033342255.1 Clostridium boliviensis
GTTTTGTTCTTTTAAGATGGCTTCGTGATGTTTGTTTTTGTTGCGCCAACGGATGTATGCTTGGATGGCTTTAGCCAATTCATCATGAGATGAATAATTGCTTCCTTCGAAAACGAACTTGCGAAGCGGGCCAAAATGACATTCAATCCGGTTTAACCAAGATGCATATGTCGGCGTATAGATCAACTCCACGTTGTTTTCACGGGCCCAAGTCTTGACTTTCTTATGGTGGTGAGGGGAAAAGTTGTCCAGCACAATGTACAACCGCTCACTCCGATGATAACGGCGACGCAACACCTTCAGAAATTGAAGCACATCTTGATGTCGCTTGGTTTTCTTGATGTGGGCATATAGTTTGTCCGTTTTCAAATCCAACGCGGCAAACAAATGACGAACCCCATGCTTCCGCGTATAGGTGGCAGGTAAACGATCCGGTTTCTTCTGCGGAAACCAGCCTTTCCCGGGATACGGCTGAATGGAAAGGGGACCGAACTCGTCAACGCAGATCACTCGCCCGTCTTGGGGTGGATCGTTGTACAACTGTTCGATTCGTTTTTTTTTTATATGAAATTCGGGGTCATTGGATTCCTTCCACGTTTTGGTGTGTTGATAGGTGATCTTGGCTTCCGAAAGGATTTGGCGAATGGTTTCGATGCTGATCGAATCCACAATCCCCCGTTCTTCGGCCACCTGTTTCAGTTTGGAAAGAGACCAGTGGGTGAAAGGCAGTCCCAACACTCTGGGCGGAATTTGCGCGAGTTCAATGATTTCCGCACGTTGTTCCGGCGTAAAAGTTCGCGGGCGGCCGCCTCCATAACGGGGGTGAAGCGATTTCATACCTTCCTTATTAAACCGGTGAATCAACCGTCGAACGTGATCCTCGGATAGGTGATACAGTCGGGCGATGTTCGGGACGGTCATCTTTTGGGCGGATGCCAGAATAACCATTGCCCGCCGGACTTTCACCGGATGGGATCCTTTTCGAATGATATGTCTTAATTGATTGCCTTCCTTGGTGGTCAAGTCACGAACGAAAATCATTTCGATCACCTATGAATCCATTCGACCATGAGGTAACATTTTCCTTCGGAATTTCCCGATCTAAGTTAGTCGATGGGGCACTAGAAACTTGGTGATTGCGACCACCACAAAGCTCCCCGCAATGCCTCCGACCCAATAGGATGCGTTGATAAAACCCCACCATTCACTCCCTTTTCCCAGGATCTCATAAGTAAAGGCCAGTATGAAGGCACTGGTCCAAACAACATTAGCTAGTGTTTCAAAAATATCCATTAATGTTAAATTCCTTATGATTCCGACCCGAATAATTTTTCGCCAAGCCGGCTCCGGTTCTGATGTTTTTCCAAGCGCCGCAGATTCCTC
>NZ_JAWONS010000321.1:0-504 GCF_033342255.1 Clostridium boliviensis
GCTGTCCCGCGTTGTCCACGTCAAAGCCGATAATGTTTACAATCGCCTCAATCTCTGACTGGTGAAGCTCCTTTGCCGCCTTGACCGGATCCCCGCCGCAGGTCTCAATCCCGTCGCTCACCACATAGATAATGTTCTCTACATTCTCTCCCGCCTTCCCGCTCAAATCGCTCTTCGCCTGCTCAATCGCCGCGGCCAGAGGAGTCCAACCCGTCGGGTGA
This sequence comes from Clostridium boliviensis, assembly GCF_033342255.1. NCBI lineage: Bacteria > Bacillati > Bacillota > Clostridia > Eubacteriales > Clostridiaceae > Clostridium > Clostridium boliviensis. The sequence continues at coordinate 222 of NZ_JAWONS010000321.1, forward strand.
AACTTATTTAAAGACTTCTGAAAAGACGATTTGTCATAGGCTCCTAGAGGATAGACCACCTCGGTGCTTTTGCAGGAGAGTTCCTTATCCTTCTGCTGATTGCTTCCCTTGTGGCCGTAGACCCGCAGCGCCACCTGAGCTCCTTCCGGCAATTTGGAGACAAAATTCCGGATCGCGTCCTTGGCCAGGTCCATCTTCACTCCGCCGCTCACCCGGCCGGCCATGCTCCCGCTGGCATCCAGGAGAATTTCCACATTCACCTGCTTGGGCAGTTCACCCTCCG
>NZ_JAWONS010000322.1:0-397 GCF_033342255.1 Clostridium boliviensis
ATTGTCCCTTGCCGGGAAGCACGGACACCTCGATATTTAACGTGTCTCCACCCGCTTCGGTCCAGGCCAGTCCGGTGGCGGCGCCGACTTGGTCCTCCTCTTCAGCCCGACCGTAACGATAGCGCTCCGAACCCAGGTATTTCGAAAGATTCCGCGCCGTGATTACGCTTCGCTTCTTCTTTCCGCTGACCAGCTCCCGGGCCGCTTTCCGGCAAAGGGTGCCGATGGTCCGTTCCAAATTGCGGACTCCCGCCTCCCGGGTATACTCCCGGATGATTTTGCGAATGGCGTCGGCGTTGATGCGCAGCTGATCCTCCGCCAGCCCGTGCTCCTCCCGCTGTTTGGGGATGAGATACTGTTTGGCGATCTTCTCCTTCTCCAGCTCGGTGTAACCCGA
>NZ_JAWONS010000323.1:0-767 GCF_033342255.1 Clostridium boliviensis
TATCCGCCCCGAAATCGAAGGGCCGGCACAGGTGCGGCGTCGCGAAGGTGTTGTCGATAATGAGCGGAATTCCCGCTTCGTGGGCGATGGCAGCCACCGTCTCCAGATCGAGCACATCCATCTTGGGGTTGCCGATGATCTCCCCGAAGACGGCCCGCGTCCGATCGGTAATCGCCCGGCGGAAGTTCTCCGGGTCGGAGGGATCGACGAACTTTACCGTAATCCCCAGCTTCGGCAGGGTGTAGTGGAACAGATTGTAGGTTCCGCCGTACAGGCTGCTGGAGGAGACAATTTCATCCCCCGCCTTGGCGATATTCAGGATGGAATAGGTGATGGCCGCCTGTCCGGAGGCCACGGCCAGGGCCCCCACGCCGCCCTCCAGCGCCGCGATCCGCTTTTCAAAGACATCCTGGGTGGGATTCATAATCCGCGTGTAGATGTTGCCAAACTCCTTCAGCGAAAACAGGTTGGCGGCATGTTCGGTGTCGCGAAAAACGTAGGAGGTCGTTTGATAGATGGGCACCGCCCGCGAAAGGGTGGTGGGATCCGGTTCCTGTCCTCCGTGTACCGCCAGCGTCTCCAGCCGATAATTCTTTTCTTCCGCCATCGATAAATCCCCCTTTTCAATTAAAGAAGCCTCTTCTCTTATCCAGGAGAAGAGGCTTGGTGATACTCGCTCTCCTCTTATCTCTCGGAAACCGATGGTTTCCGCAGGAATTGGCACCTTCCGGAAAAAATCCGGGGTTGCCGGGCTTCATCGGGCCAGT
>NZ_JAWONS010000324.1:0-303255 GCF_033342255.1 Clostridium boliviensis
AAAAAAAAACCAGGTCCTTTACGGACCCGGTTTTCCAGTTTATTCCTCACATCTTATCAAGAAAATTTCTGAAATATTGATTTAAATAATGGGAAACAAAAGCTCTTATCTCCTCTTTACCTCCATGCCTCACTGCCTCCAGAAACTCCTCCTCCTCAATCAGCCGCTCGCTTAAAACCCCAAGGATCTCACTGTTTTCTGCTGCATGATCGTCCTTTGGCACCAGCATTACCAGAACAACACATACTCCTTTAAAATAAGGGTCCGAAAACGGCGTTCCGTCTTTCGTCTGGCAAACAGAAAATACTGGTTTTGAAACACCTTCCGTCCTTGCATGAAGAAGGGCAAAGCTAAAATCAGGGAAAACCTGGCTGCAAAGCCGTTCTCTCCTCATAAGATCCTCCTGTATCATGCTCTGACGGTCTGCGTAGGATGCCAGTCTCTCACTGACAGCTATCAGCAGCTCTTCAAAGGTGATCCCATTGTCTACCCGCTGGTATTCCATGAGCCTGATAATACTTTTGATCTGAACTGCTATAAAATTCACCTGGTCCAACTGTATGGTAAACTCCTTGTTGTCTTTCTTTTTAGGCATATATTCACACTGGCGCACTTTACCTGCGATCCGTTCCATTTCTTCAGCGGAAAGCAGGGGGCTTACATACAGGATGTCTGCCGTCTCCTTTAATTGCACCGTTGATACAAAGAAATCTGTCTTACTGAGCACATAGGGAGTTAAGTCAGTCATACCATAAACAGACAGCTCCACCCTGTCTGAAAAATCTCTGGCAATCCTGGAAGACATGAGACGTGAGATCCCGATTCCGCTGGCGCAGACGATCCCTATATTCACCTTTCTGCGGCTTTCCTTTCTGCTTTCCATCCGCACCTCAGCCGCACCGAAGTGAACTGCAAGAAACCCGATCTCCGGTTCCGGTACCTCATATCCATATCGTTTTTCTATTACCCTGGCAACGGACCTGCACCGCTCAAATATGGCAGGATAATCCCGTTTGATCTGATCCAGCAAAGGATTCTGGATCTTCATACCATTAGCAAGGCGAACAAGAGTAGGCTTTAAATGGGCAATCAGTCCCTGGATCACAAATTCTTCATCCTGCTTTAACAAATAAGCAATCCCGTCGTTATAGCAGTCGATCATTTCATTGACCACCTCCCACAGTTCCCTGGATTCCTCAATTTCACTTCTGGACTTCTCGTCAACATTTAACTGCTGAATCTTAGAACCTTTGATGTGAAGGCAGATATAGGCACATTCAATTTCCGGAATCTGAATCTGAAACTCTTCTTCCAGGGACCTGGTTATGGTTTCAGCCAGATCATAATCCTGGTCCTTTTGCAGAAAATCTGCCATAAGGGGGTCTTCTTCAATGATTTCCTGTCTGCGGATCCTGTTCACGGCAATCGCCACATGGATCACCAGACCAAGGTAGGAATCCTGAGTCAGATTCAGGATTCGTTTATCCCGTATCCTCAAAATGCAGGCAATTACCCGTTTTACAATATCGTCGTCCAGGATTCTGTAGATGTTCCTCTCACTCTTGTTCTGAATTACATTTAACACAGACTGGTTCCGGTCTTCATACATCCCCTGTATTATATCTGTATGAATATTTTCATCAATAAACACTCTGAGGGCCTGGCGGAAATCCCGTTCACTGCCTTCAATGAAGACACCATATCCCGGCTTTCTCTTTATTTCCAGATGATACTTGTGAAACCACTCTTTGACCGCCTCTAAATCTGAGCTGACAGTGGCTTCGCTGACTCCGAATAAATCACTGTAATAATACAGTTTTTTTAATGTCTTATCCTTAAGAATTTCCAGGACCAGACGCTTCTGGCGTTCTATTCGGTCAGAAACATCAAGGGCATCATTGGCTTCAAGTTCCGCCTGTAAGGCTTCCATCTTACTCCTGTCTCCTTCCAGCCAGATGCCAGTCCCGGTCTTGGAGCAAAAAGTCAGACCATATTTTTTAAGTGATTTGGGAATATATTCCAGCTCCCTTTGCACGGTTCTCTTGCTGATATGAATCTGGTCTGCAAGCTGCTTTACAGGAACAGGCCCCTGTTCTTTCAGCAGAGCCAGAACAATTTGCTGCATTCTGGGCGTAAAATCACTACCCACCATCTCATTCACCTCCCATTAACCAGTTCAGGAGTTCCTTATAACCAGACATATCTGTTAAATTGTCCACCGTAAAGCATGGAATATTAATCTCTGGCAGGGAACGGGCGAAATTCTTCTGGCATACAATGGCATCTGCATCAGCCGGAATCCGGTCAACCGACACATGGAATACCTCTATACCCGTCAGGCCCTCCAGTCTCAGTTTTTTCTTGAAAATAGCACTGGCCATTGCACTGGATCCCAATCCTACGTCACATACAAAATAAATTTTGGCATGTTCCATTCTCTTTACCGGCATCTCTTCAACCTTTTGTTCCTTATCTTTATCAATGGCTGGTTCCCTCCTTCTTCCGGATAAAATCAGGCATGACAAAAAGCAGCTCACCGCAGCGGAGATCGATATCCCCATAACAATCCCCAGCCAGTGCTTTTTGTCCGCCATAATCAGTATGGTAATAATACTTCCAGGTGAAGCCGGTCCCAGCAGTCCACTGCCCGTTACCATAAAACAGTAATTACCCGCAATGCTGCCGGCGATGGCTCCAGCCAATAATCGGATGTCCGATAGTATATAGGGGAAATAAACCTCATGAATTCCCCCCAGAAACTGGATAATCAGGCTGGAAACCATTGGTTTTCTAATGTTCCGGTTAGCCAGGGTATAAGCAAGAAGAATACCGAATCCCGGTCCGGGATTGGTCTCCAGAAGAAACAAAATGGAACTCCCCTGGGTTTTCAACTGCTCCAATCCCAGCGGCAGAAATATGCCGTGATTGATCCAGTTATTGAAAAAAATAATTTTCAGCGGCTCTACCACAAAGCTGATAAAAGGGATGATCCCCCTGTCTATCATAAGTGATAAGCCATTTCCCAAAAATCCCAGCATCCATTCTGCCTCCGGGATCAGTAAAACATAGGCGGCGCCTCCGGCTAGCAGCCCTAAAGATGCTAAATATAAGTTGCTAAAGAGCATTTCAAAGCCGGAAGGAATCCAGTTTTTAATCCTGTCCAGACCTTTTTTGCATAAAAAACCGGCAACTCCGCCTGCTGTAACAGACAAAATCATGGCAGAGACAGGCTCCGCCATAACAACAACAGAAGCGGCAAGGGTGCCGGCTAAACCGCCGACTTCCCCGCCGCACATAGTGCCTGCTTTATATCCCATAAACACCGGAATCACCAGAGAAGATAAAATTTTAGACATTTCATACAGGTGTTCATTCTGGAATATGCCTGCTGAAAAGACTGACAGCAGTCCTGCTGTCACAAACAAAGGTATGCTTTCAGCGATCACTCTGCTGTAATACTTCAGTACTCTTCTCGTTAATTTCATCTGTGAAATTCCCCTTTTGTACCCATTGTATAGTTTTATTAGTATTATACCATGGGATACAATCTGATACCAGAATGTCTATGTTTTTTTAATTTTATCTAATTACTTTTTAATGATTCCACCAGCTGGTCATATTCCGGAGCTGCCAGGAAATTAGTGATCAGGACCAGTTGTGCCTCCGGATTGCTGTGAGCCGCACGCTCCTTCAATTCCTTATGAGTCACCACAATCTGGGCATCTGATGGAATTGAGGATACTGGAGAGTGACTGACTTCAATTTCTCCAAATCCTGCTGCAGCCAGCTTTTTTTTCAGCACGGTAGCGCCCATAGCGCTGGAACCCATACCTGCATCACAGGCAAACACAATTTTTTTAACAGGACCATTATATACCGTTTTCGTTTCCATTGCCTGAGTACCTTTGGACTCCTGTTTCATCTTCTTGACTTTATCCCTGGATTCATCAAGGTCTCCGCTTTTTCCTGTAAACCGAAGCAGAGGAAGAGCCACAAAGAAGGAAACAGCAGCAGCTACTATAACACCTGCAAGCGTACCTAAGTATCCGCCTCTTGGTGTCATTGCAAGAACAGCCAGGATGCTTCCGGGAGATGCCGGTGAAGTTAATCCTACACCCAAAAGCTGGAACACAAAGATTCCGCTGGCTCCACCTGAAATAACAGCCAGAAGTAACAATGGATTCATCAGGATGTAAGGGAAATAAATCTCGTGAATTCCACCTAAAAAGTGAATGATGATTGCGCCAGGTGCTGAGCTCTTGGCAGTTCCCTTACCAGCTATACAGTAAGCCAGTAAAATGCCAAGTCCCGGACCTGGGTTTGCTTCAAGCAGAAAGAAGATGGATTTTCCCATTTCTTCTACCTGCTGGATTCCCATAGGAGAAAGTATCCCATGATTGACAGCATTGTTTAAGAACAGAACCTTAGCTGGCTCAATAAAGACGCTTGCCAATGGAAGCAGCTTGTGATCCACAAAGAATCCAACTCCTGATTCCATAACCCGGTTCATAACCTCTACAAAAGGTGCAACTCCCTTCAGAGCAATAACAGTTAATACAGCACCGATGATACCCAGGGAAAAGTTATTAACCAGCATCTCAAAACCAGCAGGGATTTTCCCCTCTATTTTACTGTCAAACTTTTTAATTACCCAGGCACTGAGCGGTCCCACGATCATTGCCCCCATAAACATAGGTACACTGGAACCAACAATTACGCCCATGGCTGTGATTGCACCAATCACACCGCCCCTCTGGCCATAAACAGCCGTACCGCCAGTATATGCGATCAAAAGCGGCAGAAGCGTACTTGCCATAGGTGAAACCAGAGCCCCGATGGCCGCATTAGGATACCAGCCAGTTGGGATAAACAATGCCGTAATCAGCCCCCATGCAATAAATGCACCGATGTTAGGCATTACCATACCGCTTAAAAAGCGGCCAAATACTTGTACCTTCTCTTTCATTTTACATACCCTCACTTTATGATATAGTATTTACTGTGTAATTTGTGGAAGGTATGATTGGCCAATCATTTCCTTTTCATAGCCTTATTATAATCAATGTGAGCTTTAAATTTCAACACGAAGTAACAGGGATTTGGCGCTAGTTATAGTGCCAAATATTAAAAATGGTTCACTTGCCATTAATCCATAAAAAGAGAGATGCCGCATCCAGCTGTAAATCAGCTGTTTTGCGGCATCCCTCTCATATAATTACTATAAATATTCTTTTAACAGGGAAACCTTATCCAGCTTTTCCCATGGTAAATCTAAATCGTTTCTTCCAAAATGTCCGTAAGCCGCGGTCTGCTTATAGATCGGACGGCGTAAATCAAGCATCTTAATAATACCTGCCGGACGTAAGTCGAAGTTTTCACGGATAATCTCAACCAGCTTTTCATTGCTTACTTTTCCGGTTCCAAAAGTATCTACCATAATGGAAGTAGGGTGAGCCACTCCGATGGCGTAGGATAACTGAATCTCACACTTATCTGCAAGACCTGCAGCTACGATATTTTTGGCTACATAACGCGCTGCATAAGCGGCTGAACGGTCTACCTTGGTGCAGTCTTTACCGGAAAATGCACCTCCGCCGTGACGGGCATAACCGCCATACGTGTCTACAATGATCTTGCGGCCGGTAAGACCGCTGTCTCCCTGGGGACCACCAATTACAAAGCGGCCGGTAGGATTAATGAAAAATTTCGTGTGTTCATCTACCAGCTCAGCCGGAAGAATCTCATCAAACACATATTTTTTGATGTCTTTGTGAATCTGCTCCTGGCTGACATCTTCATCATGCTGGGTGGATAATACCACCGCATCAAGGCGAAGGGGTCTGCCGTTTTCATCGTATTCCACCGTTACCTGGGTTTTTCCATCCGGGCGGAGGTATGTTAAGGTTCCGTTTTTGCGGACTTTTGTCAGCTGAAGTGCAAGCTTGTGTGCAAGCGCAATCGGATATGGCATATATTCTTCTGTCTCATTGCTGGCGTAACCAAACATCATTCCCTGATCTCCGGCTCCGATGGCATCGATTTCTTCTTCTGACATCTTATTCTCTTTTGCTTCCAGAGCGCGGTCTACACCCATTGCAATATCCTTTGACTGTTCATCCAGAGTTACAATCACTCCGCATGTGTCACAGTCAAATCCGTATTTTGCGCTGTTATAGCCGATTTCTCTTACCGTTTCACGCACTACCTTCTGAATGTCCACATATGCCTGGGTGGTAATTTCACCCATAACCATAACCAGACCGGTGGTGGTGCAGGTCTCACAGGCTACCCTGCTCATCGGGTCCTGTTTTAACATCTCATCAAGAATTGCGTCAGAAATCTGATCACACATTTTATCCGGATGTCCTTCTGTAACGGACTCGGATGTAAATAATAATTTTTCCATGTTGTCATTTCCTCCTCTGTTTTACATGGGGGAATAACAAAAAGAAAAGTCCGCAGCAACGCGGACTTGATTCAACTTAGTATCAAATCCTCTTATTGCTCGATTTCTCGCTCAGGTTGGCACCTTCCAGACGTTCCTTATGGTAAAAACACCATAAAACCGACCGGGGTTGCCGTGACTTCACAGATCCTTTGTATCTCCATCACTCTGAATAAGGGATATTACGACTTTTCATTTGTTATTCAATTAGCAGTTATGATATCTGCTTTTTCATTCTACTCTAATAACGGGCATATGTCAATAGCCTTGCTGCCTTTCCGCTACTCCCAAAGCTTTTCCGGATAAAGACCTGCTGCCTTAAATCCAGCAATGGCATCTACCACTGTCTTTTTATCTTCCTGATAGGTTACGCCGTACCAGCGGTCTGTACTTTTCAGCACCGTTACCTCTGCTTTTCGTTCTTTTAAAAGCTCATCAACCACAAATGGAAGGAAGTACTCACATTTGAGTGGATTCTCCTTTAACTCCCTGTTTAAAAAAACAGGAAAGCGGTTTTTTAGTTCCTTTAATATACTGTCTGTAAATCCCCACAAATTCATGGATACAAGGGTATCTTCTGAAAGAGCGGTCCAGGTTTCACCATTATCTTCCGTAAATTCCGCTTTCTCTCCATGTTTTTCAATTCTGGTCCGCTCACAGATATCTGACAGCAGTCCAACTTCTGAAACTGTGCAGACACCTCTCGCCACTTGGCCATTCTCTGTCAGTGTATTGTAAAGCTGATATCCAACCATGGAAAACTGGTACTTATTCTCTTCCCTGACACCGGATAAAAAGTTGAAAACAGATATAAATGCACCTTTTCCATAGTAATCATCGGCATTGATTACAGCAAAAGGACCATCAATCACTTCTTCACAGCACAGGATCGCATGACCCGTCCCCCAGGGCTTCACCCTTCCCTCCGGTACTTTAAATCCTTCAGGCAGCTTAAACAGTTCCTGATAGACGTATTCCACCTTTACATGCGCAGCCATGCGGTCCCCGATGTGTTCCTTAAATTCCTTTTCTATTGCCTTTTTGATAATGAAAACTACTTTTTCAAAGCCTGCCTCCACTGCATCATAAATAGAAAAATCAATAATTTTATTACCGTAAGCATCCACCGGATCAATCTGCTTTAATCCTCCGTACCGGCTGCCCATACCTGCAGCCATAATCACAAGCACCGGTTTCTTTTTCATATCCAAAGTCCCTTCCTCCTGTAAGCAAAACGGCGGGGAGATCCCCCGCCTAGCCTACTTTTAATTTAAATTTCTGAGCCTCTTTTTCTGAGTCCACCTTTTCAATCATGGCACCCAGACCCTGAAGCTTATCTTCAAAACATTCATAACCTCTTTGTATATAACCGATTTCATCCACCAGGGTATATCCATCTGCAGCAAGACCTGCAATCACCAGTGCAGCTCCTGCCCGTAAATCGGGAGCATTTACAAAAGCTCCGGTTAAACCGGTTACACCGTCAATGACTGCTACGTTGCCTTCCACCTTTACATTGGCACCCATGCGGGAGAGCTCATCCACATAGCGGAAGCGGTTCTCAAATATGCTCTCAGTCACCACGCTGGTGCCGCCTGCCAGTGCAAGGGTTACTGCCATCTGGGGCTGCATATCGGTTGGAAATCCCGGATAGGGAAGTGTCTTGATATCTGTATGCTTCTGACTGGTCTTTCCCACTACACGTACTGCATCGTCAAATTCCACGACTTCACAGCCCATCTCCAACAGCTTGGCCGTAATAGCTTCCAGGTGCTTGGGAATCACATTCTTCACCATAACATCTCCCCGTGTGATTGCCGCTGCACACATGAATGTACCGGCTTCAATCTGGTCGGGGATAATGGAGTATTCTGTACCGTGCAGCCTGGATACGCCTTTAATACGAATGGTATCCGTGCCGGCACCCTTAATATTGGCACCCATACTGTTTAAGAAGTTAGCAACGTCAACCACGTGGGGTTCCTTTGCCACGTTCTCCAGAATGGTCTGTCCTTCTGCCAGAGTTGCAGCCATCATAATATTAATGGTAGCGCCTACACTGACCACATCAAGGTAGATATGGCTTGCTACCAGATCAATGGCATGGGCAATCACTGCTCCGCGTTCAATCTTTACATCGGCTCCCAGTGCACGAAAGCCCTTTAAATGCTGGTCAATAGGTCTGCTTCCAATGTTGCAGCCTCCCGGAAGAGGAACCTGAGCACTTTTATACTTTCCAAGCATGGCTCCGATAAAATAATACGAAGCCCTGATTCTTCGGATATATTCATCATCTACCGCCACTTCACGGATTGTCTTTCCATTAATACGGACTGTATGTCTGTCAATTCTCTCTACCGTAGCTCCAATTTCTTCGATTGCTTCCAGTAATACATTAATATCATTCACATCAGGCAGATTATCAATCAGCACATCCTCATCTGTCATGATCGCTGCTGCTAGAATTCCCAAAGCGGCATTCTTGGCTCCTCCTATGGTCACTTCTCCCACCAGTGGATTGCCGCCTTTCATAATATACTGCTCCATTTCACACCTCTGACTATCTTTTATCTATTACAAATCTCTTAATTTTTAACATTCACCTTTCATGATTATAACATATCTTACGAATTTGTAAAGAGAATGCACTTTCTTATTCAAGAATTACTCCGCAGACAAAATCATTACCAAGTCCTGAGAAATAAGCTGTGGCGTCATTTAAGCCCATTTTCTGGCTGTCTCCCGTTTCGGGATTGCAGAGTGTGACATTATATTGATCATAGCCTGAGATGAGCACATATCCGCCCTGTCCTGTGTAAGCAGCCGCCGGACAGCCCTGACCAATGAAATAAAGGATCTGGTTTAACTCAGCACCTCTGGCATCTATCATGAAAACGCCTTCTTTCACTCCATTTTCCGCAAAGTCCGGAAGATTGCGGAAGAAAGCCCCTCCCTTTTTCATTGGATTCTTCATGCTTTTAACCGGGGGCCGGTTGACCCTGTTCCACAATATCTCATGATTTTGGTCCGTCACAACCCCCATCCGGTCATAGGCAAGGTCTAAGGCCTTCACAAAGCTTCTGCTGCTTCCCAGATAATGGCCTCCCGCATATGCAAGAAATCTGTTTTCCTGATTTTGGGGCCGGCTCTTTAACTCAACCACTTCCGTGGTTTCATAAGCCACTTTTTTCGGTACCGCAATTGATACATTTTTACTCGATGCTTCCTGGTCCAGCTGGACAAAGTAGATCTTTTTCCTGTCCTCTGATGCATACCAGCCGATTCCCTTTAATTCTTCATTGGAAATCTCCTGATTGCAGACAATGGTATCCTGTCTGGAGACAGAAAAAGTCTGATCTCCCATTTTTACTACCTGGGTTAAATGAATCCGGCTTCCGTCTACCGTAACATCTGCAATAAAGGACTGATCCTGCTCATATTTCTTAACAATCGATCCGCTCTGGTCCATAATTTCAATCCTGTACATGGGTGCATCCATAACTCTCCCATTCTGCGACCAGATATCTCCCGCTTTTGCAATACCATATATAAAATCATCACCGACAAAACCAAGGGGGCGGAACCTGTTATCTTCACCGCCGCCTATTTCTCTTTTAATACCAGTGTCCAGATCCATTAAATGAATGACTCCGGCACCATAAATGTCGCTTCCTTCCTGCCATGCAAAATGACGTTCTGTGCTGCTGACTGCATAACCTCCCTCAGAAAGAGAATCTGCCAGAACCATATATTCATTGCTGTTTAAATCGATTCCGTAAACTGCCCTGCCGGCCATAAGATAAAGCATACCATTGGCACCTAAGTGAGAAAGCTGGTCCACATCTTCCTTCAGCATCTCAAAGGATGAAGTCACTGGTGTAAAGAAACGCTCTCCTATGGCATTCTCTTTGCTGCTATACCGGTAAAGAGCGATCCCCATGCTGCCTTCGTGAATCCCGCGGTTCATGTATCCATAAACGAGGAAATCCACATCTCCGTTATCGCTCACAGAGAGAATCTTTATATCATGCTGGTTGTATCCGCTTCGAAGACCGTCATCTTTACCGCTGCGAAAAGAAAATACCTTTACCGCATGGCCCTGCTTCTGGTCATATGTCCATAAATCCCGGTTGATTCCATAAGCAATGCAATTCCCTCCGGGACTTTTCCTGGTCTGAACTTCGTCCGGATTGGTAATTCCAAGTGTAATCCGTTTTCCTGAAAACAAATTCTTCTGTCCTGAGAATATCTGATTGGTGCTGCGTTCAAAATCCATCAGATAAATACGGCGGCTGTCCCATTTCATTGTAAATGAATCTTCTACTTCATAAAGCTCACCGTCATCTCCAGCACCTGTGCGGGCTGCCTGGTATTCAAGGCTGACGCTGCACATCACGCCATCTAAATCCTTTAAAGTCGCCCGGATCTCTCCAACCGGCTCCATGGACAGTCCTCCCCAGGTAAGCTGGGAAAAACTGGACCGGATAGATACATGACCAAGGGAACTGTTGTCCTCGGTATTATTGGTTTCCAGATATGTGGTTAAATCTCTTGCCTGATCATAGTGAAATGTTTTCGTTGTAAAATCAAAGGCAAAATCGATCATGTCTTTCCCGTTGGTACTGTCTGTCCACATGATCCTGGTGTAATAATAAAGGGTACCGTTCTCAGAGGTATCCAGAGTCAGTATAAGTAAATATTCTTTGTCCTTTGTCAGAAGATTCTGAATGGGAAGGTTCGCTGTTACCGCACCATCTTCCTGATCCCATCTGCTTAGGCTGGTCCGCTCCACCAGACGGCTTAAGTCAAGGCTTCGCACTTCATACTGTATCCCTGTAATGCTTCCGTTATAATCTGCGATCCCCAGATTTAAATTCCTGTCCTGAGGAAGAACAGTAAGTGCTTCCCTGGAAACCGTCTGTCCCATATCCTGTACATACCCGTGGAGCAGATTCATCTTTCGTCCGTACATCTGCGTATAAACAACAGGAAGCGAGGCCTCATCCATAGAGGTATATACCATCACTTCACTTTTTTCCGTATTTCTTTGATTCCACATAAAATAAACTGCGATAGCCAGCAGGAATATCACAGATAAAATTCCAATTTTTTTAGCCAAACGATTCATATAAAACATCCTTTATTTTTCCATTTTTATCTTCTTTATTGTATACAATAATGGACAAAACTACAATGAAAACTTTCTTAAACATTCGTTAATTGGCAGAAAAAACCGGTTGTTGTAAATTCCATCCCATCTTAACTGTTGATATTCTTAAACTGCTCCGCCATCTGATAGGAGGTACCTTCTCTTGTAATTACAAAGATTGTATTGTTCCCAGCTATAGTTCCTACAATTTCGTTCCAGCCCAGTTCATCGATCACCGTACATACAGAAGCCGCCATGCCTGGCTCACAGTCAATAACCACCACATTCCCTGACTGCTCCACTGCCCTGACTGCCATGGAAAACAGTACAAAAAGCCTGTGGGAAATCTGGTGTCTGAATATAATTGTGCTTTGAATGTATCCTTCCCCGCTTACACCCTTTATCAGGTTCATCTCACGAATATCCCTGGATAAAGTCGCCTGTGTGACATCAATCCCCTCCCTGCTTAAATATTCCTTAAGCATTGTCTGTGTCGTGATGGGCTGCTTCCTGATCAATTTAAGAATTGTCTTCTGACGCCTGCTTTTTACACTTTCCTTTTCAAATTCATTCACCGTATTCCCCTTTTACCTGTTCGCCTAAAGAATCTCAACTCCAGCCTCCATGTCACGGTCAGGAATCATAAAGGCCACATTACCATCCCGATCCTCCGCCACCATAAGAATCCCTTCCGATTTTAATCCTGCTATCCTGGTGGCTTTCACATTTTCCAGAACCATCACTTTTTTTCCGATAACTTCTCCGGTTTCATAATATCCTTTAAGGCCGGACAGGATCTGACATGTCTTATCCCCAACCTCCACCTGAAAGCATAAAAGCCGGTTCGACTGATTTACTTCAGTACATTTTACAATCTTTCCAACTTTAAATTTCATTTTGAACAGATGATCACATGACACATATTCTTCTTTCTGATATTCCATTTTTCTCCCTCTTTTTTATCATTAGTTAACAAGCACAGCCTGAGCTGCCCGAAACTCATTGGGCAGAATATGCCGAAGCTTTATAAAGTTTCGGCGAAATGTCTTTACCGTTCCATAGCCTACTTCTATAGCAATATCCGTAATAGATTTATCCGTATCAAGAAGCAGCTCACAGGATTTATCAATCCTGAGCCGGTTCAAAAAATCAGAAAAATTGCATTCTACCTGCATTATTAAATGCCGGTTCATCTCCTCTATGGAAATGCCAAATCTTTCTGACGTTTCTAGTGCCTGTATCTCCTCCTGATAATTTTTGGAAATATACTCCACCATCTGGTAAGCCATCTTTTTTTCTTCTATATTTGTTATGTTTAAAACCCTTTGATAAGTTCTGCGGTAATTGCTGATCTTATTTTCCATACGGTAAGAAAACACCTTGGATATATGCGCTGCATCCACATATCCAAGAACAGGTGCTATTTCCTCCAGTGTCATATCCGTATACAATAAATAATTGATTGTTTTTACTATCCGCATTTCACTGACCAATTCATGAAATGCAAGTCCTGTCTTTTCAAAGATATACATACGGACCGATGACCTGCTCAAATAAAACTGTTTTGCTATTCTCTCCAGAGTAATTTTCTCTCCCAGATGCATGTAGATGTAACGTAAGATCAGACGCCGGTTATCCTCTGAACCGTTCTTTATACGTATCTTTTTATCCCCGTTATCAATCACACGGCAAAATGCAATGATTAAAGAAGAAACAAGCATAATTATATTTATCTCCTGATAGGATCTTCTTTCCCTGAAATCCATTACAGATTCCACACCTGCCTCTTTCCTGATTTTAAAAAACAGATATCCCACCTCTTCTCTCATCTCCTCCGAAAGATACGCAAATGGAGTTTCTTCCAGTTTCTTTAAAGCAGAAACCGGATCTGACATGGAGGAAGAAGATTTTATCGTTTCCGCCACCACATCATAATTATATTTAACAATTTCAAAGCTTAAGGCCTCTTCCACCTCTACGATCTGCGTACACTCCCATGGCAGTATGGAAAGCAGTACTCCTGATTTTAGTTCGTACCGTTCCCAGTCTACCTCGATACTGCCTTTTCCTTCTCTCACTAAAATAAATCTCGGACTTTTGTGATACAACGGCAAAGTTCTTTCCGCGATTGTTTCGTAATCAAAGGTGCATATTTTTTTAATATCTATCTTTGAGCAGAACTGTGATTGCAGCTCAATATACTCCTTCATCTTATCAAATCCTTCCAGATTTTGCGTAATACGTTTATAACCCATCGTATATTCATTTGTTTTATTATAATATAAGTATTTCTATTCATGCCTCGAGGAAAGGTATCCCATTTTACTTAATTTATAAATAAAATGGGATCGTATTTTTTCCAATAACTTATTTGCTGATAATCCTTGTTCCGGCTTTCCCGCTTAAAGCCACCGCCGCCTTTTCCAGAGAGCAGATAATGGAAACGCCCTCTTTTTTCTGCTCTATGAATTTCATGGCTGCCTTTACCTTGGGAAGCATACTTCCTGCAGCGAAATGCCCTTCCTTAATGTACTGTTCTGCCTGTGCAAGAGTAATCTGGGAAAGATCCTCCTGATTTGGTTTACCAAAGTAAATGGAAACCTTATCTACAGCCGTCAGTATGACAAATGCATCTGCGTTTACCAGCTCTGCCAGCTTTTCAGCCGCCAGATCCTTATCAACCACTGCATCGACTCCATGATAAGAGCCATCCGGCTCCTTAACTACAGGAATTCCGCCTCCCCCTCCTGCGATGACCACATGGTGGGCATTGATCAGTGTATTTAAAGAAATCCTCTCATAGATACTTACCGGCTGAGGCGAAGCAACTACCCGGCGGTATCCGCGTCCGGAATCCTCTGCATATTTCTGCCCTGTTTTCTCCATCAGGTGCCTCGCTTCTGCTTCATCATAATATCTTCCTATGGGTTTCGTGGGATTATGAAAAGCCGGATCCTTTTCATCTACGATTACCTGTGTCAGCATGGTAATCACAACTGTATCCTGAATTTGCTTTTTAACGAGCTCCTGATCAATTGCCTGCTGGAGATGATAACCAATATACCCCTGGCTCATTGCCGTGCACTCAGGAAGATGCATTTCGGGGACGATTAAAGCCTCATGACCTTTCTCAAAAGCAAGGTTGATCATTCCTACCTGGGGACCATTCCCATGACATACAACCACTTCATATCCTGCCTTCACTATATCCACAACTGCTTCTGCCGTAATTCTTACCCGTTCCAGCTGTTCTTTTGATGTATTGCCCAGAGCGTTTCCGCCCAGCGCGATTACAATTCTTTTCACCCTGACCAACCTTTCTAGCAAAGCGTTGCATACATCACTGCTTTAATGGTATGCATACGATTTTCTGCCTCATCAAATACCTTGGAATATTTTGCTTCAAACACTTTATCAGTCGCCTCCATCTCAGCCAGACCGAATTTCTGATAGATATCCTCACCAATGGTTGTTTTTCTGTCATGGAAGGATGGGAGGCAATGCATAAAGATGGCCTGACTTCCAGCATTTTTCATGACCTTTTCATTTACCTGATACGGACTCAGCAGCTTGATACGTGTATCCCATACACTATCCGGCTCTCCCATTGAAACCCATATATCCGTATATACCACATCAGCCCCCGTTGTTCCTTCCTGTACATCTTCCGTCAATGTTATGGTGCAATTGTTTTCCGCTGCAATCTTTCTGCACACCTCAAACAGATCTTCATCCGGCCATAAATCTTTTGGAGCGCAGGCTGTAAAATTTAGCCCCATTTTTGCGCACGCCACCATTAACGAGTTTCCCATATTATTTCTGCCATCTCCCATAAAAGTAAAGTTTATTCCTTTTAAAAATCCAAAATGCTCTTCAATGGTCAGAAGATCTGCGAGCATCTGTGTCGGGTGAAACTGATCCGTTAACCCGTTCCAGACGGGAACGCCCGCATACTGAGCAAGCTTGGTAACCAGTTCCTGGCTGTAACCCCGGTACTCAATTCCGTCATACATTCTTCCAAGGACTCTGGCTGTATCTTCAATACTTTCTTTTTTTCCCATCTGTGAGCTGCCCGGATCAAGATATGTAACTCCCATTCCCAGATCATTGCCTGCCACCTCAAAGGAACAGCGGGTTCTGGTAGAAGTTTTTTCAAATAAAAGAACAATATTTTTTCCCACAAGATATTTGTGAGGAGTGTTGCTTCTCTTTAAATCCTTAAAATTCTTAGACAGATCAATCAGGTAACGGATTTCCTCCGGTGTAAAATCCAGTAATTTTAAATAACTTCTGCCTCGTAAGTTAACTGCCATTTCTTTTTCTCCTCTTTCTTTAGTAATTGACCGGTTCACGATCCAGCGGCATGCTCATGCATCGGGGGCCGCCTCTTCCCCTGGATAATTCAGCACTTGGAATTTCCAGTACATTCAGCCCACGCTTTTTCAATAACTCATTGGTTTTTGTGTTTCGCTGATAGGTGACAATGGTTCCTGGTGAGATGCAAAGAGTATTGGAGCCGTCATTCCACTGCTCTCTTTCTGCTGCTATCATATCCTCTCCCCCGCACTTGATCAGTTCAACCTTATCAATTCCAAGGCTTTTCTCCAGAACGGTCTCAAGATCAGAATTCTGAACCTCTACCTTAATATCGCCTCTGCAGTTTCCTTTTTCAATCTTGTAAATACGCAGAGGTCCCAGAATTCCCGGGTGAATGGTAAACTTGTCATAATCAATCTGTGTAAACACCGTATCCAGATGCATAAATGCCCGGCTGTTAGGAATATTAAATCCCAGGATAGTCTCAATCGTACTGTTTTCATTTCCGAAAATATTCTTTGCCAGCAGCTCCAGGGCATCTGGTTCTGTTCTTTGGGATATACCAACTGCAAGAACCTTATCGTTAATGTTTAAAATATCTCCTCCTTCAATATGAAACGCATTGTAACGGTCATAATACTTATCAACCTTTTCTTTAAAATCCGGATGGTATTTGAAAATATACTCCCCATAAATCGTCTCCCGGTTTCTGGTAACAGAATACATACGGTTCAGACTGACGCCATTTCCGATGCATGCGAATGGATCACGGGTAAAGTAAAGATTTGGCATGGGATCAATCACCAGCTTAGAGGGGTCGCTCATAAGATCTACCAAAGAATCGCTTTTCGTATAATTGAGCTCCTTAAGTACAATGCCTTCCATGGATTTCAGAACGAGTGCTTTGCTGTCATTCTTAAACTGCATCATATAATCGTAAATTTTCTTCTTATACAGTCCGGTGGATATTCCAGCTTCATTGATCCATTGCTTTATGAACTCATCTCTGATTTCATCGCTTAAATCCAGTACCTCAGCCATAACGTCTTCCAGATACAATACCTCTACGCCATTGTTTCTTAATGTCTCGGCAAATGCATCATGCTCCTGCTGCGCAGCCTCTAAAAAAGGAATATCATCAAAGAGAAGCCTCTCCAGTGTATCTGGTGTCAGATTTAATAATTCCTTTCCCGGTCTGTGCAGCAATACTCTCTTTAAGCGGCCAATTTCACTTTTTACATTAATACTCTGCATAATTAATAACCTCCTTTTATGTTTTATCATTGGCATATTGTAACGCTTTTGCTTCTTCGCATTCACGCCTCCCAAAGAATAGCATCAAAAATTCGGGTTTGGAATAAACCTTTCCATTTATTTTTATGCATAGTTATACATTTGCAACAAAACCCAGGCTAAACTTTATACATTTTGCACAATTTTTCCTTGATCTTTGCTTTCCTGTTTGCTATACTGAAAGGAAAAAGCCCAAAGGTATTTATGAAACTGTTACTTTACTTATACGACAATATCCTTTTAATTTTATACTTTGGAGCGTGCCTTCTTGCCTTCTGCCGCTACTTGAGTGAGCGGTGCTGCATCTCTGCCAGTTTATCCGCACTCTATCTCTGTTTATCTGTCAATCAGCTTGTTGAAGCCATGGCAGAATTTCTCCCTGAATTCGGTCGGTTCTATCAGACTGTCTATTTCACTATGCCCGTATGGAATACGTTTATATCCATAACCGCTGCTATCTGCCTTTTATACCTGAGCTATCAGCTAAACCACACATCAAAGCTTCCATTTCACGAATACTTGATTCTGTGTATTTTCATATTTCTTCTGTTGCTGATTCCCACCTTAAAAAGCAGCAGGACTACCCTGTTTCTTTATAGCTCTCTGTTTCCTCTTGCCTTACTTTACAGAGGCTTCTCATTTCACATTCTTATAAATCAGGCAGCCTGCAGTCCAAGCAAGAAGGGTGGGGGTGATTTTCGTCCTGCGCTGTCCCCATTCATTCTCCTGTTTTCTCTTTCCGGTATCATAGAAAACTATATCAGAATTTTTGTTCTCCCTGTCCGCAGCGGGCTGTCCTTGTGCCGTATCTTTTCTATTGACTTTTTATTTGGCTTATCCGCCCTGGTTTATATCTGCTTTTTCCTGCAAAAAACAGCAGCTCTGCACACATGCAAAGCTACTGTAAATTCCCAGGAACAGGTAACGGAATCTTTCGCATCTCCAGATACCGAATCTGCCTGTTATTATTCTTTTTGTAAAGCCTATTCCCTCACTCTGCGAGAACAGACCATCCTTACGGAACTGTTAAACCGCACCACCGATGAGCAGATCAGCGCCAAACTTCTTATCTCAGCCTTTACCGTACATTCCCATGTCCATAACCTCTTAAAAAAAACCGGTACAAAATCCCGGCAGGAATTATATACCCTCTATGAGAACGCAAAAAAGCAGAGGTCAGGTTAACGGAATCTGCACCCGGCTTTCATAAAACTTCTCATATTTGCCAATCAGTTCGGACCGGTTCCTGGAATCCGTTTTTTCATAGATCCCATGCGCATGAAATTTAACGGTTCCTACAGACAACCCCAGTTCTTCTCCCATTTCCTGATAGGTCTTCTCCTTCAGCAGCAGATACAGCACATCACGCTGGCGATTGCTTAATCCGAAAGCCCTGACAAAAGGGTCTTCGGGAAAAGGAGTCTTTTCCTTGCAGACTGCCGCAGCAGAAAGAAGCATCCCAGGCTCCATTGTTTCAGCCGGTTCTTTCTGCTGAATCAGCAGTGAGAATCCGCTTTTTACTCCGATCACTGCCAAAATCACAAAAAATATGTCTTCACTTAAATTGTGCTCCATAAACACCTTCAGATTCAACGTATTGATCACATATTGAAAGTGGAAAATAACCATGCTGTCTTCAGCAAAAATCAGTATGGAAAAGATGCCCCCAATGAGAAAAATAAACCGGTATTTCCTGATCCTTTTTTTATACTCTCTGTCTTTCGCAGAAGCATATCGGATAAAATAATAAAGAACAAAGCATGCCAGATATACCTGCCGAATGGTATAAAATATCCAGTGCTGACTGACTGATCCGTTTAAATCTCCCACATAGACCGTCACACAGATCAAAGGCATGATAATAATTACATGAAGAATGCTGGTCTTTTTCTCAAGTAAAGAAGCGGTAAGAAACATATACAGGGTACTTATGGCAATTCCGCAGATAACCTTAACACTGAAATAGGTTAATACATTATAAGCACCTTCAAAAAGAGGCAGTTCGAGCAAAAATTCTGACATGAAAATAATCATGGAATTCACGCAATAAAAGAACATAAGCATGCCGGCCTCAAACTCCCGGACATGCTTTGTTTTACAGTATGCAGTTACATTAATCGTACAGGAACAGGCAAATATTATAATTAATACGATGTCGAAGATAAAAATTGTTGTACTCATTTGGACCTCACATTATCCATTCTGCTACTCCTCTGAAACATCTTGCTCCACTGCCGTTTCCAATCGTTCTCCCTATGTCGAATCATATCATTAAAAGTAAATTTTTGTCAATTTTACTGCTATATTTTATGTATCAGCACAAGGCAATGTAATAATCTGAAGGTTCACAATCAGACAGCAATTCCACCTGTTATCAGCATGTATACAGATATCGCTGCACCCATAAGAATGAAAATAATTATGATTCGCTCTTTTGTGGAAAATACCTTTTCCACTCCGTTTTCTTTTCCTGCTTTCACATAGAGGAAAATTCCAATAATATAAACCAGCATACAAAGAAGAAAATACCCTATTCCGGATGCCCATATCGCCCATGCATAAAAAATAGTTCCAATAAGTCCTATTGCCAGCTGTCCAGCTTCTCCCCTTTTTCCTCTGTTTTCATAAGAAAGCTTCACCTGATATACACATACCAGAATCCAGGTTACAAAAATTGCAGCAGTACAGAGTGAATATGCAAAATGATAGGCCTTATCCGTAAACAGCAGAGTGAAGATGAAAATCTGTGAAAGTGCCGTCATAAAAACCAGAGAGAAGGTTGGAACATTCTTGTCATTAACTTCTCCGAATTTTTTCGGAAGAAGTTTCTGCTGAGCCATTAGCAATGTGGTTTCAACCGGAAGCATGGTCCATGACAACCAGCAGCCTGCGACAGATATAATCATTGCGATATTAATAAAAGCGGCTCCCCACGGGCCAACTATATAAGAAAGAAGATATGCCATGGTGGGCTGCTTCAATTCACATATCTCAGTACGGCTCATCAGCCCATAAGGCAAAAGAGACAAAAGAAGGTAAACACATAAAAGCCCTGCCAGCCCCAATACAGTGGCCTTTCCAGCAGTGTCCTTTGTTATGGCACGATCTGACATCATTGCCGCACCCTCAATTCCTACAAACACCCACATAAGCACCATCATGCTGGAATTTACCTGAGATACCACAGCCTTTAATGAAAAGTTTCCTGATACAGTTCCCCAAAAGTCTGCGGTAAATATCTCCGACTTGAATGCAATGATTGCAACAACCGCAAAAAGTAAAAGGGGGACCAGCTTACAGATTGTAATTATAGTATTTAAAAATGCAGCGCTTTCAATCCCCCTGTTCACGACCAGACACATAATCCAGAGAATCACGCTTGCAATTATAATGGAAAGAAGATTGCTTCCATCACCAAGCGCAGGGATAAAGTAACTGAGCGCGCTCATCATAATGGTTGCAAAAGCAATATTCCCCAACCATGCGGATAGCCAGTAGCCCCAGCCGCTGATAAATCCCCCAAAAGGTCCAAAGGTTTCTGTTGCATAGCTGAAAATCCCGCTTAATTCAGGTCTCTTATTAATGATATTTGTAAGTGACAGGCACAGCATGAGAACTCCCGCTCCTGTAATGATCCACGCTGCAATAGCGGCCCCTGGGCTTGTCCCCTCTGCCATGTCTGATGCAATTCCAAAAATTCCGCTTCCAATGGAAGAACTGATCACCAGTGCAGTCAGTGCCAGCAACCCCAGTTTCCTATTCTTTTTTTCCATAAAAAACCTCCTATGTATTGATTCTTTTATAGTAAGGAATTTTAGGAAAAGATGTCTGCCTCAATCAGACTGTTTACTTGTAAATTGGTACTGTATTTTTAAGATGAATCCGCTTAAAATTAATAATAATAGTTCAAAAAAGCTTCCATGCTGAGCTTCATACATGAAAAACCGAATCAAAATTATATACCGAACAACAACAAATACTGGCTTTTTCTTCCCTTCAGAGTTTTACAAGAAGCTTCCTGATATAAAAAAACAGCTCCCCCTATAAGAGGAAGCTGTTTTTTCCATTACCTATCTGCATCGTCCGGAATTACATCTTCTGCGGTGCATTTCATTTAGAAGCAGTACAGATACAATATCACCCAGCCATCCATTGCCCTGTGACGGACGGGGACCTTTTCCCCAGTATGGCGGCTTCGGTCCTGGGCCGGGACCCCAGTATGGCGGTTTCGGTCCTGGACCCGGACCCCAATAGGGCGGTCTCGAACCCGGACCCCAATAGGGCGGTCTTGAGCCGGGCCCCCAATGCGGCGGTCTTGGACCGGGCCCCCAGGGCGGCGGTCTCCAGCCAGGAGGCTTCGGTCCGGGCGGACCCCAGCCAGGAGGACCCCAAGTGGAATAACGGTCATTCAGTTCTGCTTTTTCCACCTCTTCATTTTCCCATTCCATCGGCTCTGTCTGCATCTGTGCGGCTGCTTGTGAGCTGTCATCATTCCCCATGAGCAGTTCATCAGTTATGATCCCTTCTTCACGGATCTTAGCGCAAATGGAATCACAAACCTGATGAATCAGCAGACGATCAGGAAACTCATCGTACATTGGGCTGTCTTTATAATCCAGATGATCACATGCTGAAACGACGTATTCATGCAGACGTTTCATATGTCCCGGGTACATTCCCTGTAAATATTCCAGATCCTTTGCAATAATATCGTTGGGCTCCAGAGAACTTTCCCTGATACTCCTGTCTCCATAAGGCATGTAAGGCGGCAGGCTTTCATAATTCTTTCCATAAGTATAGTCCGGGTTGCCTGGCACGGTTGTTATCACTCCCTGCTTTTAGCTTATACAACACCATTCTATGCTAAGCGGATCAAAAAAGTGCGGATATTGCCGTTAAAAAAGACGTTCCGGATAAATTCCTTTTGAAACCAGTTCTCTGATTGCTGCGGAAACAGCCGGTTTATCCTCTTTATAAGTTACTCCAAACCACTTATCTTTTGTTTCCAGCACATGGACTCTGGCCATATCCTGACTGATCAGCCGGTCAATGATCTTAGGAAGCAGATATTCTGATTTGATATCTCCTTCTTTCAAACTTTCTAAAAATAGAGGAAAGCCCCGTTCCAGCTCCATTAAAAATGCAGGAGACAGCCCCCACATATTCATCGAGACATTCTGTTTCAGAGGCACCTTCACCGGATTCCCCGCATCATCTTTTCCGTAAGCCTCACCGTCTTGCATCGTGAGTTCATAGGTCTCTGTAACTTTTTTTAATACACCGTCATCTCCTACCTGGCATACGCCTCTGGTAACGCCGCCATTCTCGCTTAAGGTGTTGCCCAGAATAAAACCGCTCATGCAGAGGTCAAATGGTTTCGCATCCATGTCCATCCGATTCACCAGATAGTCATGCATCTTCACAAACCCTTCTTTTCCATAATAATCATCTGCATTAATCACTGCGAAAGGCTCCCGTATCATGTCCCTGGCACAGAGAATCGCCTGTCCGGTACCCCATGGTTTTGTTCTTTCCTCCGGTTTATGAAAGCCATCCGGAAGATCATCAAGCTCCTGAAAGGCATACTCCACCGGTGCAATCTCAGCAATCCGGTTGCCAATGATCTCTTTAAAATCTTTCTCCAGATCCTTGCGGATAATGAATACAATTTTATTAAAACCCGCTTCTAAAGCATCATAAATAGAATAGTCCATAATGATCTCACCACTGGGTCCAACCGGCTCCAGCTGTTTGATCCCTCCGCCAAACCGGCTCCCGATGCCGGCTGCCATAATCACTAGTGATGTTTCTTTCATAATACATTCTCCCTATTTCATTTTATCTGTCCCTTAGTATAGCATAGTTTTAGGATATAATCCACAATCAGAGACTTTTCTGGTATATTAATCCACAAAAAAAGGGGACTCAAACCGCATAAATCGGTTTAAATCCCTTTTTTCTATTTCATAAGAGAAATTCTGACCAGCGCCTTTTTTAACGCGATCTCCGCTCTTATAATATCGATTTCTCCGTCCTGCTCTTTCAAGCGGCGTTCTGCACGTATCTTTGCCTCCTGTGCACGGCTTATATCGATTTCCTCCGGCCACTCTGCCACTTCTGCCATAATTACAATTTTTTCCGGTAAAATTTCCAGAAATCCCGATATCAGTGCAGCTTCTTTTATGCCGCCTTCTTCATGAATCTTTATAATTCCCGGTGCAACAATCGCAGTCATGGGAATATGTCCCCGGTATACACCGATCTCGCCTTCTTCCGTAGTAAGTTCTACCATTGAGGCATCTCCCTCGTAAAACTTTCTCTCAGGAGTTATGATCTGCAGTTTGAATAAATCAGCCATCTTCCACCCCCTATTTTTTCACGCGGGCAAGAACGTCATCAATGCTACCAGCATTTAAGAAATAGCTTTCCGGTATATCATCATGCTTTCCTTCCAGAATCTCCCTAAATCCCTGAATGGTATCAGAAAGAGGCACATAACGTCCTTCCAGACCGGTAAACTGCCCTGCTACGAAGAAAGGCTGGGATAAGAATCTCTGAATCTTTCTTGCACGGGCTACAGTCAGCTTATCTTCCTCAGAAAGTTCATCCATACCAAGCATGGCGATAATGTCCTGAAGCTCTTTGTACTTCTGAAGTACTTCCTGAACGCCGCGGGCAACATGGTAATGCTCTTCGCCTACAATACGGGGATCAAGAATTCTGGAAGTGGACCCTAACGGATCTACTGCAGGATAGATACCAAGCTCTACAATAGAACGGTCAAGAACCGTTGTTGCATCCAGATGGGCGAATGTATTCGCCGGAGCCGGGTCAGTCAAATCATCTGCCGGTACATAAACTGCCTGAACGGAAGTGATAGAACCGTTCTTTGTTGATGTAATACGCTCCTGAAGCGCACCCATCTCTGTCTGAAGAGTGGGCTGATAGCCAACGGCTGAAGGCATACGTCCAAGAAGAGCGGATACCTCAGAACCAGCCTGGGTAAAACGGAAGATGTTGTCAATGAATAAAAGCACATCCTTACCACCCTGGTCACGGAAATACTCAGCCATGGTAAGCCCTGTAAGACCGACTCTCATACGGGCACCCGGCGGCTCATTCATCTGTCCGAAAACCATGGTTGTTTTATTGATAACGCCTGATTCCTGCATCTCGTGATATAAGTCATTTCCTTCACGGGTTCTCTCACCAACTCCCGTAAATACAGAATATCCGCCATGCTCTGTGGCAATATTACGGATTAATTCCTGAATCAATACGGTTTTTCCAACTCCTGCACCGCCGAACAGTCCGATCTTACCACCCTTCTGGTAAGGGCAGAGAAGGTCAACGACTTTGATTCCGGTTTCCAGAATCTCTGTATCTGTCAGCTGCTCCTCAAAGCTTGGAGCGGATCTGTGAATCGGGAAACGTTCTTTTACATCCGGAGCTGGTTTCTTATCGATTGGATCGCCCAGAACGTTAAAGATACGTCCCAGAGTCTCTTCTCCAACCGGCACGCTGATAGGAGCGCCTGTTGATTTCGCTTCCATACCACGTACCAGTCCATCGGTTGTGCCCATGGCGATACATCTTACGGTATCATCGCCAAGATGCTGGGATACTTCTACAACCAGTCTGCCGCCGTCTTTTGTGATAATATCAATGGCTTCATTGATGTCCGGCAGCTTACCCTGGCTGAACTTGATATCCAATACGGCACCGATGATCTGGGTGATCTTACCAATATTTTGTTCTGCCATCTTGTTTCTCCTTTATTTATATTTAACAGTTATGATATTGCATTGGCACCTGCTATAATCTCGGTAAGCTCCTGGGTAATAGACCCCTGTCTTGCCCGGTTATAAATCAGTCCAAGCTCTTCTATCATATCTTCCGCATTATTTGTTGCAGAATCCATGGCTGTCATTCTAGCTCCATTTTCACTGGCTACTGCCTCTAATAAAGCGCCGTAGATCAGACTGCTCATGTATTTTGGAATAATGGAATCCAGAACCTCATCTTCGTTGGGCTCATAGTTCATAAGTGCCAGATCCGCCGTTTCACTTCCCTCGGTCATCTCAACAGGAAGAAGTTTCTTTATGGTTGGAATCTGGGTTACCGTATTCTTAAATGAGGTGTAAACCAGATAGATCTCTCCGATCTGGTTTTGTCCGAATGCATCCAAAAGCTCCATGGTAATGTCAGAAGCATCCCGGTATAAGGGTTCATTGATTACCTCGGAATAATCCTGGATAATGTGATAGCCCTTTCTTCCCAAAGCTTCCTTTCCCTTACGGCCAATGGCATAGATATCGGTAAGCTCCGGCTCTAAGCGCTCATCCTGCAGAACCAGTTTGGCAATATTGTTGTTATATCCGCCGGCAAGACCTCTGTTGGCGGTAATGACAATCACTGCCTTCCGCCTGGAATCCCCTGCCTTTAAATATTTATGCTCAATGGTTCCGGACTTACTAAGCATAGAGTTTATGGTATCATACATCATATCATAATATGGCTTAGAAGCTTCTGCCTTTGCTCTGGATTTCTGCAGCTTTACGGTAGATATGAGTTTCATGGCTTTGGTAATCTGTTCGGTACTCGAAATACTGTCTCTTCTTCGTTTGATATCCCTAATGGATGCCATGATTTTCACCTGCCTTTAAAAAACACCTGCTTTGCACTCATTGATTGCTTTAACCAACAGTTCTTCTGTCTCAGGTGTAAGCTGTTTTGTTTCGCGTATACTTGCAGGAATCTCAGAATATTTGCCGTCAATAAAGCTTGTTAAAGCCTTCTCAAAATCGAGGATTTTAGCTGTTGGAATATCCAAAAGCAGTTTTCTCGTTGCCGCAAAGATAATGATGATCTGATATTCAACCGGAATCGGCTGATACTGACCCTGCTTTAATACTTCTCTGATTCTTTCTCCCTGTGCCAGCTGTTCTGCTGTCTCTTTGTCAAGCTCAGATCCGAACTGGGCAAAGCTTGCAAGCTCTCTGTACTGAGCCAGCTCCACACGGATGGGCGCAGCGATCTTCTTCATCGCCTTAATCTGAGCAGAACCTCCCACTCGGGATACGGAAAGACCTGCGTTGATCGCAGGGCGGAATCCTGAGTTAAACAACTCTGTCTCCAGATAAATCTGACCGTCTGTGATGGAAATAACATTGGTCGGAATGTAAGCGGATACGTCGCCTGCCTGAGTCTCAATGATCGGAAGTGCAGTTAAGGAACCTCCTCCTAAATCATCAGAAAGTCTGGAAGCACGCTCAAGAAGCCTGGAATGAAGATAGAAAACATCTCCAGGATAAGCCTCACGGCCCGGTGGTCTCTTAAGAAGCAGAGACAGGGTACGGTAAGCTGCCGCATGTTTACTTAAATCATCATAGATAACAAGGACATCTCCACCATTCTCCATCCACTCTTCTCCGATTGCACATCCGGAGTATGGAGCGATATACTGAAGGGGAGCTAAGTCGGAAGCAGTGGAAACCACGATAGTTGTGTAATCCATAGCGCCGTACTCTTCCAATGTTTTTACAATCGTAGCAACGGTGGAGGCTTTCTGGCCGATGGCAACGTAGATACACTTCACGCCCTGCCCCTTCTGGTTGATAATAGTATCAAGAGCAATAGCGCTCTTACCAGTCTGGCGGTCTCCGATGATCAGCTCTCTTTGTCCTCTGCCGATTGGGATCATGGCATCAATTGCCTTAATACCGGTCTGAAGAGGAGTATCTACTGATTTTCTGTCAATTACACCATGAGCAACCCGCTCTATTTTACGGAATTTGTCTGTCTGTATCGGTCCCTTACCGTCGATCGGCTGTCCAAGGGAATTCACTACACGCCCTGTAAGTGCGTCACCTACCGGAACCTCTACCACTCGTCCTGTAGTTTTTACCGTATCGCCTTCACTGATCGCGCCGGTACCAAGTAAAACCGCACCAACGTTGTCTTCTTCCAGGTTGAGAACCATGCCGTAGACTTCTCCCGGAAACTCCAGAAGTTCTCCCTGCATTGCATTCTCAAGGCCGTGAATACGGGCGATTCCGTCCGCTACCTGAATGACTGTACCGACATCAGAGACTTCCAGCTTCGTTGAATATCTTTGAATCTGTTCCTTAATGACGGAACTGATCTCTTCTGGTCTTAAATTCATTAAGGTTTGCACCTTCTTTCTGCAAAGTTTCTGTTACGATATCTGCAGCTTTAACAAGCTGCGACGCAGTTCATGGATCTGCGTCTTAATGCTGGAATCCACTACCCGGTCACCGATCCGGATTACAAGTCCCCCGATAATGGAGGGTTCAACATGATAATCCATCTCAAACTCCTGATAGCTGGTTGTGCCCAACAGTTTATTGAGAAGCTGAGCTTTCTGCTCTTCTTTTAATTCCACAGCGCTGGTCACGTGTGCCACGCCGATTCTTTTATATTCTTTGACAGTGCTGATAAAGTAATCACAGATTGCGTTGATTTCCTTTTGTCTGCCCTTTTCGACAATGACTGCCAGGAACCCCATGAGAGCTTCCGATACCCGTCCGCCGAATACCTCCGTAATAATCCCTGCCTTTTCTTCTTTGGCTATCTTTGGATTATCAAGAAGTCCTGCAAAATCCTGATTTGTTGCAAAGATTGTCTGCAGGCTTTTTACTTCCTCGAACAAAGCGTCCACTTTCTGTTTTTCCAGGGCTTCCTCAAACAATGCATCACCGTATACTTTTGATACTAGCTTTGCCATGTGCTCTCACCCATCTCTTTCAAGGTTTCATCTATCAGAGAATCCTGTACGGAAGTATCAATGGATGCTGCCACGACTTTACCAGCCATAACAGAAGCGATGGATATGATCTGTTCCTTCATATCATCAAGCGCTTTCTTTCTCTCCATCTCCACTTCCCGGTTACCTCTCATAACAATGCGGCTCGCTTCTTCCCTGGCTTCTGATATAATCTCTGCCTCACGCTGCTTTGCTCTTTTTCTGGCATCCTCCAGAATCTCTTCTGCCTCTTTTCTTACTTCCAGAAGTCTGGCCTCATATTCTTCCTTCATAACATGAGCTGCTTCTTTATCATCGGCTGCGCTTTTCAACTCTCCTGCAATTTTAAGCTTTCTTTTTTCCAGATAATCACGCACCGGGTTAAAAAGCTTATAAGATAATGCAAAAAACAGGATAAATACATTGATACCAGTGATAAATGAATCGAAAAGCAGCTGTGGGTCAAATCCCAATAATCGGTCCAAGGTTTCGCCTCCTCTCGCTCTTTCTTATTTTCCTGCCAATCCGATTCTTAGCTGAATGGCTTTAAGAACATAAGGATAGCGGCAACTGCGAAACCGTAAAGACCTGTTGTCTCGGCAACAGCCTGTCCTAAAAGCATAGTAGAAGTAATATCGGCTCTT
This sequence comes from Clostridium boliviensis, assembly GCF_033342255.1. Taxonomy (NCBI): domain Bacteria; kingdom Bacillati; phylum Bacillota; class Clostridia; order Eubacteriales; family Clostridiaceae; genus Clostridium; species Clostridium boliviensis. Next base: position 28,614 of record NZ_JAWONS010000324.1, read on the forward strand.
GCTCCCGGATTACGACCTACTGCTGAAGCTGCATGTCCTGCTGCAATACCCTGTCCAATACCAGGTCCAACACCTGCGATCATGGCGATGCCTGCGCCGATTGCTGAGCAACCCAAGATAAAATCCTGTCCTGAAATTCCGTTCATAGAAAAATCCTCCTGAATTAAAATTATTAATGAAATGTTTAATTAATCCAACTTATCATTTACATATACCATGGTCAGCATACAAAATACATAAGTCTGTATACAACCGGAAAATAAATCAAAGTATACATGTAAGAATGATGGGATACCGATCTTAACAAAGATTGGCATCATACCATACCATAATCCCATGATCACGACTCCTGACATCATGTTTCCGAATAAACGGAGCGCCTGGGATATTGGGTTTGTAATTTCTCCGATTAAGTTAATCGGAAATAATACCGCAAATGGCTGCGCCATGCTTGTAAGATGCCCGATTCCGTGGTTTTTGATTCCCTGGTACTGAACGATGCAGAATGTGAATACACCGAGCATAAATGTGACACCAAAGTCTCCTGTTGGGGTTCTGAGTCCAAATAAACCACTGATATTACAGAACAGAATAAAAAGAAATATTGTTCCGATATAATTGACAAACTTTTTCGCATTATGACCCATGTTTCCACTCACCAGATGATCCAGTGCCTCTACCGCCATTTCCACAATATTCTGAAATGTTCCGGGCACTTCCGTTGCCCGTTTCATCTTACGGTCCGTGATAAATGCAAAAATCAAAATCACGATTGTCACTATGCTGAGACCGATCTCTGTAGTAGTTATCCACAGATCCTGCCCAAACACGTGAAACTTTGTAACACCTTTGATCATAAAGTCCACATTACTGGCATTCGCAATGACCATACGCTATAGCCTCCTTTCTTAATAATAATTCACATTACCGCAAGAGGTTAAACCTTTTTATTCTTATTAAATGCGATTTTGTGTATGACAGGTTGTAAAAATGCTCCTACCTTGAGTCCAAGGACTCCTGTTACTAATGCTACCGGATTGATTCGGTCTGAAAACATACTGATAACGGTTATCAATATGGCAATCAACAGCAGATAACGGACGGATGCGCTTATAATTCCCCATTTTTGAACAGTCCTGGGATCCATGGTTTTCATGGAACGATCCAACACCAGGGCCATGGAAAAAAACATGACCAGAGCCAATACCATTCCCAGGATCAATCCTGCAAAAACAGAGGCCTGAGGATACACAAAAAGTGCCGCCAGCATAGCTGCCATTGTAAAAAAAACAATTCCAGCCGAAACCTCAGCGATCAGATTCTTTGTTTCTTTATCCATTACAAATCCTCCTGCTTATTTAAGTTTCTCGTCATTGCTCTTTTTTATACGGCTCGGCTGCTTTGGCTTATTCACCATGGGTCTTGCTTCTTTTAGTCTCTCCATGCGTGCTTTCCGATCCTCCTCCTGGTCTTGTCGCTGATTGATGTCAAATGTGGATTTGACCACTCTATATCCGTTTGATCCACCAGCCAGAAAACCCAGAATCATAAATAACAGCAACAACTTCGTTCCTGCATACCGGTCGATATAGTAACCGGCAAGAATACAGACAAATACAGGCACCATCACGTTTAACCCCAATTGGGTTACCATCATAAGACTCCTCATCACACTTTTATTATGACGCATGAATTCACCTGCTTTCTGCCTCCTGCACATATACTTCGTATTATACATAATAAAATTTGTTTTGTCTATTATATACGGAAATATTACTCGTTTTTTATAGAACATGTATAAAAAACGAGCAATTGTACATTAACATAGCAGTTAAAACCCTTAATATTTGTAACCAACAAAAAACATTATTATTCTACATGTACCATCTGAAAATAACAAAAATGCCTGGCTCTCCACCGTGAAAAACGGAGAGAACCAGGCATATCCGACTTTGGGATTAAACTTCTTTTACTGCAGGAAGAATTGTTTCAACTTCTGCATGTGGACGAGGAATTACATGTACGGAAACCAGTTCGCCTACACGCTGTGCTGCTGCTGCGCCTGCATCAGTTGCTGCCTTAACAGCACCTACATCGCCTCTTACCATAACAGTAACAAGACCGCCGCCTACGAATTCTTTACCGATTAAAGTAACGTTAGCTGCCTTAACCATAGCATCTGCTGCCTCGATGGATCCAATTAAACCTTTCGTCTCGATCATTCCTAATGCATCATATTTCATTTTTAAATCCTCCTGGTTTTTTATAATTAATTTTTAATAGTTCCCTTATTTTACAATTGTCACCTTAGATGAACCGGAAAGCCCCATTGCATTGGCTTCTTCCGTATCTAAGTGGCATTCTAACGCTGAGGTTTCTGTTACGCGGATTGCCACGTTGTTAAAGATTCCTCCACGGATTCCTTCTGTCTCAATCTTAACTGTCTCTCCGTCATGTACGCCGAATTTTAATGCGTCAGCCGGTGACATGTGAATATGTCTCTGGGCGATGATGAAGCCCTCTTTTGTCTCTACGGTGCCTTTGGGTCCTACCAGTGTAATTCCTGGTGTTCCTGCCAGTTCGCCGGACATTTTAGGTGTTGTATTTCTGCCAAGCTTAAAGCAGTCGGCAGCCAGAATTTCCACCTGTGTCTGTTTTCTTACAGGTCCTAAAATGCGGACTTTTTCAATGGCTCCCTTGGGACCGCATACCGTTACCATTTCCTTGCATGCATACTGTCCGGGCTGAGACAGCTCTTTCATGTTGGTCAGCTCGTAACCTTTTCCAAAAAGAGTATCTAAATCTTCCTGGGACAAATGCACATGGCGGTTGGAAACGCCTACCGGAATCGTCAGCTCATCACTGCCGGAATCTGATTTTACAGCATCCATTAAGAGCTTGATTACCGCTTCATACTTATCCATTGCTGTTCTCCTTTTTCAGTTCTGATTACCGGCCTTTCATAGCCAGAACGATTTCCTTTACAAGAGCCGCAAGCTTGTCATTGTCATCGCAGTTACTCTGGCAGGAAGCTGCCGGAGCGCTTTCCTTTTTCTCAAAGGAAGCAACCAGCTCAGCAGGGCTGAAGGAAGAGGAAGCCTGTGATTTTTCTTTCCACATGAAAGTTGGGTCGTCATCTACAATGGTTGCGCAGTCTTTTAAGCCGAAGGCTACTGTCTTTACGTTCAGTAAATGTTTCGGGCTTACGTTTTCAGAAACAGAGCTTCCGCCGCAGGTTCCGCAGCCTAATGTAAAGGCAATTGGAAGACCTGTGCTGATTCCGGTTCCGCCCTGGCTTCCGCCTGTGTTAACAAGAATTCTGGAAGCTGGTTTTGCTGCAAATTTTAAAACCATATCTCTGTCCTGAGTATGAATGCTCATGGTATGTCCGATACCGTTCTGTAACAGGCGGTAGCTTAAACCACATGCTTCTTCCCAGTCCTTAACGGTATAGAAACCAAGAACTGTTGTCAGCTTTTCGTAGGATAATGGGTATTCCTCGCCAACGCCTTCCTGCTTACCGATTAGCACTCTTGTGCCTTCCGGAATGGTGATGCCTGCAGCTGCTGCGATCACTTCAGGAGAACGTCCTACAAACTTCGCGTTCATGTTATGACCGTTTTTGAATAACAGGTTGCAAACCTTGTCGGTTTCTTCTTTTGTCATAAAATAACCGCCCTGGCTCTTTAACTCTGCTACAACCTCTGCATGATTGCTTTCTTCACAGATGATGGACTGTTCGGAAGCACAGATGGTACCGTAGTCAAATGTCTTGCTGGCCATAATGGTTCTTACTGCATGTTTTACGTCAGCAGTCTTTTCGATGTAAGCCGGAGAGTTTCCAGCGCCTACGCCGATTGCTGGTTTTCCTGCACTGTAAGCAGCTTTTACCATACCAGGACCGCCAGTTGCGATGATAATGGAAACTTCTTTACATTTCATCAGCTCATTGGTGGATCCCATGGAAGGCATGGTTACGCAGCTGATAATTCCCTCTGGTGCACCAGCAGCCATTGCAGCTTCACGCATAACCTCTGCAGCCTTCTGAGTACATTTTGCTGCAGATGGATGTGGGGAGAATACGATTGCATTTCCTGATTTAATTGCGATCATGGATTTAAAGAATACAGTGGAGGTTGGGTTTGTGGAAGGTACGATACCCATTACAAGACCTACCGGCTCTGCTACTTCAAAGGTCTGCTTTGCGGTATCTTCACAAAGAATTCCTCTTGTCTTCATATCCTTGATCTCTTCATATAAAAGCGTGGAAGCTGCATGGTTCTTATAAGCCTTATCCATCACTTTACCAAATCCTGTTTCTTCAACTGCCATTTGTGCAAGGCACAGGGAATGCTCCTCCCCTGCCTTTGCCATACTTCTTAAAATGGCATCAATCTGTTCTGCCGTATATCCGGCGATTTTCTTTGCGGCCGCTTCTCCGCATCTGGCTAAATCCCTTGCTTCCTGGATGGAACGCAAATCATAATCAAAATTTTCCATGTTCCGTATCTCCTCTTCTAAAAATCTTAATCATTTTGTCCGTAATACTTCCTGAATTCTTCCAGCAGCAGGGTTTTATTTGCCTTTGAAATCTCTCTTCCAGCTATGCTGAATTCGGGATATTCCCGGGCAAGCGTCCTAAGCTCTGTTACCTTCATATCTTCAAGTATCTTCATGGTCTCAAGAAGGCCGTCCTGGTGCATCCACAGATCAATGGTCTCTCTCTTTATGGTATCCACCAGCTCTGTCTCTGAGCTTGGTTCTTCTTCTGTTATCTGGGCAGATGATTCAACTGTCTCTTTCACTGGTTCGGCTGCCTCTTCTTCCGGTTCCGTTGTAATCTCCGGTACTGGTGCCTGCTCCGGTTCATCTGGAGTGTTGCCGCCGATGACAGCTGCAAGTTCCTCATGAGGCCTTGAAATCACATGGCGTGTGATTAATGCGGCACTGTTAATCCGTTCCACTGCCGCCGCTCCGGCCTCAACCGCTGCCTTCACTGCCGCCACATCGCCGGTCACCGTAACAGTAATGAGACCTCCGCCAACTTTGGTTTTCTCTACCAGAGATACATCCGCCGCCTTTAACATGGCATCGGCAGCTTCAATTGCCACCAGCACACCCTTTGTTTCTATAAAGCCAAGTGCCTGCATCATTTACCTCCTTAAACCAAGTCAGCCCAGTTAGCCGGATAGGTTGAGTAGAATACTCTTGCCTTGTCCGGAGAACCCCAGATTACCTTTGATCCTGACGGTACAAAGAGCACATCTCCGGCTTTTGCCGTATAGGTCTTTCCGTCAATGGTCACAGTTAAGGTTCCTTCAATTACATAATCGATTTCTTCATAGGTCAGTTCCCACTCAAATTCAGAATGGTCAATTACCAGGAAACCAGCGCTCATCTTTGACTCTTCTTTGCTTACAAGCTCCTGATAATAAGCTTTTACATTAGGATCGCCTGTATCGAATACATCCATCTTTACAGAGCTTCCGCGGACAACCTTTAAACCGTTGCCATGGCTTTCTGCCTCATATGGTTTTAAAATGTCAGTTAACATTCCATTCTCCATAAGAGTCTTAAGTACCATATAAATTTTCTCGCTGTCAATATCCATTCCTGCAAACGCTCCTTTCGCTTCTGCTTTCTCTTCTGCTTTGTCGCAGAAGGTAATTCCGTAAGCATCTGCTGTATCCTTTGCTGACGGTGTGATAATGCTTCCGCTCTCTGCGTAAAATACTTTTTTGCCTTCCGCATGCAACGTCTCTACGTCTTTTGCGCATATCAACTGCTTCATATGATCACTTCCCTTCTATATAAATTGGCAGTCTTCATCAATAATCCCAATTACTACGGCATCAACGGGAATCTCATCGTTTCCCAGCATGCGTCTGGCTGAAGAGCCGGTGGAAATGATCACGCGGTCACCGATACCGGCGCTGATGATGTCTGCTACAATGAGCCGCTCACCTTCCCGTGTTCCGCCAATGATCTCGGCAAGCATAAACTTATAACCGTTTAAAGACTCCGCCTTTCTGGTCGCCCAGATATTGTCAATCAGTCTTGCTGCTACCATTCCATCCCGCCTCTTTTCTCTCTTCGCCTGATTTCTTCTATCGCTGCCTCTACTGATGCCGTATCTCCAAAAATCGCCAGCATGATCATGTTCTGTGGGCAGCTCCCCTTGATATCTTCTACCGTAACACCCACGGCCTTTTCCGCCACATCGGCGGCACATACCATTTCAATAATCCGGCCCTGAACGAGACCAATGGCATCCACCTTTCCGATGGGAGTGGAAGCCCCTGACCCTTTTCTGCGGTTTAAGATATCAATGGTTCCAGGTGACGGTGATTTAATAATCCGATATTCCATACGTCCACTTCCTTTTAATCCATTTCCTCCTGAGTACAGGAGAATGCGATTCCCAGAGGAGTCACAAACATGGGATTATCCGGTTTTCTTGTGCGGATCCCAGTCTGCTTCTCAATAATTGTTTCGAGCCCTGCAAGACAGCAGGTACCGCCTACTAAGTAAATCTCATCTACGTCATAGCCTTTGATGTGGCTGTTAATGATGGAGGCCACCTTTTCGATTACCGGCTTTAATACCGGAAGCAGCTCTTTGTGGTTTTCTTCCTTGCGCTTATAGAGCTCTGCCTCTGAAAAAGGCAGATTGTAAGCTCCGGATACAACCAGGGAAAAATGAGTTCCTCCCGTCGGCTCATCGGCTACATAAACCACCTTTCCATCTTTTAAAATGGAAATTCCTGTGGTTCCGCCGCCGATATCCACCACTGCGCCGTTTTGTATTTTTAATACAGCGTTTGCCGCCGTTGGTTCATCAAGAAGGGCAGTGATTTCAAATCCCGCTCCCTGGACCACATTCTTGATCGCTCCGCCGTCCAGTGAATCGGTTCCCGGAGGAATGGCTGCAGCTGCATAAAGCAGTTCCGTATCCAGCTTCTCCTCCAGTTCTGCCTTTAACTCACGAACGATGCGGATGGCGCCGATGTAATCAACCACCATTCCGTCACGTACCACATCCGCATACCGGTAAGCGCCGGCTACCGGCTTAAAATTCTCATCAAGTACAGCCAGTACCACGCACGCTGTTCCCAAATCCACTCCCGTGTAATAAACGGAGGAATGTTCCCTGACAGGATTTTTTACCACTGCTTCAAACTGGCTTACCAGCTGGTTGCAGCTATCAAATGTTATTTCTTTCTTTGACATGTGTTTCCTCCATATAACAGGCAGATCATCTGGGATAAGCGATTAACGACCGGGTTGAAATTCTTTTCTCCTGCTTCTGCCGCAAGTTCTCTGACGCAGCAGCGCAGACGATGTAACAGAACTATTTCTCTTCCTTTTTCAGACTGGGCATGAAAGCCGGTGATCTCAAAACAGTCAGAGTATGGTTCGTTTTGGTTTTCCTTATTAAATCCGGTGCAGGGTTTAAATGAATTTAACTGGCCTGAAGCACCTTTCCCCACGAAAGATAACTTCCGCTCTAAATCAAATACCTGCTCTGCTAACAGCACGTCCCTGTCTAATAAGGTAATTCCGGCTTCCAGAAACTGTGCCTTTAAGGTTTCTAATTTTAATAAGAAACGATCCGGTACAGGCTCTATGATTGGTGTCTCTACGATTACTTCTGCCGGTTTTGATGTTTTGCGTTTTGCCGTCAGTGGGGCATCACAAAATGATATCTTCTTGTCTAACAGGAACTGACGCGCCCCTGGTGTAAGCTTTGCCTGGTCCGGAAGATCATAAGAGGCAAATGGTTCTCTTCTGAATAAAACTCTTAAATCGTCTTCGGTGATGAATTTCATTAATAGCCCCCCTTACAAAGCTTACGGTAAATCGTTTCGATCTCTTCTACCGCAGGTACTCTTGGGTTGGTCAATGTGCAGTTATCCTGAAGTGCTTTCTCTGCCATTTCCCGTACAGCCTGTTCAAATTCGTCTTTGTCCACGTTTAATTCGGTGATCTGCTGCGGTATTTTAATCTTATTCATAAGATTCTTAATGTGACGCACCAGGCCGTGTACCGTGGCTTTCTCTGTTCCAGCTGCTATGCCAAGCATGTTGGCAATTGCAACATATCTGCTGCATGCTGCAAAATCTCCCGCATCTTCTAAACCAGCATTATAGCTGATCACATACGGTAGCAACATTGCATTGCTTCTTCCATGAGGAATGTGGAAACGGGCTCCCAGTGCATGTGCCATACTATGGCATAGTCCTAAGGATGCGCCGTTAAAAGCAACTCCTGCCAGGCAGGAAGCATTGTGCATGTGAGTTCTTGCCTCCATGTCACTTCCTTCTTCCACGGTACGTGCCAGATGGCTCCATACCAGTCTGACTGCCTTTTCCGCACATGCATCGGTAAAATCACCTGCATTGGTTGAAACATAGGCTTCTAACGCATGGGTTAAGACATCCATACCGGTATCTGCCGTAATATGAGGCGGTACTGACTCGGTAAAGCGGGGATCAAGGAATGCAGCATCCGGTACCATGCTGTCGGAGCGCAGAGGATATTTCGCCTGAGCTTCCGGATCAGAAATAACGGAGAAATTAGTTACTTCGCTTCCGGTTCCGCTGGTGGTTGGAACTGCTATTAAATTCAGCTTATCATTTCCCATCTGTGTGTAAATGTGGCTGGCTGCCTTTGCAGTATCAATGGCAGAGCCTCCGCCTAAGGCGATCACCGTATCCGGTCCAAAATCATTCATTCCGCCGATTGCCTTTGATACCACTGTGATCGTAGGATCAGGCACTACTTCTGAGAAAACTTCAAAGCTGCTTCCTTTTTCTATAAGCAGGTCTGTAATTAAATTCACCTTACCGGACTGAGCCATAAAGGGATCACAGATGATATAAGCTTTTTCTACAGGAAGTTCCTTGATTTTCTCCAGACAAGATGTTCCCATATATACCTTTGTGTTCATTACAAATTGCTCCACGTTACATTTCCCTCCTTTCTTTAGATTTGTCCACGCTTTTTGGACATAAAGGGATACCCGAAGGGTATTTCCTAATATTTGCCCATGTTCTTTGGGCATCTCGTTATAACTTCCATCAACTCATCAATTCCAGTCCGGTCCGGTAAGTTGATATGAATACAGGGAGTTATAATCCCTGCTTTTTTTAACTGACGTATACACCAGCCGTCATTCTCCGGCTTATTTCCGCTTCCTGTAATAACTCCGATTACCGGCACCCGGAATACTTTTGCAAATCCCGGGGGATAACTCTCCCGGCATGAGGACTGGTCTACCAGCATCAGTACATGGGAGGCGTCCTGAGCTGCCGCAATGATATGCTTGTGCATCCAGGGACTTTCTAAATAAACTCCCGGTACATCTAAGGTTTTCTCCCCATATACCATGTTCTGTGTCCGTTTGACAGGACCGTCTAAACCATTGATTGCGGCTGCAAGGGCAGTTTTTCCGCTGCCTCCCGGTCCGATGATCATGATTCTCTTTTTTCTCATGTTTTGGTTATATCCGGCACGGAAAATCCAAGTCCGCGCCGTAAGGTATCACACACTGCCCGAAGGGCTGTCTCCACACTGTCCACGTCTCCTGCGATAATAACGGAGCCGGTGAAGCGGTCCAAAAATCCCACCTGCACACTGGCTGCCTTCGCCGCAATATCAGCAGCAATGATGGAGGTTTCAAAAGGAGACAGGGTTAAAATTCCGATGGCCCCAAGCTCATCAATGCCCAGACACTCATATACCTCCGGTATGGGCGAAGCAATTACATGAGCGATGGTAACCTGCTTGCCCGGAACGGATTCTTCTATGACTCGCTGTATCTCTGACACGGCGCTCTCCCCTTTCTAGTGCTTCACCACAGTAACCGGGAACTGATACTCATTCATCCAGCTTTCGATACGGTCTAAATCCTCCGCACTTAAGCTTGGATCTCCCTCAATAGGGTATTCCATATCCAGCTGATTGTATTTGTTTACTCCCAGCTTGTGATAAGGAAGTAAGTCAATTCCCTTAAAATTTTTGTAATCACGGAACGGCATTAAGAATTTAATCACTGCATCGATTTCTTCCCGGCTGTCATTAATTCCTTTTAACATGGGCATGCGGACCTTTACGTTATACCGGCGGTGAAGCAGTTCTTTTATATTGATTAAGATCTGTTCATTGTTCACGCCGGCAAGTTCATTGTGGCGGACCGGATCCATATGCTTTATGTCAAACAGGAATAAGTCCACATATTCTGCGATCTGTAATATCGTTTCGGTCTTTGTGTAACCGCAGGTTTCAATGGCTGTGTTAATGCCTTCCTTCTTACATGCCATCAAAAGATTTAATGCAGCCTCAGGCTGTGCCGTCACTTCTCCGCCGCCTAACGTCACACCGCCGCCTGATATATCATAAAATGCGGCATCTTCCTCTACGATCTTTAACAGCTCGGAAATTGTCTTTACCTCTCCGGCAATGGAAAGCGCTGAATTGGGGCAGACATTCTTACATTTCATGCAGCCGATACAATCCTTTTCCCGTCTGATTTCATGTTTTCCGGTCTCTTTGGACATCACATGGATTCCTACGGGGCAGACGCTTTCGCATACCCCGCAGTTTACACAGGAATTCTGCTTAAACATCACCTGGAATTTCCGTACCAGTCCTTCCGGATTGGCACACCATTTACACCGGAGCGGGCAGCCTTTAAAGAATACCAGGGTTCTGATTCCCGGTCCGTCATACATGTTGTACTTCTGTACGTTAAAGATCAGCGCCTTACGTTCAATATCTCCTGTATTTCCATGGTCCATTGTGATTGTTCTCCGTTTTCTTTTAGAAATGTGTCAACATGGTTCTGCTGATGATCTCGTCCTGTACATCCTTGCACAGCTCTACGAAGAATGCGCTGTATCCGGCTACGCGGACGATTAAGTCGCGGTAAAGCTCCGGATGCTTCTGAGCCTCAATCAGAGTATTGTTATCTAAGTAGTTAAACTGCATCTCGCCGTTTCCGAACATGCAGGCGGTACGAAGAAGAGTGATTAAGCTTTCTTCTCCTTCCGGTGTATCAAGAAGTCCGGCCATGATCTTAAAGTTGTGTACCATACCGATGTTCATGCTGTCGTTGGCCATCTTGGAAACAGACTTGATAATTGCTGTCGGCCCCTTGAAATCAGCGCCCTGGGTTGGGCTGATACCATCGGATAATGGCAGCCATGCATGACGTCCGTTTGCAGATGCGCCGGTTAACTGGCCGAATGGTGTGTTATTGGAAATGGATAAGGTACCGTGGCTTAATACGGAGTATAAGGTCTTATATTTTCTGTGCTCATGCTCAGTAAAGTCAACTAAATCTGCAGCGATTAAATCTGCGTAATCATCGTCATTTCCGTATTTTGGAGCATTGAGGCAATCGGTGCGGATCTGGTCATAGCCTGCAAAGTCAGCCTTTAATGCTTCATTTAACTGTGACAGTGTATACTTTTTCTCATCAAATACCAGCTTTTTAATTGCTGCCATGGAATCTGCATAAGTTGCAAGACCTGACCATACAACACCAGGTCCGAAGTTATACATTGCTCCGCCTGCAGATACGTCTTTTGCCTTTTCCATACAGCCTTCATACATGATGGACATCAGCGGCTTTGGAGCAAGCTCTCTGTGAACGCGCTGAGAGATAACAGTTGCAACAGAAGACCATTTAGTAATGTACTTAATTTCTTCCTTAACAGCTGCTTCAAACTCTTCATAAGTCTTAAAGCTGTTGATATCGCCCATATCAGGACAAACCTGCTTGCCATACCATAACGGTACACCTTTATTTAATACAAGCTCAATACAGATTGGCCACTGGGTATAAGCGGTAGAGGTCCACTGATACAGACGTCCTGATTTCTGAGGCTCTACGCAGCCCATCAGACAGTAGTCACGTGCATCTTCAATGGAAACGCCCTTTGCAAGCATCATTTTGATGTGTGCATCGTCAAAGTGGCAGGCAGGGAATCCCATACCGGAACGAACAACATCTACGATTTTCTTTAAGTACTGCTTCGGAGACTTATTATGAATGCGGCATGCAAGAGATGGCTGATAAATCTTCACATGACGGACCGCATCCATCAGAAGGTATGTTAATTCATTGGTTGCATCATGTCCGCTTCTTGTCACACCACCTACACACATATTAACGAATGGCTGGTAACCTGCGAAGAATTTGGAACCGCCTTCACTGGTGATCCACATCATTTCAGACATCTTGATCAGCATACAGCCAGAAAGCTCAAATGCCTGGAAATCATTCATACGGCCTGATTCGATATCAGCCTTGTAGTAAGGATACATATACTGGTCTACACGTCCGATGGACATACCAGTCTGGTTCTCTTCTACCACAAGCAGAGACTCGATGGTCCATACAGACTGAATTGCTTCCCAGTAAGTTCTTGGCTTGTGAGCAGGAACATATGCATTTACTTCTGCAATCTTTAAAAGCTCATCTTTACGCTTTGGATTGGTTTCTTTGGCAGCAAGCTCTTTTGCATAATCGGAAAGTCTCTTAGCGTAGATCATAACGCCTTCTGTTGTATCAATAATTGACTTGTAGAAGTAGATCTTCTCAATGTCATCTGGATTCTCGTATTTTAATTCTTTTAAATGATCCTTTGCTTCCTGCTGGATATCAAGCATACCCTTGTTCATTAAGATTACGTCGTAACCAGGGTTGGAGTCACCGCCGCCGTTTACTGCATGATAGGAACAGTCAGAAACGAAGGATTCGCCGGATAATTCCCAAACTCCAGCTTCACGGTACTGATCTTCGCAGTACTCATCAACGGATTTGCCCTCCCAGTATGGGAAAAGCTCTTCTCTCATAATCTTCTTATCTTCATCAGAGATATAGAATGGATCCTGTGGACGGCTTCCGATGGTATCGATTTCGTCCATCATCCATCTCCATGCGATATCAGGAGAGAAAGCACCTGCACGTGGCGCGCCGTTTGGAGCACCTACGATCAGCTCGTTGTCCTGAATTACAAGAGGAGCTGTCTCACAGCAGTAACGGAAGCATTTAGCACGAAGCATGATTTTTGGCATACCTGGATTTTCTGCAGCAATCTTTGTGATTGCGCGGGCACGGTATGTTGTGATGGTTGGCTTATGAGTTAAGTAATTCTCTTTTAAGTGCTGAAGTCTTGTTGTAATACCGTCAGGAATATTTGTAGTCTCCTCGGCGCATACTGCAGCTCCTGCTTTTGCAGGCTCATTTTTATTGATTTCGTCAGAAACAGTTTCGAACATCTTCATCAGAGAAACCCTTTCTTCTGGTGTCATGTTCTTCGTTGCTTCTACAAATTTATTAGAAAATTCACGAATATCCAATCTTTTTACCCTCTCTTTCAATTATTTTTCTTACAGTTCCTTTGATAATGTTTCTAAGATCTGCTTTAAAAGCTCTTTCGCATCCCCATACTGACCGGCAGATGCCGAAACCTGCGTACAGGGACACAACTCTTTTTTTGCATTTTCCAGATATTCATCGGCTTTTCTCACTCCATATCCGACTTTCCGGATATAAATGAAATTCATAGGAGAAACATTATCCGATGTAATACCGGCTCCGGCTGTGATACTCCCCAGTGTCATGGCAGGGAATAAGTTGGTTGTCATACCCATGCTGCCTAATGTGGCAGGAGTATTGACAAGCACTCTTCCAACCGGTTTTTTCAAAGCGAACTGGCGGATTACTTCTTCGTCTCTGGAATGGATGACCAGAGTGTGGCCATGGCTTTCATTTACCAGGAGATTCATGCATTTCTCACAGGCATGCATCCAGTCGTTTTCAATGTAATAAGCAAGTACGGGACAGAGAAGCTCCTTTGCAAAGGGGTTTCTGTCAGAAATATATTTCTGCTGGGAAACCAGAACGCTTGTGTTCTCCGGTACGGGAAAGCCTGCGCGTCTGGCAAGTTCTGACGCCGGTCTTCCCATAATTTCCGTATCTGCATTTCCATGTTCTAAGTTGAGTAGCTCAATTAACCGCTTCTCCTCTTCCCCATTCATGAAATACGCACCGTTTTTCAACATTTCCGCTTTTACTTCTGCAGCGATTAAGCTGTCCACTACCACATACTGTTCTGCTGCAGACACGATTCCATAATCAAAGGTGCGGCTTACTATAATATCTTCAACCGCCTGTTTAATATCAGCTGTCCGCTCTATAAATACAGGACCATTTCCCGTGCCTCCGTAAATATAGGGTTTTCCGCTTTGTGCTGCCTCACGGTTTAATTCAGGCACTCCGGTATTCACCACCATGGCTGCTGCCGGGTGATGAATCAGTTCCAAAACTCCTGCTTTTGTTACCGTCTTTAAATACCCGATAGCTCCTTCTGGAAGACCATAGCGAAGACCTGCTTCTTTCATACAGTCAAGAAGCCTGCCAGTTACCTTCACCCCACGCTCATGAGGAGCGATGATGATGGGGTTGCCGGACTTTACTGCGATCAGTACGTTGTAAATAGCAGTGGAGACCGGGCTTACAGAAGGAGTAAGGGCAGCAATGACTCCCACCGGAACACCTACGTCCATGGTTCCATGTTCCGGATCTTCGTTCAGAATGCCCACGCATTTCAAGTCTTTTATGTACTTTGGCAGATATTCGCAGACAAAGGTGTTCTTCACAAGCTTATCCTTTGCACGTCCGTAGCCAGTCTCCTCTGCGGACATAATAGCCAGTTCTTCTGCCAGCTCCTTTGCTGCTTTGGCAAGACCTTCGACGATCATATCAAGCTTTTCCTGGGGGAAGGTCAGCATGGTCTTACCGGCGTCTCTTGCGCTTTCCATTAAAATCCTTGCCTCCTGTATGGAGAGAAGGTCTTTATCTACAAAATTCATTACTTTGTTCTCCCTTCAACCGGGATACGTTTTATTCCTGCTCCGGCGCAGCGATTGCATATCTCCTGATGATTTTTTCAAGATCCGGATGAGGTCTTGGGATAACAACACAGCTGTAAATCTCCGCACCCATATCGCTTACTGCTTTCACTCCTGCATCTACCGCAGTCTTGCAGGCTCCTACATCTCCGCGTACCAGAACGGAAATATATCCGGAAGCTACGTTTTCATAACCAACCAGTTCCACATCTGCAGCCTTGCACATAGCATCAGCCGCTTCTAATGCGAATACCAAACCAAATGTTTCAATTGAGCCGATGGCTTCATATCTCTCCATAAACTGTTTTCCTCTCTTTACGCGTCAATATCATGTACTGATACAATGTCGCCGACTTCTTTGATCGGTCTTGGCATTACATTATGTGCAGTCAGTTTACCGATAGCTGCGGCTGCTTCGGCGCCAGCATCTACCGCGGAACGTACAGCTGCCACATCACCCTTCACCATAATGGTTACCAGGGTAGAGCCTACGTTTTCATAGGAAATCAATTCTACATCTGCTGCTTTGAGCATCTTATCTGCTGCTTCCAGAGCCGGAGTTAATCCAATCGTTTCTACCAGCCCTAACGCTTCATCTCCGTAATATCTCACCTTCGTAAACCTCCTGAAATTTATTTGTGATTACGGTATTTCTTATCTACGTATTTATCTACGGCTGATTTGCCGTCCTCGTTAATGCAATAACGCATACGCAGTTCACCCTTCTCATCCAGGTCATAGCTTTGTAAGTTAACCAGTCCGTTCGCCTCTAAGGACATTACGTGGTCCATATAACGATCTTTTGTAAACTGACGCTCTGTTCCGTACTGGGTCTTTAAAGCCCCCATAATCTGTGCGATATCAGCACTTTCTACTCCGTATAAATAATTTAAAACCGCTGTTCTTGCAGGTAATAACATGTCTTTATTCCCCTTTCCTGAATAAATCAAGTGGATTCATGGTAACGACAATCGCACCTAATACGATTACGATAGAACCGATTACAATCGTAGGGGTAACTGCCTGTCCCAGAAACAGGATACAGAAGAAAACGCCCCAGAACGCATAAGTTACATTTAAGGACATACCAATCGCACAGCCAACCGTGGAGTTGCTCTTATACCAGCAAAGGAAGGATACCGCTGCACTTAAGCCTGCAACTGCCAGCCATATAACCGGAATTCCTGCTGTTAAAGTACCGCCTAAAAGTCCTAAGCCTCCAACAATCGGAAGAATTACGAATAAATCCACAACACCGGAGATGAGCTGACGTAAGTTTACAGCCACATCCGTATCGATCATGGCTCCGCCGTAGGTAGAGAACACACCTTCCAGTGCCCAGCAGATTGCTGCTACGAAGGAGAAGATAATTCCCAGAGTGAAGTTGTCGCTGCCTTCCGGCTTGGTCCAGTTGATAATGATGGCACCAGCCACACATACAAGCATGCCGACCATAACTCTTTTTGTAATTTTCTGTTTTAAGAAGATCCATGCAAAAATTGCACCAAACAAGCTGCATAATGCGGAGATCGGGATTGCGTAAGCTCCTGCCATGGCAAGACCAACCAGATAAGCACCGTTTGCAATTGGTCCTCCAAGAATGGACCCGATTACAATCATTTTTCCAGGGAATGTGTTAAGACTTCTGCCCATCTCACGGAGACGGCCGCTTTTTGCATTGTAAGCAGTCAGCCAGATTCCTGCGAAAAGATCATTTAAGCCGGATAATACATAGGGCCCTGCTAAAAGACCTGCCGCGCTGGCAAGAGGTTCATAGTAACCGGCTACCAGTACAAGAACTGTATAAATTCCGTAGGTAAGTCCGGATAATGCACCCGTTGTCATTCCAGTTGTCCTGAATTTTTTGTTAATAGCTGCCATTTTCACATCCGCAGATGCTGTTGTCATTCCTTGGTTACCCATTACTTAATCTCCTTTTTATCCTTTGGAAGAATTGTCTCAACCTCTGCATGAGGACGTGGAATCACGTGTACAGAAACCAGTTCGCCAACTCTCTGTGCTGCTGCTGCGCCTGCATCAGTAGCTGCTTTTACTGCTCCTACATCGCCTCTTACCATAACGGTAACAAGACCGCCGCCTACAAATTCTTTTCCAACAAGTGTTACATTTGCTGCCTTTACCATAGCGTCTGCAGCTTCGATTGAACCGATTAATCCTTTTGTTTCGATCATTCCTAATGCATCATATTTCATTTATTACATCCTCCTTTTTATTCAGCAATTCAAATGGGTCAACGGATACTAAAACAGCTCCGATCATAATGATAATAGAACCAATAATAATGGTAGGGGTCACTGGCTGTTTGATAAACAGGATACAAAACAGCACGCCCCAGAACGCATAGGTAATGTTTAAAGACATTCCCATGGCACAGCCCACTGTGCTGTTTGATTTATACCAGCAAAGGTAGGAGATGGCTGCGCAGAGTCCGGAAACAATCAGCCATGCTACCGGAGGCATAGACAACATCGTGCCCTTTAGTAACCCCATTCCGCCTGCCAGAGGCAAAATAACAAACAGATCCACCACTCCTGACAGAAGCTGACGGATATTGATTACAATATCGCTGTCCAGCATGGCACTTCCATAGGCTGCTAAAACGCCTTCCAAAGCCCAGCCGATGGCCGCTACAAAAGCACATATGATTCCCAATGTAAAATTCGTGCTTCCTTCTGGTCTTACCCAGTTAATTACAATCGCTCCGATTACGCAGATCACCATACCAGCCCCGACTCTAAGAACAATTTTCTGTTTCAGGAAGATCCTTGCAAAAATTGCTCCAAACAAGATATACATGGCTGATATAGGGATCGCATATGCTCCCGCCATGGCAAGACCCATTAAGTAAGCACCGCTGGCGATTGGACCTCCGATCAAAGATCCAAGAACAATGATTTTTCCAGGGAACAGCTTTAAGCTTCTGCCGATCTCCCGGATTCTTCCGGTCTTTATGTTATAGGCAGTAAGCCATAGACCAGCAAAAAAATCATTTAAGCCTGAGGTTACATATGGAGCAGCAAACAAGCCAACTGCTCCGGCAAGTGGTTTGTAATATCCTGCAATCAGTACAAAGGTTGTATATAACCCATACGTAATGCCGGATATTAAACCGGTTGTGGTGCCAATTCTTTTAAATTTTTTTCGCGCTTCCGTCATTTAAGTTTCCTTCCCCATCTGAATAGTGCACAAAATTTAAGTTTCCCTGTTTCATTTTCTTTCTTTCACGTTCAGCTGAAAACGTTTAGAAAATGCATGTCGCCTGTTAATGTTACTAATTTTCTTTTTGCTGCCTGCATTTTTCTATGCATTTAGTATAGGACTTCCCCCTATGGGGAATGTCAACTGGTTTTTTAATTTTTTTCTCTGATGCTCCGCACAAAAAAAAGGCTCTCCTGAAACAGTAAGTTTACTCATTCCTGTTTCAAAAGAGCCTTGCTTTCCATAATCCTTAATCCCTGGATATGGGAACAATGACTTCCGTCACAAATTCTTCCGGGTTCCTGGTTGTCCAGTAATCCACCACATACCGTTCAAAGCATTCCTTACCGCACTGATATCCCCGTTTGGCTGCCCAGTTTATAATCCGGTCATACTCCTCATTAATGGTCTCATGTCGTCCGATATGATAAACAGAAGCAACCATTACACCTCCATACGTCTGGCGGTTTAAGCATTCCTTGCATGGATGAATGGCCTTTTGCATAATGGTTGCCGTCTTGCATCTGCCGGTCATCTTATCTTCAAAGGAGTCAAACTTTAAAATTACCGGACCAGTAATCTCATTCTCAGCGTTCTCTAAGTGATTGGTCCATTCAATATTTATGATGGACTCCATATAATTGTATTCGAAGCGCTGTGTCAGGCTGCAGAAGGTTGACTCCTGAAGGAATTTCACAGATACCTCATGTACGTTGTTCTGGAGCACCATTTTCGCTTCCTGAATCAGCTCATACCAGTCCTTAACAGCCACGTAGCTGTTATGTATCTGCTGCTCCTGAAGACAGAGCTGATCAATCTTGTTGCGGAAATTCTGTTCCAGATAATAATAGGTATTGCCTTCAACAAGCCCCTCCATCTCTTCCAGCTTAAATCCCATCTGCTTGTAATACTTAACCACAGGAACCGTCATAAGTGTTTCTTTGTTATAGTAGCGGTAACTGTTCTCCTTGCAGATCATATCTGGCGATATGATCCCGATCTTGTCGTAGAAACGCAAGGCCTTTGTTGAAATGTTGCAGATCTTACTCACTTCCCCTATTGAGTATAGTTTCTTTTCTTCCATGTAAGCCCCCATAATACTGGTCATTGTCTATGTGTTCCCTGTTTGTCTACTCATTTTATCGTTCGTATTCTGCCTGTACAACCAGTATAATCCTTCCCGTATAGGGGAATGTCAATACCCACTTACTTCTTATTTCTTCGCAAAAAAAACCACAGGCGCCTCCTTTTTCAGGATTGACCTGTGGTCTTATGAGTCCGTTATTTAACCTGTTCTACCATCTGCAGAATGTCCTTCTTGGATTTCACTCCCACAGAAGTTGCAGCCAGCTTTCCGCCTTTGAAAATTCCAACTGTAGGAATGCTCATAACCTTAAACTGTCCGGCAAGGTCCGGCTCATTATCCACATCAACCTTTCCTACTTTTAAACCGGAATGGTTCTCAGAAGCAATCTCATCAAGAACCGGTGCAAACATCTTGCAAGGCCCACACCAGGTTGCCCAGAAATCCACCAATACCACGTCGTCTGTCTTTAAAACCTCTTCATCAAAATTCTGCTTTGTTAATGTTACAATTGACATATATAGCTCCTCCTTTATTCTATCGCTTATTTCAGGAAAATTGCCTTCTTCCATTAGTCTTATCAATATTTCTCGGATTATGCTCCGTAAAAAGCGTTTGTTTTATTACTGTTATTATAAAAGTTACAGTTGCTTTTGTCAATAGAATTTTATAATTTATTTCGCTTCTATCCCAAGAAAATTTATCATTTCCAGGAATTTTCCCTTTAATTCTGATAGACTTACGGTTGTTTCCCCTTGTGTAGAGAGCTTTTCATGATCCAGAGCTCCTGCAGAAATTCTTCCACCTTCATATCCGCCGCTGAGTTTCAGCTTCAGATTTAAGTCCTTCTTATTATATCCGATGTTTAATTCCTTTATCTGAAGGGTCCGTTTTTCTTTGCTGCCGTTTCCAAAATACACAGTTGTATCAAAATTGATTTCTCTATCCGGTCCGTTTACATGACCGGATAAAAATACTCCCTGATTCTCCACCCGTTGAAAACCTGCATAAGCAAGGTCCGGTATGATGACTTGTGATATGGAAAGGTCTTTGCGTATAGAAATCAGAATTTCCTGAGTATCCCCTACTGTTTTTCGTTCTTCCAGAAATTTTGCCCAGCTTTTCAGCTCCTCTCCAGGCCCTTCTTCAAAGAGCGCTCCTGTCTCGTTTAATACTGAATCAAACTGATCAGCTGGAACAATCGCCCGTATGGTAACACCGTTTTTATCTCTTCCGGTAAACTCCACCCTGCTTTTTTTAATCATAGCCCTGATATGATCCGTGAGCAGCCCAAATTTATTTCCAGAATTTTCTGTTTGCTGTGGAAGAGGGGATACCCCCAGCTGATCTTTTACATCAGACTGTGTTGTTTTCACCGATGCTGCTGAAATCTGGGGCACGCGAATCACCACCTGATTGGCATCAGCCCAATATTGGGCACCTTCCCGTACTGCACCAAGGAAATAGACATCAAACTTCCCCTGTGCAAATGTATTCTTTAAATCTCTCTGTTTGGTGAGCGAAATTCCAAGACCTCCGGGCAGCACCAGTACCGGCTTTCCATTGACGAGTACTTCGTCTGCAACAAGTTTAAAGGAGTCCTCGTAAGCATCTCCACTGCCCTTTTCACTTCCCCAGAGTTCTTTTAAGATTCCCTGCGTCTGCAGGGCTGAACGTCCAAGATAAAATCTGGCATAATATACAGGGATATAATGCCACCCTGCAGCTGCAATTAATATAACGGCGGCTGCGGCTGCGGCTGCCCAGACAGGTGGTATTCGCTTCTTTCTATATGATTCCGGTCTGGCTGAGTTTTTCTTCAATAAATTCATTTAATTCAAGCACCTTCTTCCTCAATACGATTCCAACCAGCAGGATAGCGATTCTGACTATGTTTTTTACATGTTGAACCATGCCTGCCTCCATTGTAGTGGATTCTTACATATATAAAGCGGAATAGCTATGTATTATAATATTTTATTACAATAAATGCAATGACATATTCCGTTAAGAATACTCATGATTATTATGAACTGGAATCCCAATATTATTAAAACATAAAAAACGGACTTCCAAAAAGGAAATCCGGATCTTTACTTATTATAATAAGCTGGTCTTTCAGTCTGGCTTTTTTGTTATGTATAATGCAATGGTATCCATTATTTTCATCTGGTTACCAGCCCTCATAACAGCTTCCCTGATTCCATCGTAAAACCTGGTTCTATAGGGCTCCTTTAGCGTTATGTGCTCCACCTGGGTTCCAGCCAGATAATCAACGTATTCATCTGCACTTAAAACTCTTTCTTTTTTCCACTCGTGATAATTTAAATCAGTAAATCCATAGTTGAGAACATGTTCGTAGTCTAATCTGCAAGTATACTTTGTTTCCACATAAAAATGCTTTTTATATACTTCCTGTATCTGCTCATACAGCGCTTCATTTCCGCTTTTTTCATCTGAGTATGTCATAAACATGGCTAAGGTTCCGCCGGGTTTTAAAAGATCATATACCTTAGGAAATCCAATGTTTTCCGGTATCCACTGTATGGTTGCGGCTGAATACACAAGATCGAATTTCTGCGTCTCAAAGTTATGGGACTCAAAGTCACCGTTAACAATATGAAAATTATGATAAGCTTTAAACTTGTTCTCCATAAACGACGCAAAATGCTCCCCCAGCTCGATGGCAAGATAGTCGCATCCTGTCTTCAGAAAAGGCTTGGTTGCCTGCCCGGTCCCGGGACCGATCTCCAGTGCTGCCTTTCCAGGTCCCAGATCTGTACAGGTGATGATATGGTTATATAGCTCCTCACAATACCTTGGTCTCCATTTATCAAACTCTTCTGGAATTGTATCAAACGTTTTTCTAAAATCCATACTTTCTCCTTTTGGAAAACTCTATCGGACTGCTCCATTCTTAAAATTGTTATACCACTGACTCATTTCCTCGTCACTGTCAATTTTGAGAATTTTAAATATCTCATATGCAAATTCAACGGCTGCAGTTTCATTGGCAGTTATGATGCCTCCATCGACTACGATCTGTGCGGGTATATAAAGTTTCTCGCCTTTATATTCTTTTGCGCTCTTAAAATAGTCTAAGGAATCTCCCGTATGCTTCACTTGATCAAGGAAACCATGTTTGCACAAGAAATAAGTTGCACCGCATATTGCCGCAACTGGAATATTCATGCTGATAAGCTGTTTAACAAATTCTTTAATTTCTGGATAATCGTTCTCTTCCCAGGAAAGACCTCCCGGCATAATTACCATGGCCAGATTGTCAAAGCCATGATAATCTTCTATGCGGTAATCAATACTGGCTCTGATTCCGCCCATGGATGTTTTGGGCAGATCATCCATCGCTATGGTTTTTACGGTATAGTCAGAAAATGAATTAGCTACTGCAATTGCATAGCTGCCTTCCCAATCACACCATTGGTGCGTTAACAGAATTAAAATTTCTTTTTTCATTATACTTGTTCCTCCCCCTGAGTGCCAGATGTAATGGCGTGCCTGTTTTATATGATTTTATCTAATTTATTATGAATTATCAAGACTGAGTTGTACCGATAAATCCAGAGTTAAGGTTGAGCCGGATGAAAGAATATGATATAATTTTATTTGCAGCGGGGATGACACCCATAATAAAAAACGAACTGCAAGGGGAGGATACCCATAACAAAAAACGGTAAAAGAGGTGATCTTATATCAAAGCAAATCAATGTAGTGGATTGCAGTGATATTCCTTTGGAACCAACCTATCCGAAACGTGCTCTACAGCTGGTTAAAAAACAACGGGCAGAATGGATCTCTGAAGATACTATCCGCATGAAACTGCAAAATGTGGAGGAAAACTTAATGACTGCAGAAAATACTGAACCAAAATCTAATGATTGTTCAGCAAACCAACACTCTCAAGAAATAAAGGGCATTCAAACCATTGATGATGACACAATTATGGAACTGGCAAAACGAAGACTGGCTATAAAGAAAAATCTAACATACCAAATATTGGATTTTATGCTTATTCTTATGTGTCTTGCTTCTTTAGTTTTAATCTGGGATTCTGAAACGAAAGTTTTAATTAGTATAACCTTTACTTTGTTCTGGGGAATACGGCTAATGTCCCGGATTTATAAATTCGCGAAGCCTTCTTTTCAGAATGGGATTGGGGCTTACATAAAGAAGAGAAATGATTATCAGCTGGAATCGGAGTTTAATAGATTGAAAAAGGAATATCTGAATAAACTTTAAGACATTATTTGGTATATAGTGTTTGCATTAATTGGTTTTAGAATAGGGTATTGCAAAATCACTTCACTCAAGTGATCAGGCAATACCCTTTAAATTAGCTATTACTTTACGATTGAATCAAGACAGCCTTAACCCCCTGCTCTCCCAGTACCTTATAACGATAGTCTCCATTCCCCCCTTCTATATAAAGCCTGATCACATCCGCTTCCCGCACTGCTTTTACGTTCATTACAATTTTTCCTTTCAAGTCGGTAACCGAAGTTTCACCCACTCCCCCATCCTCAAATACAGACAGCCAGAACTCTACCCCATCACAATAATCATAATCCGTCCGGCTATTGCAGCTGCCAACCGCCATAACACTGTTTTGTCTTACCAGCAGCGGAAGCCCGTAATAATCAAAAGTCTCCTTTCTCCAGCTTCCTCCTTCTATTAATTCTTCACTCAGCAAATTTACCCATTTTCCATCCGGTACATAATACTCCACCTCACCGGATTCATTCAATACCGGTGCCACCAGAAGACTGTCTCCTAACATATACTGTCTGTCAAGAACCTCACATGCCCGGTCTCCCGGGAATTCCATAAACATAGGCCGCATGACAGGAATCCCGTTTTCATGGGCTTTTACTGCCTGCCTGAATAAATAAGGCATGAGACTGCATTTCAGCTTTACAAATTTCTGAAGAACCTCACAGGCCTCCTCATCAAACAGCCATGGAACCCGGTAAGAAGAAGATCCGTGAAGCCGGCTGTGAGAGCTTAAAAGTCCAAATTGGCACCAGCGTTTGTACACATCAGCGGTTGCCGTACTCTCAAACCCACCAATATCATGGCTCCAGAATCCAAACCCGGAACAGGCCAGAGACAGACCGCTCCGAAGCGTCTCAGCCATAGACGGATAGGAAGCAGAGCAGTCGCCTCCCCAGTGTACCGGAAACTTCTGGCTGCCTGCTGTGGCGGAGCGGGCAAATAAGACAGCCTCCCCTTTTCCCCGTTCCCTTTCAAGCAGTTCAAAAACGGCCTTGTTATATA
Organism: Clostridium boliviensis; assembly: GCF_033342255.1. Classification (NCBI taxonomy): domain Bacteria; kingdom Bacillati; phylum Bacillota; class Clostridia; order Eubacteriales; family Clostridiaceae; genus Clostridium; species Clostridium boliviensis. The sequence goes on from NZ_JAWONS010000324.1 coordinate 53,130, forward strand.
AATAAGTATAATAATTGTGCATTCTCACCGGATCGGAGCCATCATGGTATGCGATATCTTTTACAGGGATCCTCTCTCCAAAATCCGTCTTAAAGCAGTCTACGCCCATATCCAGAAGCAGTTTCAGCTTTTCCTGATACCAGACCACTGCTTCTGGATTGGTGAAATCAACTACTCCCATGCCGGCCTGCCACATATCAGTCTGCCAGACAGCCCCATTTTTCTTTCTGATTAAATACCCCTTTTCCATTCCTTCCTGAAACAGAGACGATTTTTGTGCTATATAAGGATTAATCCACACACAGATCTTCAGACCTTTTTCATGATAGCGTCTCAACATCCCCACAGGATCCGGAAATGTTTTGGCATCCCAGGTAAAATTGCACCACTCATACGCCTCCATCCAGAAGCAGTCAAAATGAAAAACCTGCAGAGGAATATCCCGTCTTGCCATTCCATCAATAAAACTTGATGTGGTATCTTCATCATACTCCGTTGTAAACGAGGTCGTCAGCCAGAGACCAAAGGACCAGGCAGGCGGGAGAGACGGCTTTCCAGTTAACTCCGTATATTTTTTTATGGTACCTTTCGGTGTATGGCCATTGATAATGTAATAATCCAGCTTTTCTCCCTCTAAAGAAAACTGAACACGTTCCACCTTTTCGCTGCCAACCTCATAGGATACGTCTCCCGGATCAGCAACCAAAACCCCATATCCCTTATTCGTCATATAGAACGGAATATTCTTATAGGCAATCTCACTGGCAGTCCCACCGTCCTCATTCCACATCTCCACAACCTGACCATTTTTTACAAACGGGGTAAAGCGCTCACCCAAACCATACACATACTCCCCTACATCAAGAGCAAGCTGTTCGACCATATAGCATTTCCCATTGTCCCGGTTTTTCATATACGCCATATTTTTAAAACCGGTGCTTGTAAGCTCCCTGTCTCCATCATAGAAACGGATTCCCCAGGAATCAGGCCGTTTGTCAATGACTGCCCTGGTATTGCCTGTCTGATAGACGATGTGATCCTCTGTTTCAACAATGGTTACCCTGGGACTGCATTTTGCAATTGAAGGAAAGGGTCCGGCATCCGCAAGCCCTTCAAAATGGAATACAGAGACCTTCAGCACATCTTCCATGGGACTGGTAATAAGAATTGTCAGCATCCCTAAGTTTAAAATGTCTCCTCTGCCTTTTATATGTCTGCCAGGAGCATAAACCGTCAGCTCTCCGTCCTCAATCCGGCTGTCTGCATACTCCACAGCATAGAGAGGTATTATTTCCTCTCTTATATTCCAAAAACCGCTGGTAAATTTCATCTCTGCTCTCCTTACCTGAATGGATCAGTTCTCATATTCCGAAACCTCTATACACTGTCTTAACCGTATATCTGAAACAGAACTTCCCACACAAACCTCATATTCATCATCAGGTACAATGAAACTCTTTAATTCTTCATTATAATAGGAAAAAGACCTTTGGGTTAAACAAAAAGACAAAGTCTTACTTTCCCCAGGCTCCAATTCTGTTTTATCAAATGCCCGCAGCTCCATGAGAGGCCGCTTTACAGTTTTCCCGGCAGCCCTGACATAAACCTGAACCGTTTCAAGACCCGCCCGTGTCCCGCTGTTACGTACATCTACCTTTATGCAAAAATCCAGCCCGGCTTTCTCAACTCTCAGATTCTCATATTGATACTTCGTATATGATAATCCATGACCGAACGGATATCGTACCTTAACACCCTCTGATTGGAAATAACGGTATCCCACAAAGACGTCTTCTTTATAAACCACTGTTTCCCCTCCCGGAAACTCTCCCAGCTTATGGGCCGGACAATCTTCAAGACAGATTGGAAAAGTAAACGGCAGCTTTCCGGAAGGATTTACGTTTCCCAGAAGAACTCTGGCAAGCGCCCGTCCCCCCTCCATTCCATTATAGCTGGTATATACAATGGCTTTCGCACGGTCTGCAAAGCTCTCTAAATCCACCGGCGATCCAGCCAGTACTGCAACAACAGCGTTATCATTTGCATTCAGAACTGCCGAAATTAATTCCTCCTGCCCCTCAGGCAGCTTTATATCCGTTCGGTCCTGCCCTTCCACATCATATTCATGGTTCAAACCGCAGATTACAATCACATCTTCACATTCTTCAGCCAGAGCCGCCGCCCGTTTCACTCCATCAGCCCCCGCTCCTGGTTCAAATTCTACCTTAATATTTCCCCCTGCTTCCATCTTAAGCCCCATGAGAGGAGAAATCTCATACAATGCTTTGATTCCTGCGCTTCCGCCTCCGGGTGCATGAAGTACGTCTGCTTGTTCTCCAATTACCGCCAGGCGTTTTTTTCCTTCCAGAATAATGGGCAGTCTGTTTTCTTCATTTTTCAGAAGAACCACAGCTTCCTCGCTGCAGGAGCGTATGTCTTCCCTGTGTTTTAATGCATTGTATACGCCTGGCTTCCTGTTTTTTCTTTTATCTCCAAGCATGGACAGACGGTCCATTAAGTTTAAGATGTTCCTGATCTTCTCATCAATAACCGCCTCATCCACTTCCTTTTCCTGTACCTTGCTGCACAGCGGTTCTGCCATATAATAATGATCGAAATCATTAGTAACAGACATTTCGATATCAAGGCCTCCCAAAGCTGCCTTAAGCGTATTATGCACGGCGCCCCAGTCCGATATCACTACTCCGTCAAACTTCCATTCCATGCGGAGTATATCCCATAAAAGGTAACTGTTTTGGCAGCAGAATTCTCCCCGTAATTGATTATAGGCCCCCATTATGGTCTGGGCTTTTCCGTCTGTTACAGCCGCTTCAAAGCCGGGTAGATAAATTTCCCGCAGTGCCCGCTCGCTGACCTTAACGTTTACCGAAAGACGGTTCGTCTCCTGATTATTAACCGCAAAGTGCTTCACACAGGCTGCAGTATCGTTCTCCTGAATTCCTATGATCAGCGGAACTGCCATTTGAGCGGTAAGACAGGGATCTTCACTCATGTATTCAAAATTGCGTCCGCAAAGCGGGGTGCGGATTATATTGATTCCAGGGGCGAGAATTACGTCTTTTCCTCTCCCCCTTGCCTCCGCACCCAGGACGCGCCCCATCTGTTTTGCGTGTCTGGGATTCCATGTACATGCGAGAGCGGTATTGGAGGGTAAGTAGGAAACAAAATCACCGGTGGTTTTCTTTGGCTCCCAGTTATCATCTCCAAGCTCCCTTCTCACTCCCATAGGTCCATCGGACATCCACAAAGGCGGAATATCCAGACGCTCCACTCCGTCGGTATGAAAAATCCCAGTTCCGTGTATCATCCCGATTTTTTCTTCCAGTGTCAGTTTGTTTAACAGTTCCTCAATTTCATGCCTTTCCATGGAAACCTCCTGTTGTTTATCCCTTGACCGAACCAGCGGAAACTCCGCCCACAATATACTTCTGACCTATGACAAATACCACCAGTACCGGTGCCAGCGTTAATATAATGTCTGCTGCCACCAGATTCCAGGAATTCTCAAATGCTCCGAAGAAGCTGTAAACTGCCAGAGTCATAGGCCATTTCCGGGAATTATTCAGATAATACAGTGGCATGGTAAAATCGTTCCACACTGTCATAAATTCTAATACGAATACCGTAGACATAATCGGTTTGATCAGTGGTACAATCACCCTTATAAAAAGCTGCCGTGGGCTGCACCCGTCGATCACAGCAGCTTCATCAATCTCTCTGGGTATTGTCGCAATAAATCCAAAGGAAAGAAAAAGACTTAAAGGAATATTAATCGCTGCATATAAGAGAATAATCCCGATCCTTGTATTCACCAGATGGAAAACCTGTAAAATCTTCATCAGCGCTACGTTGTTAATTGGTACTGCTATTCCTGAAATAATAAAATAATACAAAAAACGGTTGATTCCCTTTTGATTTCTGGATATTACAAATGCGGCAGCTGATACGAGAATGACAATAATTACAACGCTGCAGGAAGCATAAAGAATTCCATTTAGAAATGAAGAAAACAGCTTTCCCTTTTCCACCACTGTAATGTAATTTTCAAAGACCCATTTTTTCGGCAGAGAAAGAGTCATACGGTTAGCTTCCGCAGAAGTCTTAAAGGAGTTGATTAATAAGACTGCCAGCGGAAGCAGGACAATCAGACTGATTAAAAAGGAAACCAGATTTCCGGCCAAGGAAACAATACTTCTCTTTTTCATACCTCCACCTCCTTGTTTTCCATGGACCAGATAATGAAATAAAGGAGAGATAAAACCACTAAGAATAAGATACTTGACAGCGTGGTACCCATGGCCAGATTGCCTTTGGAAAATTCTTTATATACTGCCGTATTGATCACTCCGGTGGCATTGCCCGGTCCTCCGTTTGTCAGGGAATAGATCATGTCAAAAACTCGCAGACCATACGTGACATTTAAAACCGTTATATTCACAAGAACCGGTTTTAAAAGCGGCAGAGTGATACAGGTAAACTTTTGAAAGAAGCTGGCACCGTCGATGCTGGCGGCTTCGTAATATTCCGGGGCTACAGAAAGCAGCCCCGCAATTATAATCACCATAATATATCCCATACCCTTCCAGGTATCGACTAAAATCACAGTAGGAAAAACAAGTTTTAAGTCAGTCAGCCAGTTCTTTGCCAGTCCCGCAAGACCGATTCCTCTCAGGAAATTATTTAAAAAGCCAGTGTTTGGGTGAAGCATGCTCCGAAAAACCAGACCTACCACAAGATAGGACATAACCTGGGGCGAAAATATAATCATACGGTGGACATTTTTACCCCAGATAAAAGACCTGGTTAATAACAGGGCCAGAGCCAGCCCCACAATTGTTTTCAGAACCGTTGTGGCTACTGTGAATAACAGGGTATTAAATATGTATTTCAAATATTCCGATTTTCCCTGAAAAATCGCTTTATAATTCGCCAGCCCCACAAAATGTATCTCACTGCTGAAATTATTCCAGTCTGTAAAGGAATATGCTATTCCAAGCACGCCCGGCAAAAAGCACAGAAGAAAGAAGAGAATGGCCGCACCTGCAGCATAATACCACGGATATATTTTTTTTCTGTTCATTTACATCGTTCCTTTATTTTATCCAGCCCGGATCTTTTTGCAGAGTCGCCTGCTCGGTCCGCCGCTTCATAATTGAGTCCAGTACATCCTTCGGGTTCATCGCGCCTGTATACATGGATTCCAGATCCTTTCCTACGTCCATCCACTGACTGTCAATATAGTTTACAGAAGTCTGGACTACATTGGCCTTTTGAAGGGAATCCAGAAATTTCTGATCCTCATCAGAATATTTGCTCTTAATCTCAGACCAGCATAAGTTGCTTAGCTCCGGCTGTCCGTCAAGACGTTTCTGTAAGTTTTCCGGTCTGGAAAGGAATTCAAAAAATTGCTTTGCCTCTTCCACATATTTGCTGTCCTTGTTAATAAAATAAGCATTGCTTGCAGGATTAACTCCAACGATCTGGTTATCTCCCCACGGCATCACAAACGCCCCTAATTTTTCACCAGCTTTAAAATCCGGATAATCCGCATCAATCTCACCCCGGTAGCCTAATTCCGCGATTGTCATGGCACATCTGCCCGAAGCCATTGCCTCTTTTCCGTTTTCCCATGCATTGCTTAAATAATCGTCTCCGAAATAACCTGCTCTGGCACATTCATCTAACTGCTCAATAATCGTCAGAAGAGAGGGAATCTGATCCAGATCAATCTTGTTGTCATTTAATTTCTGGTAGATATCAGGGTCCTGGGCCAGCCACAATCCGCCTGTCTCAAACAGCGGAAGTACCTGGTGCCAGCCATTGGTAGTTGCTTCATAAATCGGTGTTGTCCCGGAATCTTTGATTTTCTGGCAGACTTCTTTGAATTCTGCGTAGGTGGAGGGAACTTTCAGTCCTAACTGATTGAAAATGTGCTTATTATAGAGGTAAAAATACATTTTCGCCCCTGGAAAGGTGATTCCGTATACCTTTCCATCAACAGAAACTGCAGACCGTGCACTTGCATCCATCCGGTCTACCCAGCCCTGGTCTGACAGCTCTGCACAGTATTGATCCATATGAGTGCTGGAAGCAAGGTCTATAGGCGTATCTGCACATATAATATCCGGTGCTTCTCCAGATTCCAGCTTCACCTTAATTAAATCTCTCCACTGTGCATCCGGGGAAATCTGAAAATCAATCTTGATTCCCGTTTCACCTTCAAACTCTTTAGCAAGCTCCTGAACAATACCAGAAGTAGGAAGACCGCTTTGATGACTGCCAAATGTCAGTGTCACATTCTTTTTTGTATCACCGCTCTCATTGCTTTTCCCACTGCTGGCTCCCGTATTGCAGCCCGCCGTTAATCCTGCTGCAAGCAATACCGCCAAAGTCAGACTGATCACTTTCTTTCCACTCTTTTTCATGACATTCTCCTTTATTCTTCTCACCGAGAGATTCGTTATTTTTTCCATATAAGCATCAGGAAAAAATAATGTTTTGTTATAAATTCATAATACCACAAGCGAAACCGGGTCAAAATAGACAATTGCGAACTACTATTTGCATTTTTTTGAACTACATTGTATAATGTTGTTCAAAAAGGGAGGTGCTTTTCTATAAAAAAGTCAGAAAAACAGTATTCCCAAAAATGGTATCTCTTTATTATATATGGTCTTTTTATCCTGGTACTACTGGCTATTTTCTTTATTTTCACCTACACTCATTACCGCAAAAATGCCTTAAAGGATGCCTCCAAGGATCTGGAGAATATGTGTGCTTCGGTGGAAAGCTCCGTCAGAACCCAGCTTGACAGCCTTTCATCCATCTCCATGAACGTTGTATATTCCAATGCTATAAAAATGAATTTCAGGGAGTTCTCCACCTCTTATCAGCGAAACGGTACGGCACCTGTTCATCAGGCAGCTTCCAGAGAAAAGGCGATGGCAATCCATGATATCGTCACCGCCATGATCGGAGCCTATCAGAGTGCCTCTGAAATTAATTTATATACAATGGATGGTTCCTGCGTGGAAGCCGGTTACTGGCTTAAGACTACTTCTGTGAATTTAGAGCGCCTCCCCTGGTATTCCCAGGTCCTTGCATTAAACGGTCATAAATACATAACAGCTCCGATTGTAAACAGGCAGCTGCCTGCAAAAGGTGAAAATCAGAAATCCCAGAAATTCATATCCCTGGTACGCCTCTTTCTGGAGCCGGACGGCACGCCGGAGGGGATTGTTGAAGTGGTACAGGACTGCGACCGGATATTCTCCCTTTGCTCCCAGCTTGAAAGCCAGAATCCGGACAGCTGGGTCTTTATCTATAATTCCAGGAAGGAACTTGTCTATCCTTACCAGTCGGATTCTTCGTATCCAAATTACTATACCATGATTACTCAGGCTTCATCGAAAGACGATAAGGCTGGAATCTTAAATACAGGAAGCAGCGGCAAATATCTTTTTGCTGAGCAGACGATTGAGGGCTATGACTGGACTGTGATCTTAATCAAACCAAAATCCGCATTTAACCGTTCCCTGTCCTTTTTCAGAATAACATTTTTCCTGATCGGTGCATTATCCATTCTGGTAACCCTTTTCATCTGCTTTTTTATCTCCAAACGCCTCACGGTACCTTTGGAAAAGCTGACGGCAGCCACGGGGAAAATCACCATCAGCCGCGTTCTTAACGAAAAAAAAGTGAACTTAACCTCAGCCGACAGCCGCATTAAAGAACTTTCCCTGTTGTGTGAATCCATTCGCAGCATGTACGAAAAACTGCGTTTCACTTCACAGGAAGTCTTACTGTCCAGATCCGAGGAAACAAGAGCCAAATTCCAGGCCGCCCAGTCACTCATCAACCCTCATTTTCTTTATAACTGCCTGACCAATATATCTGTGATGGCGGAAGAAGAGATGAATGAGGATATCGTACAGATGTGCCAGTACCTTTGTGACTACTTCCGTTATATTTCTTCTTCCAGAGATATGATTGTCCCGCTGAAGGAAGAAATCTTCTATACGGAGTGTTATTTAAACTGTATGCAGATGCGTTTTCACGAAGGTTTTTCCTATACCATGGACATAGCAACGGAAACAGAGCAATTTTACATACCAAAACTCATTATTCAGCCAATTGTGGAAAACGCGTTTAAATACGGATTTCAGATCTCTCCTCCATGGCAGCTCTCCATCTCTTCCTATGCGGAACATGGACGGTGGTATTTAAAGGTGGAGGATAACGGAGGACTCTTAAGTGAGGAAAAGAAAAACGAATTGTTAAGACTCTATGAAAACCTGGATATGGATAAAGAATGGAATTCATTGCAGATCGGTAACATGGGACTTAAAAATGTCTGTCTGCGTTTAAGACTGCTCTATGGAGCGGAAGCAGTTTTTCAGATTGACTGTTCCAGTTCAAAAAAGACCAGTTTTATTGTGGGAGGACCTGTCTATCAGTCACGGGAGGAATACTATGAACAACATCCAGAGCTATAGTTATCTGGCAGCGGAAGATGAAAGCCTGATTCGAAAAAACCTGATCAAAAAAATCACTTCATTAAATCTGCCTCTTAAGCTGGCCGGTGAAGCTGCGAATGGACTGGAAGCAATTGAATTAACAGAAGCAAGCTGCCCGGATCTCATTATCACCGATATCCGGATGCCCCAGTGTGACGGGATTGAGCTGGCAGGCTATTTAAAGAAAAATCATCCCGGAGTTAAGATTATAATAATCAGCGGATACGATGATTTTTCTTATGCCCAGTCTGCCATCCGCTATGGAGTCGTGGATTATTTATTAAAACCAGTTACAGTGGAAAATCTGTTTGAATCACTTCAAAAGCTGTTGATCACCATGAAGTCTGAAACAGATGTCCTGGAATCTTACTGTACGGATCATGACAGACTGAGCCAGGAATCCATTTGCAGACTTATGGAAAAATATCTTCAGGAGAATTATAAACAGGAAGTTTTCTTCCAGGAAATCAGTGAAAAGCTGGGATTTACAACGGAATATCTGGGGAAGATTTTTAAGAAGAGAACCGGAGAAACTCCCTCCAAGTATCTGACCAGACTACGAATCAATGAAGCCAAACGGCTGCTGCTACATAACCCGGATATGGAGATACAGAAGATAGGGGAGTTATCCGGTTATCGGGATAGCGCTTACTTTAGTAGAGTTTTTAAATCCTGTGTGGGGATTCAGCCAAGCGAATACCGGAGTGGGGGCCATTTACTGAATACGCACTCCCAATAACCTGGTATAATGCTAAATGCAGACCTTTTTTATCGGATGCCGTATGACTGTCTTCCATTTTGCGGGCTGCACTTTACGGGTATCTGAAAGATAAATTTCATGATGTAAACGGATATCTGAAAGATCATTTATATACCCATTTTCATGCAGATACTCATCTATGATAGCGACGGTAGCCGGTTCCTCATCAAATGGTCCTATGTGCATGATTTGTACACATACGCCTTCGTCTACCGTCAGAAACTCCGCCAATGAGCAATCAAGCTTTTTCTTCCTGCCCGCTTCTGCCACTGCCCAGTCAAAATCCTCTTTTGCTACAAAATCCGGCAGGCGAATAACTGAGATCCAATTGAAAGTGTCCTTACTTGTGTAATCCACACCTTCGACATGATCCTGCCACCAGAAGCCTTCCAGAGGAGGAACTACATATTCAAAAAAACCTTCTATTTTATGTGGCCCCCTATAACTCATTCGAATGGTATAAGCAACCGCATATAAAATCTCCAATGCTTTCTGATATGCTCCGCCTTCCTGGTTTGGATCCCCTTTGCCTCTCACTGCGATATAATTTGTGACTGGAACAGTTATTATCTGCGGTGTGTTTCCTGGCATATAAAATTCTTTATATTCTTTCTTAAAATCAAAAGCCACTTTTTTACCTCCAGTTCTCAATTGTTATGCAGATTAGTATAAACCCTTACATCGTGTGAGAGTCAATCACTTATTTCAACAAGCCTTTTATCTCATCTATTCTGACAACTTGCGCATAGCGGTTATTCCAAATTTTTTTTCATAATATTCTGCCAGGTCTTTACCGCTTGCAAAAGCATTATCAAATGTGGTGGTGGTTGACTGCGGTATGGTTACCTCATATTCATATTCAAAAGCCACTTTGCAGGAGACATCCAGACAGTACTCCGTCTGCATTCCACATAAAATAATTTTCTTTATACCTTTTTCCTGCAAATACTCATGTAATCCGGTTTTTCTAAATGCACTGTTATATTGTTTCTCGAATATTTTTTCATCCGGCAGCGGAGCGAGATCTTTATATATTGTCCAGCCAAGGCTGCCACGCTCCAGTTCATCTCCATTTCCACCATCGTGTTGAATGTAAATGACAGGGATACCTTCTTTTCTGCAGGAATCCAATAATACCTTTATATTCTCTATTACAGTCACTCTGTTATAAGGTTCTGCTTCTACCAAAGCGGTCTGCATATCAACAATTATTAACGCATCGTAACTCATTATAAATCCTCCTAATTTCTTTTATGTATGATTTCGGGTGCCAATTAATAAAAAGAGAGGCTGACATAATATCTTCTTTATAATCTTTTCTGGGCATTACGCATACGGCATATTAACAGAAAATTTGGTAAATGTTTTTCATCGATAGACCATACTAATCCAACACTTTTATCTAATTCCTTTCTCTCTGGAATTCTGGGATAAAAAACAACCTTTTTCACTCACATGGAACAGCCGCATACCAGACCCGCCCTTTCACAAATAATTTACGCAATAAACCGTAATTCCATTTCTAATATCTTAAGGTTGTACAGCGAAAAATGCAACCTATAAAATAAAAAGCCCTGTAATACAAGGCTTTTTAAAGGTTATAAATGCAAGTTCAGATACTATAGAATATAAACACTATCAGGCTCCCGTCCATGCTCCATCGTTTCCTACCCGATACCCATCCGGTGTCTTCGTATTGATATCCATGGCACCATCATCTCCACAATAGTACCACTTGTCTTTCCAATTGACCCAGCCGGTCACCATGTAACCTGATTCATTGAAATAATACCAGTTACCATTAATATACTGCCAGTTACTGACCGTATAAGTATTGTCAGTTCGATACTTCCAGCCTTTATCATCTTTTATCCATTTGCCGCTGCGCAGATCCCCAGGGCCTGTCAGCGTATCAGCAGAGCCACCGGAACTTATATTTTCAGCATCTTTCGGATTTACATGCCAGGAATCGGATTTTTTCCAGCTCCCCTTAAGCAAGGAATCCGTTATTGCACGTACTTTATAGGTATAGGAACCAGATTTTGTGATATGATCGGAAAAATCAAAACTTGTTTCCTCAGTTTTTAACACAGAAGTTACGGATTGGCTGCCACAGAAAAGCTGTACCTCATACTTATCTGAGTCACCCGCTGCGTTCCATCTGGCTATCCCATTCATCTCATCCCATTCCAGATCACTTAAAGCTAAATCACGCACAATAATGTCATATCCAGAAAAGACATCTAATGCAATATATGCTGTTATATCCCAACCATTTGACGTGCAATCTGCTAACGTTCCACTAGCTCCACTGACGGATATACGCTTTTTTAAGGTTCCATCAGAAAATGTATTGTTATGATCAGCCTTCAGTCGAACTTTCAGAATATGTGCATCATCATCAGTCCAATTAATATCAGCTCCTCTAATTACAGTTACATCATCTACATAGTACATATTGGAATCAGTGGTTACACTGGCTTCAACATCGTTCCCATCACTTTGTAAATCGATAATAATTCTTACCTCCTTTATTGTGTCAGTTGAAGCCATGGATGTAAGCGGAGTCGCCATCATGCAGATACATGCCCCTAATAATGCAATAATCTTTTTGTGCAAATACATATCATTTCCCCCTTAATATATTTGTTATGAATATAATACATGAATCATAAAGTATTATTTCTTAACTATCGTTTTAATTATAACATCAAAACTCCTTTTCATAATTCTATTAATTTATCCTATTGTTGGGCATTTACTTATAAGCTTTGATAAAACAGGTCGATATGGCAAAGAAGATAAACAGAATACTAATCACATAAGTTCTATACTTACTATATAATAAAAAATAGGACTTCCGAAAACCGGAAATCCGAATAAACACTAGCTTTTCTGAAAAAGCGCGAGACGGGACTCGAACCCGCTATCCCGACCTTGGCAAGGTAATTTCCTTGTAATCTATAGTTTACCATAGTTACCTTATCATTGTAAATACGTTGTTTTGGATTGTCAACAGTTTTCTAGACAACCAAAACTGTTTAAATATTCTATTCGACACATGATCAGCCTCCTTTTCCTAATTAAATCCTCTTAAGCTCAGTTGCTTTTTCACGTTTTTTTATAATAATGTGGCACTTTCTTATATTAAGAATATAATATTCTGGAGATTATATTCTTGAAAGGCTAATTATGTATATAAATTTTGTTTATGCTTACCGTATTCAAGATACTGTTATGGTTTTAATAAGATCCGACTCTGTAAGTGTTTGTGATAAAGTGACCATTTCTGGCACATATCCTGGAGATATTCACTATTTTATGGATCCAGGTAAAGCACATCTATTTATTGATTATTCCTCCCCTGATCAACTTTGTAATGAAATATTTAAACCTTGGCTGGCAAGTGTTATACTGGAAGATTCCATTCATAATGAGGTAGAAATCTTTATAAATAGAGAAAGCGTAATATCTGTTCCCATAATTAATTATCCTGCCCCATATAATTTTTCAATTTAAAATCTTATGATATAGATTAGGCAGTGAGAATTACATCGCTACTTTTATTTCTGATACCCCTATGTTTTTCTCTTATAACCTTCCAACCTAATAAGGTCGGAAGGTTATGTAATTACTGGCACGTTACCACTCAGTTGAAACAATCCTATACGCCATAATGCTCCTAACTCATTAGTTCCCAATTCGTCAGAATCACACAGCGCATCTGCTGCGCAAAAGATTGATATGGAAAAAGAAAAACCACCTCGAGGATAAAATATGGTGTGATAACGATTATCTGTTTGTCAGTCAACATGGAAACCCTATAAAGCCCCAACAATATGCAAGAGCATTTAAGAGATTGCTTACTGCTCATATTAAGAGTATGGAAGAGTATGAGAACGCACATGGAAAATTACCAAAAGGTGAAATGAAATTATCTTACATATCTTTATATGGATTTCGAACGAGCTTCGCTACCAATAACATGCGGCGTTTTCCGAATGCAGCTTTGATTTCATCAATTATGGGGAACAGTCCTAAGACATTGATCCAGTTTTATACTCAAACTGATACCGATATGCAGAAAGAATTAATTGATAACTATGTTTGTATAGAAAGGACTATATCATGATTTACCCTAGTTACCCAAAAACTTTAAGGAAAAACTTTAAGTACTTTTACTTATGTAAACAAAAAGAAGACTTCCGAAAACCGGAAATCCGAATAAACACTAGCTTTTCTTAAAAGCGCGAGACGGGACTCGAACCCGCGACCCCGACCTTGGCAAGGTCGTACTCCACCAACTGAGCCACTCGCGCATATATATATTTGTTTCACAACACTGGCATTATACCATATGCGGGACAAATTTGCAATAGATTTCTAATTTTTTTTATTACAGAAATAATATAAAACAAATGTGCATTTCTAATAATTTGGAAACTTTATCCATTACTGTATCTTAGCAAATCACTGGTAATATCACCCATTATCCCTTATTATTTTCCTAATTATATTAATTTTGAAGTGCTTTTATTTTATAATCTTAATCCATCACTTAATATATCCAATTATTCTGATTTTTCATTGACACCATTCTGACGGTTCCGTATAATGCAAGAAATTGGTCATCTGACCAAAAGGGGGCATGATATGGGGCAAATTTTATCAACAGAAGACCGAATTCTGGATGCAGCCCTTACAATCATTCAGGAAAAGACCATCGGAGGCTTGAGAATCAGGCAGGTGGCAGAAAAAGCACATTTATTTCAATCCAATATTCACTACTACTATAACAGTAAGAAAGAACTTCTCCTTGCTGTTCAAAGAAAAGTCTTAAACCGTTACCGCGAAATCCGCCAGCAATCCATAAACCAATCGGGAATTGGTCCGGAAGCGACCCTGGAAGATCATCTGGACATTTTTATAAAACAAAAGATTTACACAATTTTAATAGAAGATAAATATGATGTTGCTGAGCTGGATTTTTGGAATCAATCCCGCCTGGATCCTGACATGCATCAGGAATTCTGCCGCTCCTATCAAAACTGGCGGAGCGAAATACGGGAAATCACAGAAAAATTTGCACCTGATATGCCTTTGGCAAAACAGAATCTGGTTGCAGGAATTGCCGTCTCATTACTGGAGGGAGCCACGGTTCAGTTTCTGGTTGACAAGGAAGCATTTGATTTAGATTTATATTTTGCCTATTGCAAATCAATCCTGATCCGGGAGATCAGAGGCTAGGAGGAACCAATGAAGGAATTGCTGAGAATGGAGAAGATCACCAAGCAGTTTGGGGATGTATATGCCAACCGCAATATCAATCTCTCTGTGAGAGAGGGAGAGGTACATACTCTGCTGGGGGAGAACGGCGCTGGAAAAAGCACATTGATGAATATTTTAATCGGCTTGTACCAGCCCACAGGAGGAAGCATTTTTCTCCGTGGAGAAAAAGTAAAAATTGATTCTCCAAAGGCAGCAGTAAAGATGGGAATCGGCATGGTTCACCAGCATTTCATGCTTGTGGAGGCCATGACCGTATTGGAAAACATTATTCTTGGAAGCCGGAAGGATTCCTCTGTTTTCATAAAAAAGGATCAGGTCAGAAAAGAAATTCTTGCTCTCTCAGAAAAATACGGTCTCGATGTGGAGCTGGACAAGCTGATTACTGAGATTTCTGTTGGCGCTCAGCAAAGAGTGGAAATTTTAAAAGCCTTATACCGGGGAGCGGAGCTTCTTATTCTGGATGAACCAACGGCGGCCCTCACCGACATGGAGGCGGAAGGGCTTTTTTCCATTATCCGCAAGCTGACCAGAGAACAGAAATCCGTGATCTTTATATCCCATAAAATGAGAGAGGTACTTTCCATCAGTGACCGGATTACAATTCTGCGGACCGGGGAAACTGTCACCACATTAAATAAAGAAGATACCGATGGCACCCAGCTGGCAAATTTAATGATCGGAAGAGAAATGGTACCCAGTAATTATAAAAAAGTCACCTCTCCAGGAGATGAAGTCTTAAGATTTCAGCAGATCAGTTATCAAAAGCAGCAGAAACACAGCGGCTTAAACGATGTCAGCCTGACAGTCCGGAAGGGTGAAATCCTGGGCATTGCCGGAGTGGACGGGAACGGACAGTCACAGCTGGCGCAGCTGGCTGCAGGAATTATTGCACCGGAGGAAGGAAACGTGTTGTTAAAGGCCTCCCGCATCTCCCGCTTTGCACCCAATGGCTTCATTCTCTCCCATGTTTCTCATGTCCCGGAAGACCGTAATAAAATGGGACTCATCGGCAATATGACAGTCAGGGAAAATCTGGTTTTAAAAGCAACAGAAGAAGACCGTTTTTCCTATGGACACGGCGCGCTGTTAAAGAATAAAGCTATTACTAAATTTGCTCTTGAGATGAAGGAAAAAAATGATATCCGCTGCGCTTCCATCGAGCAAGAGGTGCGCAACCTCTCCGGAGGCAACCAGCAGAAAATAATACTGGCAAGAGAAATGGAGAATGACCCGGAGCTCTTAATCGCAGTTCATCCCACCAGAGGATTAGATATCGGAGCTGCCCGTTATGTGCATGATACCATGGCTGCTGCCAGGGATAAGGGCTGCGCAATTCTCTTAATCAGTGCAGATTTTGATGAGATACTTAATCTGTCCGACCGGATTCTGGTTATGTTCGAAGGTCAGGTCATGGGAACCTATTCAGGTGTCAATCCGCCCATAGAACAAATCTCACTTGCAATGGCAGGAAAGGGGAATTAGGACATGAAACAAAAAGAAAATTTAATGAAAGTCATCGTGCCCGTACTATCCATTCTTGTGGCATTCATCATTGGAGGAATTATTATTATCTGCCTGGGTAAGAACCCCTTTCAGGCATATGGATTTCTGTTTTCAGGGGCATTCGGAAGCAGCAGAAAAATCGCCCAAACCCTTGTGATTGCCTGTCCTTTAATCTTTACCGGATTGACCGCTGCCTTCTCCTATAAATGCGGTGTGTTCAATCTTGGCGGAGAAGGTCAGTTTGTAATGGGCGCTGTTGCAAGCATCTTTTTTGTAACAAAATCAGGAATGGAGGGAATAGCAGGAATTCTGTTAAGCCTCATGGTCGGAGCAGCAGCCGGAGCATTGTGGGGTGCCATTCCCGGAATATTGAAAATAACAAGAGGCTTAAATGAAATGATTGTCAGCATTATGCTGAACTATGTAGCAACTCTTTTTATGGGTTACGTTTATACCACACTTCTGCGTGATGGAAGCGTGCCTCAGACTTTTGCCATTCCTGCCAGCACCAAACTGTCAGTTATTTCAAAAAGCTTTCCGGTTCACTGGGGTGTCTGGATTGCATTGTCTCTTGCATTTGCAGGCTACTATTTTCTTTTCTATACCTCAAAAGGGTTTAAGCTGAGAGCAGTTGGATTAAACTCCACTGCAGCATTTTTTAACGGCTTTCCTGTTAACCGGTATGTACTCTTCTCCTTTATCGCCTCAGGAGCGGTGGCTGGACTTGGCGGAAGCGTGGAACTTCACGGCAAACAATTAAGACTGATGGGCGGATTTGGTCAGGGCTTCGGCTTTGACGGTGTTGCAATCGCACTGATCGCACAGCTTAATCCCATCGGAACCGCCGCTGTGGCATTTATTTTCGCCATTCTGAGAAAGGGAGCAAGCACCTTACAGACCGGCATGCAGATTCCCACTGCAGTGGTTGATATAATTCAGGCACTGGTCATTATTTTTGCAGTGGCAGGCACTGCACTTTTAAAACTTCCTGCAATCAGACAATACATAAACAGCCATATGGGAAAAAAGGAGGTCACTAACTGATGGATGCATTTTTAAACATGAATTTTCTTACAGAGCTTCTGCTTTCCACCATTCGCATGGCTACTCCAATCTTGTTTGTTGCTTTGGCTGAAACCTATTCGGAACGGGCTGGCTTAGTCAATATCGGTCTTGACGGCATCATGTCCTTTGGCGCATTAATCGGATTCCTGATCGGATATCGCAGCGGAAGCCCTGTGGTAGGGATTCTTGCCGGAGCCCTGTCGGGAATTGCCATTAATATGATTTATGCCTTCTGTACCATCCAGTTATGCGCGCCGCAGATCGTATACGGTATGGCGATTAATATCTTTGCTCCGGCACTGGCTTCCTTTATTTACCGCCTTTCCTTTTCTGATACCTCCACACTCATTCAGGGCGTATCCATGAAGGCGCTTCCTATTCCGGTTCTAAACAGGATACCGGTTCTTGGTCCATTGTTCTTTCACCACATCCCTCTGGTATATGCAGCATATCTTCTGGTACCCGTTACGGCTGTTTTCTTTAGCCGGACAAAAGCCGGACTTAACTTTAAAGCCGTAGGAGAATTTCCAAAAGCTGCAGAAACACTGGGAATCAATGTGGTGCTCCAGAAATACCTTGCCTGCGTTATCTGTGGTGCACTTGCAGGAATCGGCGGTGCATATTTAACCATCTGTTACACCAGTACTTACTCCGAGGGAATCGTGGCAGGCCGTGGTTTTATCGCCCTGTCAGCCGTTATATTCGGACGCTGGATGCCTTCCGGTGTCATGTTAGCCTGCCTGCTTTTTGGTTTCTGCGATGCACTGCAGATCCGGCTCCAGCTTTTAAGTCCATCAACGCCCTACCAGTTACTCCAGATGATTCCCTATCTGTGCACCCTGTTTGTTCTTGCATTTTTCGGAATACGCAAAAACGGTCCGAAGGCCAACGGTCAGCCCTATTACAGAGAAGAACGCTGATGATAATTCCAGGATAGCCCTGCGAATATATATTTTTTCAACATAAAAGGAGGATTTTTATGAAAAAGACTATGAAAACAGCTTCACTTATCATGGCTGCAGTTCTTACCGCCATGAGTCTTGCTGCATGCGGCGGTACAGCTGCTCCAGAAAAGACAGAATCATCTGCAGCAGAGACTACAGCAGCAGAGACCACAAAAGCAGGTGACACCCAGGCGGCCGCTGACACAAAAGCTGGCGGCTTTAAGGTAGCCATGGTCCTTGATTCTTCTGTTTCTGACGGAGGCTGGGGAGCAAGCTGCTATCAGGCTATGGTTAATGCAGCTAAGGACAGCGGCTGGGAAACTGTGTATACCGACAATGTTGCTACTGCTGATTATGCCACTGTTATGACAGACTATGCAGAGCTGGGCTATAACCTGATCTTTGCACCTGGAAATCAGTATACCGATGCTGTAAAGCAGGTAGCAGAGGAATATCCGGAAATCAATTTTGCTCTGTTAAATGGTACCGTTGAAACAGAAAACATTACCTCCATTCTCCCTGATGCAAAGCAGATCGGCTACATGGCAGGCGCTCTTGCCGGTCTCATGAGCAAGACAAACAACATCGGATTTATCGGCGGTATGGAGCTGGATACTACCAAAGCGAAGCTGGAATGTTATGAAAAGGCTGCAAAAAAGGTAAATCCTGATATTAAAGTATCTTCTGCTTATGCCGGATCTTTCAGTGATACTGCCAAGGGCAAGGAGATTGCTTCCTCCATGGTATCCACCTATGACGTTGATGTAATGTTCGGTGATGCTTCCGCCGTTGATACCGGTGCACGGGAAGCCCTGTCTGGTTCAGAAGGCAGATACGATATTGGTCAGCCCGGAGATTTAGGTTCTGCTGATGACAAGATCATCATCTGCTCTGTGGTAACAGATAATGCGGCATTATTAAAGGCATGTATGAAGGATGTAGAAGCAGATACTTTCGGCGGCCAGACCATCTACGGCGATTTAGGCAACGGCTGCTTAAGCATTGGATCATTCTCAAATGCAGTTCCTGAGGATATTCAGACTCAGTATAAAGAAATTGTAGGTCAGATTCAGGCAGGAACGTTTATTCAGTAATTAAAAAGCCCCGTGCATTCAGTATGACTCATACTTTCTTGCACGGGGCTTTTCCCTGTCTGTAAAACGGGGATCTTTCAAACGATACATAATGAACAGAATTGGGGAATCCTGATTAAATGATGCTATCTATTATTTTGTCAGTGCAAAGGATTCAAAGAACGTATCAATCTCCGGTGTTCTTTCTCCAGTACTGGAAACAGCCTGAAGCTGGTAAATACGATCTCCGGCAATGTAAACTCTGTGATAGAAGGTGATTGTATCAGATTCTAACGGAGCACTGTATTTTAATTCTTTTCCCATATACTCACCAAGAGTAATATCTTTGGTGTCTTCAATCGTATATGGAATATTGGAAACGGCTCCCTGCAGCATGGCTGCGGGGTCTGTATTACCAGCCTCTGGTATATCACTGTACATTACATTATAAAGAGCATCCTCCTGCTCAAGCATATAGGAATACAGATCTATTGCAGTTCCTTCAGAAGAAACGGACTGCTTCATCTCTTTAGGTGTTCCCGGATAGCTGGCTGTAAACATTCCATTGGGGTCTTCAAACGTTGTGAATGCATCTGCACCATCAGCGACGGTGCTCTCTTCTGTTGCCTTACTTTCTTCTGCCGCTGTCTGTGATTCTGCTGCTGTTGTGTCTGCTGCTGTGCTCTCAGTCTTTTTACTGCAGCCTGCAAGTGCTGCAATCAGTAAACAAGTCAGTAAAATACCATAAATTCTCTTTTTCATAATCTCTCCTTGTCAATTGTTATTGGCAATTCCCCTGCTTTTATATGTAAAATCGAAAGCAGTAAGATTATAACACAGAACTTATATAGTAACAAGTTTTTTTATATATAATTATTTTTTAATATTTTGTAACTTTTTATCCGTTCTGCCGGTGTCCATTCCTTCTTTACCGGTTTTTCTCTTCCAGAGCATGTATCATCTCTACCACAAACTCATGGGTGGGAACAGGAATGTGAATTTGATCATTTGTTCCAGCGCCTTCTTTACATGATCCATCTGACTACAGCCAATGCCCTTACTGTTACAGGCAGGACACAGGCTACGTTAGAGGAGCATGAGAATTTTTATCATCAGTTGAAAAGTGGAAATACAGATCAGGCTTATCAGATTCTGATTGCTCATCTCATGATGCCTCTTAGCATGAATTTAATCTGATAAAATCCCAGCTGGTAGACGGCTGTCAGATCTGTGTTTTATTTGCTTGCAATATCCTTAGTATCCAGATTCCCCGAAGCGATCGCTAAGATCTGTTCCCAGATCTGTTCGTCAACGGTGACTCCGTTTTCCATACTGTGCTTTCTGGTTTCCATGGTACGTTCACCGGGGCAGGCAACTTTACCTCCCTCTTTTTCCGGATGGCTGTTATCTGCAGCTTCAACTCTTCTGTTTAACATCTCCTGAATTTCTTCCTTTGCGCCGAAAAGATATGGATCGTAAGCAATGAATATCTGACAGCAGCCTGTACAGCTTCCTCTGCCTTCCTCATCCATATTAAGACCGCTTTTTCCATTGGCCATAAGAGCCGCCGCCAAATCAAGAGCAATGGCCATGGAACTTCCCTTCCAATATCCTGCAGGAAGTATCCTTCTGCTTTCTTCAATCGCTCCCGGATCATCTGTTAGACTGCCGTCTTTATCGAAGCCGCCGGGATATGGCAGCTTTTTGCCCGCCAGACGGTACACGCCAAGCTTTCCGTAGGCATACTGGCTCATTGCCATATCAAGTACGATGGGACCATCTTCTCTTGGAACTGCGATACAGAACGGATTGTTCCCTACTCCCGGTTCATCACTTCCCCAAAGCGGCATACAGCTTTCTGTATTGATCCAGCTCATTCCCATATATCCGGCTTCCGCCATTCTCCAGGCATAGGTGCCGCCCCGCATCCAGTGCGTGGTGTTTTTCAAAGCAACACAGCCGATTCCATGCTCTTTGGCAAGTTCCATGGCACGGTCTGCACAAAACAGGGCATTGGTGATGCCGATGCCCAGATGTCCGTCATAATTTTCAACTGCACCCTTGCCACCGACTAATTCCGGATCTCCTTCCGGATCAATTAAGCCTTTTAATACATATTCTACAAATCGTGGAACTCGGTTTAACCCATGGCTTTCCACTCCGTCTGCACTAGACTCGGTGTGAATCTTAGCACAGATTTCTGCCTTTTCTTTTGATAATCCTGCCTGCAGCAGCGCCTTCTCAACGGTTTCTCTCATTGTGTCATAAGGGATTTTTATACTCATTTCTTTTTCTCCTGTCCATTTTCTAATTATCATCTTAAAACGTTTCGATGTAAAATATTATTTACTTCATCTCTTTTGTAAAATATAA
The DNA here is from genome assembly GCF_033342255.1 of Clostridium boliviensis. Taxonomy (NCBI): domain Bacteria; kingdom Bacillati; phylum Bacillota; class Clostridia; order Eubacteriales; family Clostridiaceae; genus Clostridium; species Clostridium boliviensis. The sequence continues at coordinate 74,674 of NZ_JAWONS010000324.1, forward strand.
CACATATATTATTATGCAAACAAGCTCATATTTCTAAATATATTAATTACTGATTGTCTGTCTGACCGTCGAATAAGCCTGCACCTATAACGCAAAAGTGCGATTCTGAAATTTTATATCCAGAACCGCACTCTTTGTTTATTAAAAGGAAGATAAACATGATTGTTTAAGTTAATTTACATATCAAAAACGGGCTGCCTCAGAAACAAGGCTGCCCGTTTTAATTATAAAGCGGGTGATGGGAATCGAACCCACGTATCCAGCTTGGAAGGCTGGTGTTCTACCATTGAACTACACCCGCAAGGATCTCAGAAAGATTTCAAATGCGCCTCGAAAAGCACAGTGCCCAAAGCCGGAATCGAACCAGCGACACGAGGATTTTCAGTCCTCTGCTCTACCAACTGAGCTATCTGGGCCTATTCTCCTGCAACATCAGTAATTTTACAAGATTTTTCCTCAATTGTCAAGACAAGTTTTTTTAATTTTGCAAAAAAATATAAAATAATAACAGTTTGCTGTTGACTATATTATAATTTTATTATATTATAATTTTATAATATTGCAGGAGGTAAACAAAAACCATGTCTTTAAGCCACAGCATACTGGGTTTTTTATCTTATGAAAGTATGACCGGATACGATCTTGCCAAAGCATTTGGTTCATCTGTCCGTTTCTTCTGGTACGCCCAGACCAGCCATATATATTTAGAACTGACTAAACTGGAAAAGAAGGAATTCGTCACCTGCGAAACCATTATCCAGACAGAAAAACCAAACAAAAAGCTTTATTCTATCACATCAAAAGGCAAAGAAGAATTTTTCCGCTGGCTCTCAGAGGAGAATCACGAATTTACCAAGGGAAATAAAAATGCTTTTTTAATGAAAGTATTCTTCTCCGGAAACAGACCACCCAGAGAGTGCATTGATATGCTTAATGATTTTATCAGTGACTGCAGCCTTTATGAGGGTGAAATGCAGCAGATTCCTGACAGCATCAGTCACTACAGCGGCTTGGTAAAAACAGACCAGAGGCTGTATTGGGAATTATCTGCAGATTTCGGCTACAGCTACATACAAATGTGTATGGACTGGGCCCGCAGATCCATCAAACGACTGGAGGAACTAACATGAATGTACTGATTATAAACGGAAGTCCCAGGGGCACTAAAAGCAATTCTCTGAAACTGACCGAATCATTTGTTCAGGGAATGGAAGAAAGCACTCCTGTTCACACAGAAACGCTTACCGTTTCCCAGCTCAGTATTAAGCCATGTCTGGGCTGCTTCCACTGCTGGAAGGAGACACCGGGAAAATGCTGTATATCCGATGATATGACCATGGTAATAGAAAAGATTCTGGCTGCTGATGTGGTCATATACAGCTTCCCCCTATATTATTACGGTCTTCCTTCCCCATTAAAGGCGCTGATAGACAGACAGCTTCCTATGGTACTGCCTTTTATGAACGAAGGAGACCACAGCGGTTCCCATCCTTCACGGTACAGCACTTCAGACAAACGTTATGTCCTGATCTCCACCTGCGGCTTTTATACCGCCAAAGGCAATTATGAAGCAATTGATGCCCAGTTTACCCACCATTTGGGTAAGGACAATTACGAAAGCATCTACTGCGGACAGGGTGAGCTTTTTTCCGTTCCCGAACTGAAAAACCGAACCGACGAGTATCGGGAGGTTGTCCGTGCAGCAGGCAGAGAATTTGCAGACAGCAGGGTCTCCCGGGAAACCAGAGACCTCTTAAACCAAATGCTTTATCCAAGAGATGTATTTGAACACATGGCAAATGCAAGCTGGGGAGTCGAACCACTGAACCAGGACAGTAAACAGGAAAAATCAGATCAGGCTGTTACATTTACCAGACAGATGGCGGCACTTTACCAGAAGAATTCCTGGAAAGGCAAGGATCTTGTTCTGGAAATGCACTATACGGATGAAGATATATCCGTACAGTTAATTATGGGCAAGGACGATTGTCAGGTTTTAACCCAGAATTTCAAACCATATACCACCAGAATCACAACGCCCCTTTCTGTGTGGATGCAAATCGCAAAAGGCGAAATTGACGGCCAGACTGCACTGATGAAGCATCTTTATCAGGTAGATGGTGATTTTCAGCTGTTAATTCACTGGGATGATTATATGGGTCTTTCTTCTAAGTCTCAGGTCCACCAAACGGCTCCAGTTAAAAAAAGCAATATGACCCTTATGCTGCTGCCATGGTTTCCTCTGTGGTTTACAGGCTTTTATCACCCTGTCTTTGGGGGTATTCTAACAATTATTATCAGTGCAGCCATACCGTTCTTTTTTTTCCGGTATCTGCCCACCCGTTTTGATGTGTTCTCCGGGTTTTCGGCGGCGCTTCTTGGACTCCTTGCTATAACCGGATTTCCCCCCTTGTATCTTATACCCATTTCCTATCTCCTGTTTGGACTGATGTGGACTGTGACCGTATTTATAAAAATTCCATTGTCCGCGCACTATTCCATGTATGGATTTGGCGGAGAACGTGCACTAAATATTCCTCTCTTTATAAAAACCAATCGGATTCTGACAGCATGCTGGGGAGTTCTTTATCTTTTCACCACTCTGTGGACGTATTTGTTTTTGAACTTTAATTACAGGCTGCCAGTCACCATCCTCAATACCTCACTTCCTTTTCTGCTTGGTTTTTTTACAAAATGGTTCCAGAAATGGTATCCGGCCCATTATGCATCCATAAAATAACAGAAAAAATAATTGTAAATTGTAAATAATTGTATTATAATACGAAAAGCAGGGAATGAGGTTCTCCCTAAGGCTAGTCCTTAAACCGCTTATTAAGCTGATGACTTCTGTGATAAAATATCGCAGACGTATCAGCTTTTTTAATCGTCTGCAAAGAATGGAGAAACAATATGTTATTATCACTGGCACTTATATTTCTTATTGGAATGACTCTGGGTTCCCTTTTTGAAAAACTGAGGATTCCCAGTCTTTTGGGAATGATCCTGACCGGCATGCTGCTTGGTCCTTACGTTCTTAACCTTCTCGATCCATCTATTCTGGGAATATCGGCGGATCTGCGTAAAGTCGCACTTATTATTATCCTCACCAGGGCCGGTTTAAACCTGGATATCCAGGATCTGAAGAAAGTGGGGCGCCCTGCTATTCTCATGTGCTTTATCCCCGCCAGCTGCGAGATTGCCGCTATGGTGATTTTCGCTCCCATGTTTCTGAACATCACACGGTTAGATGCTGCAATTATGGGAACGGTTGTGGCCGCGGTCTCACCGGCGGTAGTTGTACCCAGAATGTTAAAGCTTATAGAAAGCGGTTACGGGACAAAAAAAAGCATCCCCCAGATTATTATGGCTGGCGCTTCAGTTGATGACGTTTACGTAATTGTACTCTTTACTGCATTTACCGGCCTGGCAGGCGGAAAAGCAATCCGTCCATCTGATTTTCTCACCATACCTACCTCAATTGTATTCGGACTTTTGGGCGGTGCTGTTGCCGGTCTTCTTTTGTCCTTTTTCTTTCAGCGTTTTCACTTAAGAGACAGCGTAAAAGTTATGCTGATCCTTTCCATTTCGTTTCTTCTTGTAACGGCTGAGAATTACATTAAGGGTAACATTGGATTTTCCGGACTACTGGCAATTATGGCACTTGGCGCTACACTCAGACAGAAAAAATATGAACTATCCAGAAGACTTTCGCTTAAATTCTCCAAGCTCTGGGTTGCCGCAGAGGTTCTTCTGTTTGTTCTGGTAGGCGCTACTGTTAACATTCAATACGCACTCAGGGCCGGAATTATGGCTGTTCTTTTAATATTATGCGTCCTTGCTTTTCGGGTTGCCGGCGTATTCTTGTGTCTGATAAAAACTCCCCTCAATAAAAAAGAGCGCATATTTACCGCATTCGGATACATGCCAAAAGCAACCGTACAGGCTGCCATCGGCGGACTTCCTCTTGCCATGGGACTGTCTTGTGGAGACATTGTTTTAACAGTTGCCGTCTTGTCAATCCTGGTCACCGCTCCGCTGGGCGCCATTCTCATAGATCGGACGTATCAAGTACTGCTGGAACAAAATCATTCATAAAAATGCTGCGTTAAAAAACCGGAATCAGTCACCGTTTTTTTAACGCAGCATTCTTAATTTAGTTAAAGTGATATTTTCAACTGTTCTACATTGTTTTCTTCAAACTTCAGCAGACGCTTCATCAATTCCACAATCTCTTTTTCTGCTTCCCCTTCATACTGACGGATTCTTTTAATACAGTCAATGATACCCCGTACACTTCCAAGGATCAGCATTTCGGCCATATGGGAAGCAGTTTTGTCAATCATCGTCTTCATATCAATAGTCAGGTAGGTCATCACTTTTTGAAGCTGCCCTATTTCTTTTTCCTTATACCCATGTTTGTTTAATAGTTCCTTTGCCTCCTCATGAATGACTGTATATTCCTTCAGTTGTTCATGAATCTGTTTAATGAAGGCTTCATTATCCGTCATTGGTAAAAGTTGGTGTAATGTTTCCACTCCCATCTGGGAATTCTGATAAATGAAATTAAGTAATTCTGCATCAGCACTCATACCTGCACCTCTTTTCTTTTTTATTAGTATGAGGCAAAAAAATAATTTTTATTACAGGAGGAACACAATGAACCAAAAACCGTTATTTTTTACTGATAAAAATCGAAACGTCATCCTGGAAGCAATTCTTGGAACACCAAACGCTGCTATTCCAGATAGTTTAAAGCCCTTTGAAATCCTGGAACCTAATACTTCCGATGCCGCATCGGAAAAGCACGCACCTGTCCTGGAGACAAAGGGACTTCACGTCACAGTTAAGGTAGGAAGCGTGCTCCACCCTATGACAGAAGAACACAGTATTACCTGGATTATGCTTGAGACGAAGGCCGGATGCCAGATGAGAATCCATTTTACGCCAGATTGTGAACCAGTTGCCCATTTTACCCTGGAGGAAGGCGATTCTCCCAGAGCAGCTTATGCGTTCTGCAATCTTCATGGTTTCTGGAAAACAGAGGCGTAACTATAGAAAAACAGATTGAATCAGGCTTCTTCCTGATCTGATTCAATCTGCTTTTCATTTACCTGAAAATGTGACACTTCTGTCTGAAGAGCCTGTGCCTGTCTTGTCAGCCGTTCACTGGATTCTGAACTTTCTCTCGCAGTCTCCATATTTGACTGAACTGCTTCTGACACAGTTAAAAGACTCTGATTGATCTGTTCCATCACCTGTACCTGTTCCATGGAGGAGTTTTCTATCTCCCTGATTACTTCTTCCGTCAGACCAGCCTGTCCAGCTATCTCCTTCAGGACCCGATCCGTATTTACTGCCAGACTCCTGCCCTTTGAAACCGCATGGACGGACTGCTCCACTAACCCCTTGGTTTCCTTTGCTGCATCTGCGGATTTTGCAGCAAGATTACGGACTTCATCTGCAACAACTCCGAAGCCTTTTCCTGCAGCTCCTGCCCTGCCTGCCTCCACTGCAGCATTTAAAGCCAGTATATTGGTCTGAAAAGCGATATCTTCAATCAGCTTTGTAATGCCGCTGATTTTTCTGGAAGTTAAGTCCACCTCTTCCATTGCCTGATTTAATCTGCGCATATGTAAATTCCCTTCTTCCACTTTCTTTCCGGATTCTGTTACATAAGATGAAGCTTTCTTCACATACTCAGCATTTTTTACGGACTGTTGAAAGACCCCTGCTATAGAAGTCTGCAGTTCTTCTATGGCACCGGACTGCTCCGCAGATCTTTTTGCAAGCTCCTGGGCCCCATCCCAGACCTGCCCGGAGCCTTCCGTCACCTCATGTGCGGATGCCTTAATGCGCAGAAGCGTCTCTCTGAGCCGATATGCAATTGCCTCCATGGAAGTCCGGATTCCATTAAATTCACCAGGATACTCACAGCCGCTTTCCGCCTGTAAATTTCCACAGGATATTTCATACAGAAACCGGGATATGTCCGAGATGATTTCTTTATATTTTCCTGCCATCTCATTGACCTTCTGTACAATCTGTCCTATTTCATCACTCCTGCGAACAGACAATTCCAGATTTAAATCACCTCCTGACAGCCGTTCAATTGCCTCTGCCGCCTGTCCGATGGGTTTTGTAATTCTGTTTGCAATGTGCAGCATTGCCAGACCCGCAAGTATCATGGAAACAATCCCAAGCAGCAGGGATCCCAGAATAGAGATTGTTACCTCTGACATAAATTCCGACTCCATAGCCGTTACATTCACAGACCAGCCATCCGTATCTGCTATAGGAGTATATGCCCCGATTTTATTCTTTCCGTTTATCCGGAAAAACCGGAAACCAGCCTCACCTTTTATCATGGAACTCTCCAGGCTGGCAGCCTCTGCATATGCTCCTGGATCCTTTTTTGCATCTTCAATATCATTTTGGCCGGATAAAACAAGTGAAAAATCTTCATGAGCCATTTTCCTGCCTTCCCGGTTTATCATATAAGTGCTTCCTGTATTTCCCAGTTTGGTATCTTTTATAATTTCTTCAAATACAGAGTATGGAAATTCCAGGACAACTACAATGTCTCCATAGGGATAAATGTATTCGTAAGAAACTTTTCCTTCTTTTATAATTGGATCTGATATGGAAGGCTTTCCTTCTTCCGCCTTCATAAATGCCGGATCCTGACTATAGGAATCTCCGTTTACAATAGAAACTCCGTCCTTGGAGAGTATATCAATCCTGTTTAAACCATACTGGGAGCTGGACATGTTTAAAAACAGCCCTATATTTCCTCCCCGCGCAACATTCCCCTTCTGATACAAAGCAATGGATTCAGCAATCACCGAATACTCTTTTAACTGCTGAGAGATTTTTTCTGACACCAGTTCAGACGTCTCTTTTAAACATTTGTTCAGAGTTCTGCGGTTTAAATTATAAGAAAAATATACAGATCCCGCAGACAAAATAAATACAATAAAAATGATACAACCCATAGTAAATAAGATCAATTCTCTTTTGATTCCTGCTATCTTACGTCTCTTCATTCCTGCTGTCCTCCGATATAAACGTATGGCTCTATTCCATTATGGAAAGAGACAGGATTATTATAACGGATAATATTCTGATAAGTATAGATGCTTTACCAATATTTTACAATTTTTACCAAATGCTTACACAATTACTTCCTTTCTAGGAAGCCACGACATCTTTCTTTCTCAACCATATGATAGCTGCTCCTGTTGATGCTGTCAGATAAAACAGGCAGCCTGCCAGAAACTGCCCCTGACTGCATGCCATCGGGCCGCCCGGACTGTTAGCCCTCATTCCCAGGCTTAACAATGTGTAGGGATAGAAAGCTCCAAACCCTTTGGAAAGAGCTGCAATTCCCAGAATTCCTCCAGCCATTGCAATTCCTACCGGTACCGCAAAGCTTCGGATAATCAGTGAAAGGAAAAGCTGGACACTGCAGATGACAACTCCTCCCAGAGTCCCAAACGCCAGCCATTCAAAAAGCTCCGGCGGAACCGGACCTGAAAGACCCGATAACTTTCCGGAAAGTATAAACAAAATCCCTACCCAAATCTGAGTCATCATCACCATGGCAGATGCCGCAATGAGTTTTGCCAGATATAAATACAGCATAGGAACAGGCAGCGTCATGACACAATTCCAGTTATGATTGGTGTGCTCCAGCCGGAAAAGGTAAGAGCAGTAAACAGCAATTGTTGCAGGCAAAAAGAAATAACAGGTGAACAACGTATGCTGAGTCCAGAGACTGTACCACCCGTCCTCCAGAATTTCAATATTTTGAAGATAATTAAATGTCCCCATAAAAGCAGGGAGAACAGGAAGAATAAGAAAAGCCAGCCATACAGGGCTGCGTCTTAACTTCATCCGTTCCCCGCAAAGTACATTCCATAACATATTCTTATCGCTCCTTTCTGATAAAGCACCAGCGTCCTGTCAGATAGATTGCTGCAAACAATCCCAAAAGCAGCACAAAGCCACTCCAGTCAACCGGAATATACTGCAGATCCGCGATTTTAGTCTGACTGTCCCAATTCATCTTTACCGGTGTTAAAACCCCGTAGTAACTCCATATGATTCCTTTTTGTATGCCAGGTGGCAGAAACAGGGAAAAAAGTCCTGCAAAGCTTCCTGTAATTCCAACGATCAACGGAATCATCTGATTGGAAAATAATAAAGAAACCACCTGCTGAAGCGCTAAAATGGTAATAGTCACCGTAACCGTAGTAATCAGACCGTAAACAAGGTACCCCGGTGAAAACGTTCCTGTAAATCCCACCGTTTTTCCCAGAATGATAATGAATAAGGTCTGGGCAGTGCCTACCGCCGCCATATACAGGGAGGCACAAATAAACTTCGCATCAAACAGGGCACCTGCGGGCATCGCCGTCAGGAGCAGCTTAAAGGTCTGTCCCTTATGTTCCAGATCACAGATTCTGGAAGCTGTTATTGCCGCAATCATAGGCATCAAAATCGTATTGAGAACAGAAAAATGATACTGACACTGCATATACCCCTGTGACAGCTCTTTGGCATTCATATCCCGAAATGCCCATAATGCCCACAGACACTCAACTCCAAACAGCGCCACAATCGTAACCCATATTTTTTTCCTTCGCATTTTATAAAATTCAAGGTATATTCCTTTCATTAAAGATTCACCGCCATTCCCGTTAATTCCAAAAATATATCCTCCAGCGTTTTTTTCCGTTCTTCTATCCGGACAACACCAATCTCATTCTTTAAAAACTGCAGAAAATATTCCGCCAGTTTTCTGTCAGAAAGTCTGGGGATCAGTAAAAAGCTCCCATCTTCCTGACAGGAAATCCCCTGGCTGCTTAATACGTTACTGGCCGCTTCATTATTAAGAGTACGAATTGCAATACAACTGTCACTTCTGTCATGAAGCACAGACAGCCGATCCTGAAAAACCAGTTCTCCTCTGCTGATCACACCAATATGCCCGGCCATCTGGTCAATTTCGCTTAGTAAGTGACTGGATACCATTACCGTCATACCAAAAGAGTGAGGCAGCGAACAAATCAGCTCCCGTATCTCCTGGATACCGGCAGGATCCAGTCCATTGGTGGGTTCATCTAAAACAAGTAGTTTGGGATTTCCTAACAGTGCGGCGGCAAGCCCCAGCCTCTGCTTCATTCCCAGAGAATACTGACCCACCTTTTTATCTTTTTGTTTTTCCAGGCGGACAAGCTTCAGCACACGGTCAACTTCATGATCCGGGAGCTCTTTTAAGGTACTGATTATTTTCAAATTTTCTTTTCCTGTAAGGTGTGCATAGTAACTTGGTGATTCAATGAGAGAACCCGTTTCTTTTAAAATGGAAAGGCGGTTTTTACTGTTTACCAGTTTATCAAATACAGTAATAGTCCCGCATGTTGGTTTTGCAAGTCCCAGTATCATCTTCATTGTGGTGGATTTTCCTGCTCCATTCGGACCGAGAAATCCGTAAATCACCCCTTCAGGTACTGTAAGGTCTAAATCCTTTACTCCCATGGCAGATCCATATTGTTTGCAAAGACCATTGGTAGTAATAATATTTGTCATTCTGTTCATCTCCTTTGCTTTTATGGTCTCAGTCTAACAAAGCAGCCTTACACCGACCTGTAGGCCACCTTACATTTACCTTAAACATTTACTTTTTCGTTCAAAAACCCTTCATTTCGGTTATAATAATATCAAAACGGACGGAAAGGAACCAACGCCATGAACGATATCTTTGACTGTAAACTCCTTCTTGTTGACGATGAACCGGAGCTTCGCAAAATGGTTGGCAATATATTAAAGCAAAATGGTTTTAAAAAAATTATTTTTGCAGCAGACTGCAGTCATGCACGATTTCTGTTTACTTCTGAAAAACCAGATGGCGTAATACTGGACGTATCCCTTCCTGACGGCGATGGCTTTACCCTCATGCGGGAATTCCGATCCATATCCACAGCACCTGTTTTGTTTCTTTCCGCAAGAGATGAAGATGAAAACCGGCTTCTGGGTCTGGGGCTGGGTGCAGATGATTACATTACCAAACCGTTTCTGCCAAGAGAATTAATCCTGCGTCTTAATGCCGTATTAAGCCGCACCTATTTTCCGGCTGTTTTAAACCCGAAAGAAAAAGCTGTATTTTATCTGGGGGAGACCAGAATCGATTTTAACAGCGGCACAGTCACTTCTGCCAAAGGAAACTTTACTCTTACGGCAAAGGAGTTTGCACTCCTTGAAAAGCTGTTTGATAACAAAGAAAAAATAGTGACAGGAGACAGTCTGTGCCTTGCAGCATGGGGAGACCCTCTCTACGGATACGAGAACACACTGATGGTACATATCCGGCGGCTGCGCGAAAAAATAGAGCCGGAACCTTCCGACCCTATCTGCCTGATAACCGTCCGGGGACTGGGCTATAAACTGGTGGGGGTGACTTTGACTTGAAAACCATGATTAAAATCTTATCCAGATATGTACTATCTGCCGCAGCAGTAGCGATTCTTTTGCTGATCATTAATTTCACCATTCTTGCTGCATGGCTGTTTCAGTCAGCCAGGGAATACGGAAAAAACTATACGGTTAGTCAGATGGCGGACGGACTTGCTCTGTCTGACGGAGAATTTTCACTCTCTGCCCCGATCGCCGCTAAACTGGATCAGCATCAGCTATGGGCTATGCTGATAGACAGAGAAGGGAATGTTATATGGAACAGAAATCTCCCATCGGATGTACCCATGACCTATACACTTACTGATGTGGCTGGACTGTCCCGATGGTATTTAAGGGATTATCCGGTAAAGGTATGGCAGCACAAGGACGGGCTGTTTGTAATTGGCAGCCCCAAAAACAGCATGTGGAAAATCGGTATAGAACTCCCTATGAAAACAATGGACAACTCCCGGTTCTGGGTACCAATATTCTTAATTCTGAATCTTGTTACTGCTGTAATACTTGCACTGCTTTTTGGTCTTCGGCTGTTTCTTTCCTTAAAAAAACTTACCGCAGGGATTGAAAATTTAGCTCAAATGAAGCCGGTGTCACTTCCTGCCCAGGGTATTCTTGGGGATCTGGCTTCAGGTATAAACCATGCATCATCACAGTTGAAACGTCAGGAGGCAGCTTTAAATAAACGGGATAATGCACGCACAACATGGATTGCGGGTATATCCCACGACATCCGCACGCCTCTCTCCGTAATCATGGGATATGCCGGTCAGATGGAAGAAGACAAATCGCTCACCAGAGACCAGCAGGATCTTTTTGTCATTATCCGCAGCCAGTGTCAGAAAATCAAAGCATTAATTAATGATCTGAATCTGGCTTCCAAACTGGAATATGACATGCAGCCCTTACGCAAAGAAGAAATCCACTTGACCTCCCTGATCCGCAGTCTGGCGGCTGATGTTTTAAACAGCAGTATTTCAGACAAACATACTTTGGATATTTTAATAGATGAGAACGCACAGAACATTATTATAAATGGGGACAGCCAGCTGATCCGCCGGGCCATAACCAACTTAATTCAAAACAGCATGGAACATAACCCAGACGGCTGTGATATTAGAATCCGGCTGTCCAGTGGTTTCAAAACCACTCTTCTGTCTGTTACAGATAATGGAACCGGGTTTCCATTGCAGACACTGGAACGGCTTAATCTGCCTTTGGAGCCGATGGCCCTTGATAATCACGGGCTTGGGCTTACCATTGTACGGCAGATTATTAACGTTCACGATGGCACAGCTTCTTTTTCCAACCTTGCTGGCGGCGGATGCCGCGTTATACTAACTCTGCCTGACGTAATATAATATCTTCCTAATAAATGTTACTTAAAAACTGGTCAAATATCCACTCTTACAAAATCCCTGTACTGGGCTATTACTCGATCCATTAATTCCGCTGCCCTGCAATAAGTCTCTTCATTCATTTGATTAAATGGAAAAATTGCCTGGGGAGAAATTTCTACTCCTCTTTTTATCATTAATTTTTTAAATAAAAGTGAAAAATTGGAATCCATATCGTATAGAGGCATTAATTGATGGATCAGATTCTCCAACTTAATAGAACGTTCAAAGTCTTTTCTATTGGCCGCTGCTGCCAGATCGCTCCAGATTTCAGGCACTATATTTGATAATCCTCCGATACAGCCATTTCCTCCAGAAGAAATATTATAAAGAAACTGATCATCAAATCCCGAATAAGACAAAAATGGATGTCTATCAGCCGCCCGGCAGATCAGATTTGTATGGTTTGGCTCTGTAACAGAGTCTTTTAAACCTACAATATTCTTATTTTGCTGTAAAAGCTTTTTTATTGTTTCCGGAGCAATGGAATGTCCTGTTCTTGCCGGAAAATTATAAACATATAAATCACCGTTTAAGGATTTAGCCAGTGTATCATAAAATATGAACAGCTTTTCCTGATCAAGTCCATAGTAATATGGTCCGATTACCATAGGAGCCACATAACCCATAGAATATATTTCATTGGAGAGTTCTACCGTCTCCTTAAAATTAGTGCTTCCTGTACCTGCATATAATTCAACACGCTGGTTGGTATAATCAGCATAAAAGTGAAAGAAATCAGATTTTTCTTTTTGAGAAAGTCCGGTAAATTCTCCGGTGGATCCCAGTACCAGAATCCCGTCCACTCCTCCTTGTACCAAAAAATCAATGACCTTTTTATTTGCTTCATAATCCGGCTTTTCATCTCTGTCAAAGACAGTTACTACCGGAGTAATAATTTTATACATAATCTTTATCCTTTCTCATCATTTATCCGGCAATCCTCATCACCCCATAAACCAATACCGCAACAATAACCATGAACAATCCGTTTAAGAATTCATACACAATTAATTTCAATCTTTCCCGAATATCCATATTCAGCGCTCCTGCGCTTACATGGAAAAATGAACCATGAGGTAAACCGTCAAAAACGAAACTTCCTGTATGCGTCATAACCGCCGCCGCAATTGCAGATATTCCTCCCATCATAACCGTGGGGCCAAATATCTGACTTGCGAGAGTTGTTCCCGCTGTGGAAGATGCAGTGGCTGCTCCCATTAAAATACCGGATATGGGCGCCAGCAAAAAGCCCGGAAGCCCTGCCAGTTCAATTCCCTGAATAATGACATCCTTTAAGTTAGAGTTGGAAATAATACCTGCCAGTGTTCCAGTTCCTATTAAAAGCATAGCAACTCCGCTCATCTTTTTTAATCCGGAAGTAAAATAAAAACAGATATGTTTCCCCTTCTTCATGGCAAGAATACCGGAAATTCCTCCTACGGGTAGCGCAATCAGAGGATCCACTGTAATCCCGCATAGGGGTCGTAACAGCAGCAGACCAATCGTGACTGCAGGTCCTGCAACCGCACCGAAGAGACCAGGCAGTTCACTTTCCAGAACGGCCTCTTCCATCCCTTCAAAATCCGAACCCTTATGTATTAATGCCCGGGAGAGAAGGGTGGTTGCAATCAGAGCAGCAATTGCTGGTACAATTCCAGCCAGCATAGTGGAGGTCAGAGGTATTCCAAATGCCTCGGAAGCAGCAATTGCATTGGGATTGGGACTCATTACATTTCCTGCCTTCACGCCACCAATAAGAGCCATTAAAATACCAAGCTTCTTAAAACCAGACCGCTTTGCCAGTTGAATCGCTATGGGAGCCACCGTGATAACTGCCACATCTCCAAATACTCCTACTGCTGTCAGGCACCACGTTGCAAGCATGATGGCAACCAGGGAACGCTTGCTCCCCATTTTACTTATAATAGCTTCTGCGATACGCGCTGCAGCACCGCTCTCAATCAATACTCCGGCTAAAATACCTGCTGTAACAATTCTGACAATTGCAGATACAATTCCCTGAACACCTGTAATCATACAGCTTACTGTTCCGGTTAATCCCGCTCCGCCCAATAGCCCGCCAAAAATAGCTCCAAAAATCATGGCATAAGTAGGCTCCACTTTTTTTAGTATGAGAATAATTGCAATCACAAGAGCAAGGATCGCACCAAATGCAGAAATATTCATTTCAGCACCTCCTTACAGCTTGTCATATTGCAAAATAGCACCCTCAGAACCAGAGGCAGCAATCTTACAATATAATCCCAGATAGCCCCGTTTAAACTTGGGTTCCGGACGTTTCCACTCTTTTAACCGGTTTTCGATTTCTTCGCTGCTGACCAGCAAATTAATACTTCTCTTTTCCACATCAATTTCAATTCTGTCTCCATCTTTTATAATGGCAATTGCTCCGCCTTCTGCAGCCTCAGGTGAGATGTGTCCCACAAAGCAGCCATTGTTGGTTCCGCTGAAACGTCCGTCTGTAATTAACGCAGTTGTTTTAGATAACCCCCGCCCGTATAAATATTTCATAGCTTTGTACATTTCACGCATTCCCGGTCCTCCCTTAGGACCTTCGTATCGGATTACGACCACATGTCCATCCCGGATTACCCCTTTCAGAATCGCTTCCTCTGCAGCCTCTTCTGAATCAAAACAAATGGCCTCTCCTGTAAAATGGTGAAGACTTTCATCAAATGCCCCTGGCTTTGTAATACCGGAATCCGGTGCCAGATTGCCACGAAGTACTGCCACACCTCCCTGATATCCAAATGGATCAGCCATGGTTTTTATTACCCTGCAATCCTCCGGATACTGGTATATGTGATTTTTTATATTATCCAACACGGTATGAGCTGTTACAGTCATTTCATCTGCGCAGATAATGGGCTGCATCTCTTCCAACAGTCTTGATACACCACCGGCACGGTAAAAGTCAACCATATTATATTCAGAAGCCGGATTGATTTTTGCCAATTGAGGGGTTACTCCTGATAACTGGTCAAATTCTTCCAGAACATTCATATCAAGTTCTGCCTCATGAGCAATTGCAGTCAGATGCATGACAGCGTTGGTGCTTCCACTCATGGCTAGGCATATTTTAATCGCATTTCTCATGCTTTCCTTTGTTATAATCTGGCGGGCGGTAATATTCTTTTCCACCAGCTCCACAATTTTGATACCAGTATCTTCCGCGACAGCAAGACGAGCTGCACTGGCAGCCGGAATAATTCCGCCATCCGGAAGCGTCATTCCAAGGGCCTCTGAAAGGGAACACATGGTATTCGCCGTTCCCAGATAAGCGCATGAACCGCAGGTTGGGCAGGCTAAGTTCTCCAATGATGTGTATTCCTTTTCTGTGATCTTGTTTGCAGACAGCATTCCATAAGCCTCTGTACTGGATGTCTGATCTGATTTACGGCCATCGAATTCGATCCCTCCCTCCATGGGACCGCCTGGAAGTAAAATACAGGGAATATCCAGTCTGGCTGCCGCCATTAGCATCCCCGGAACAATTTTATCGCAAGAGCCAAGGAGCACAATACCATCAAAAAGATTAATCTGAGCCATGGATTCAATTGAATTGGCTATAATTTCCCTTGACGGAAGTATGTAGTGCATGCCATCATGGCCTTGTCCCATTCCATCGCATCCGCCGATTACTCCGAATTCCACCGGAGTTCCACCAGCACGGTAAATTCCATCCTTTACACGCTGTGCCACCTGGCGCAGATTAAAATGTCCGGGTACACACTCACTCCAGGCATTGGCAATTCCAATCATCGGACGTTTTAAGTCTTCCGTAGTAAATCCCATTGATTTGTACGTAGCCCGATAGTATTGATTTTGTAATCCACATAAAATTTTACCGCTTCTTTCCATCATGTTCTTCTCCTTTTTAAACATTAATTAATTTACTCACCTGCCACCAGCTTCACACAACCATCCCCAAAATAAATCATATGCCTCCCTTTTTGTTTAGTACTTATATACGTACTCAGTACGCATATAAGTATTCATAAACTAAACATTAGCACTAACCTTTAATAATGTCAATAAAGAAAAGAAAATAGATTTGTTTTCGTTTGATCTGACATATTTTATTTTACTTTTTATGCAGTATTCACAAATGAATCCTATAGAATTCTATCCTGCACTTTGATATAATGGAAATAAATCTGAATGAATGAGGTGTCACATATGCCTTCAAATGAACATCGGCCCACGGAACGGGTTCTGGATATACTTGAACTACTATCAACAAATGGAAATGGGATGACATTAACAGAATTATCAAAATCTTTAAATGCTCCAAAGAGCAGCATTATGCCTTTGGTACATACCATGACTACAAGAAAATTCATCTATATGAATCCAGAAAACTTCAAATATTTTATTGGAATCGCGGCTTTTTCCGTAGGATCCTCCTATACAAACCACATTGACGCACTGGAATTTATCAAGGCTGAGATGAGACATATCGTAGCAGAAAGCAATGAGACGTGCCAATTAGGAATTCAAAGCAGAAGCAATCTGCTCTATATTGCAAAAGAAGATTCTTCCCAGCCTATCCGCCTGGTATCATATGTAGGTAAACAACTTCCTCTCTACTGTACTGCAATTGGACGGGCTATTTTAGCAGATATGGAACCAGAAAAAATTTATGCATTATACCCCGACGGTTTAACGGAATTTACGCCTCATACCATTACCCGGTGGCCCCGTTTATTAGCAGAATTGGAAGAGACTAATAAACGTGGATTTGCCATTGAGCATGAAGAATCTACCCCTGACGTCCACTGCGTCGGTGTTTCTTTGTGTAACAAAGGAAGGATTATAGCAGCTCTAAGTGTTTCTATTCCTTCTTATCGTTATTCAGAAGAAAAGCTGAATTTTGTCATTAACCTTCTGAAAGAATCCAAAGCAACACTTGAAGCCGCTTTTTCAAGCGATCTCATTGATTTAAGCAGCCTTTCCTAATAGTTTGAGCATTACAATGAAACAAATAGCATTATCGGAATGCAAAAAAGGCTGCTGTACCAAAAAGTACAACAGCCTATTGCTATGCCGGCGACCGGAATCGAACCGGTACGGGAGGTAAGTCCCGCAGGATTTTAAGTCCTGTGCGTCTGCCAGTTCCGCCACGCCGGCAACTTATGCTCTCAATGCCTCAGCACTGAACAACATATCGATTATACAAAAAGACACCTTTTTTGTCAACTATTTTCGGTCGTATTAAATGGAAAAATAATATCACTTTATCAATAATAGTAATTGTTTTTATTTTAACGATGTGTTATAATTAAAAAAAATACAATTATGGAGGTAACTTTATGGAACGCATTGTTGTAATCGGGGCAAATCATGCAGGTACTGCTGCAATTAACACAATACTTGATAATTACAAAGATAAAGAAGTCATTATATTTGATTCTAATAATAATATCAGTTTTTTAGGGTGCGGTATGGCTTTATGGATCGGTAATCAGATCACTTCACCGGATGGACTGTTTTACTGCAGTAAAGAAATTTTTGAGCAAAAAGGAGCAAAAGTTTATTTAGAGACCATTGTAAATCATGTTGATTTTGAGAAAAAGCTGGTATCCGCTACAGGAAAAGATGGGCAAAGCTATCAACAGCCCTATGACAAGCTGATTATAGCCTCTGGTTCCCTTCCTATTACACCGAATATTGAAGGTACGGACCTGACTAATGTACAATATGTTAAATTATATCAAAATGCAAAAGAGGTCATTGATAAACTTCACGACCCAATGATCCGCAATGTGGTAGTTGTCGGTGCCGGATACATTGGAGTGGAACTGGCTGAGGCATTTAACAGAATCGGAAAGACTGTTACTCTGATTGATAATATGAATACCTGCCTGTCCAGTTATTATGACCCTGAGTTTACAGAGATCATGTCTGAAAACTTAAAAAGCCATGGAATCAAACTGGCCTTTGGAGAGACCGTAACCAGTCTTAAGGGCAGCGATAAAGTAGAAAAAGTAGTAACGGATAAAAATGAATATGCAGCAGACATGGTTGTGCTTGGTATTGGATTTAAACCCAACAACCAGCTTGGCAAAGACACTCTGAAGCTGTTTAAGAACGGAGCCTATCTGGTTAACCTGCACCAGGAGACAAGCGTTTCTGACGTCTATGCAATCGGAGACTGTGCTACCGTATTTGATAACTCCATTCAGAGAACCAATTACATCGCTCTGGCGACAAACGCAGTCCGTTCCGGAATTGTAGCAGCGCATAATGCCTGTGGCACTCCTCTTGAATCCAATGGCGTTCAGGGATCTAATGGTATCTGCATCTGGAATCTTAAGATGGTATCCACCGGAATCACTCTGGGAAAAGCCAAAAAGCTGGGATATGATGCCGCTGCTGCTGATTATGAGGATACACAGAAGCCTGCATTTATAGAACATGACAATTATAAGGTTAAAATCCGGATTGTCTATGATAAAAAAACAAGGGTTATCCTGGGTGCCCAGATGTGTTCCGAATATGATATCTCCATGGCTATCCACATGTTTTCTCTTGCGATTCAGGAACAGGTGACTATCGACCGGCTAAAGCTGACAGATATCTTTTTCCTTCCGCATTTCAACCAGCCATATAATTACTTTACCATGGCAGCTCTCCAGGCTGAGTAATTGGTGTCAAAAAAGGCGGTGTGTTCACTTGAACACACCGCCTTTTTATAATTAAATGGGTGGAGAAGGATTCGAACCTTCGAAGTCGTAGACAACAGATTTACAGTCTGCCCCCTTTGGCCGCTCGGGAACCCACCCATGCTTTATTAACAAGCGAGTGTTATTTTATCATAGAGAATCAAAAAAATCAAGGCATTTTTAAAATTTTATAACAAAAATGTACAAGTTATTCCCGGTCCCCCACCAGCAAAACGGAGCTTAAAGGTGGCATTTGAACTCGTACCCCGCCCGGTTCAACTGTGAATGAAATCTTGCCCACATTATAGCCATTCTCATAAGTAAGCATAACCCGTGACATGGTATCTCCGTCCTTCATACCCAGCTGCCATACAGGAATTATAACCTCCTGCTCATTTGTGTGGTTGCTGACTGCAACCACACAGATACTGTCATTTAAAAAACGACCATATGCAATCAGATGATCTCCTGTCAGCAGGGGCTTTAAAGAACCAAGGCGAAGCGCCGGAATGGTCCTGTGCAGCTCAGTCATATATCTGTGAAACTCAATCAGTTCTAAATTTTCATTACCCCAGGGATAGGTCCTGCGGTTATCCGGGTCCGTCCAGCCGCAGACTCCCGCTTCGTCCCCATAGTAAATAGCAGGAGCTCCAGGCCATGTCATCTGGATCATAACACCTTGCCGGAACAACCCATAGCTGATCCCCTCCAACGCCGCCTCTGGTCCTTCCGTTGAAGTACGGCCGGTTCTTCTGTTGGTTCTTGTTAGAAACCGGGAGTGATCATGGTTGGATAGCTGGTTCATCGCTGTTAAAAGCGATCCCGTCGTCATACGGCTCATATGGTAATTCATGGAGCGAAAGAATGTCTCGCCATCTCCCAAAAGCTTTGAATTAATTTCATCACTGTGTTTTTCCATACCTGTTAAGAACCAGGAAACAGGTTCCATAAATGCATCATAATTCATAACGGTATCCCATTCATCCCCCTGCAGCCAGGCAGACGGATCTCCATAATGCTCTGCCAGTATGATAGCATCAGGATTTGCTGCTTTTACAGCTTTTCTGAAATCCTTCCAGAACTTAT
Source organism: Clostridium boliviensis (assembly GCF_033342255.1). Classification (NCBI taxonomy): domain Bacteria; kingdom Bacillati; phylum Bacillota; class Clostridia; order Eubacteriales; family Clostridiaceae; genus Clostridium; species Clostridium boliviensis. Next base: position 94,316 of record NZ_JAWONS010000324.1, read on the forward strand.
GATTAAACTGACTGCTGTGACCTAAGTCTGCTGCCACGTCAAGACGCCAGCCATCGGCATTATAAGGCTCAGAAACCCATTTTGCGGCAATATCCAGGATATAGCGGCAAAGTATCTCAGAACCCTCATAATTAAGCTTTGGCAGTGTAGAATGTCCCCACCAGCCATCATAAGAATTATTATAAGGCCATTCTTTATCAGTAAACTTAAAAAAGGTACGGTAAGGACTGTTCTCCGATGCATATGCTCCCGGCTCATAGCTGCCCGACAGCTCATAGATCCGCTCCCCATCCAGCCATTTATTGAAGGAACCGCAGTGATTAAATACACCGTCAAGAATCACCTTCATTCCCCGTTTGTGAACCTCCCTGACGAACCTGGCAAAAAACTCATTGCTTGCTTTTAAGTTAGAATCATCGGTTGTACGAATCATGTATTTTGTAGCACTGAGGTTATCGGAAGCTTCCGCTGCCACCGTCTCTCCTCCGTCTTTTACAATCACACCGTAATGAGGATCAATATAATCATAGTCCTGGCAGTCATACTTGTGATTGGAGGGAGAAACAAATATGGGATTTAAATATATCACTTCCACCCCCAGATTCTCAAGATAATCAAGCTTATCCCAGACTCCCTTTAAATCTCCGCCATAGAAACAGCCCACATCAAACTGATCCGGGTATTTATCCCAGCTATCCACCGCTGTCACTTTCTGTCCGAGATAGCGGTATTCTTCACTTACCACATCATTGGAGGGATCTCCATTACAGAAGCGGTCCACAAATATCTGATACATCACAGCACCCTTGGCCCAGTCAGGCGTAGTAAATCCCGGCACAATGGTAAACCAGCCTGCATCCGGATACTGCCCTATAGGTCCGAGACGGTTATAATAACAGATCTCGTCTCCCTTTTTCACCAGAAAACAATATTTTATTGGGTCACTGCCTGTCTTCAGTCTGTATTCAAAATAGTCAAACAAATCGTCTGAATTTGATTTTGTCATGAAAATCTCAGACTGTCTGCCCGCCTCTATAAAACATACAGAATCTGCATTATTTAATCCTGTCCGAAAAAGAAGAACTACTTCGTCTCCTTCCTCAGGTTCCGACGGGAACCGGAAGCTGTCAGTCTCATCAGTAAATAATGCATCTTTATTTAACGCCTCTGTTTGGAAGCACATAGGTTCTTCATTTCCTTTCACGTCTACTCTACTATTATTTTATCTGATTGGAAACAATTATACAACCCACCTTTCTATTATAAAATAAAAAACGGTCAGCGGGGTAGCTGACCGTTTTTCGGAGAAGGTATTTCGTTTCTTATGGGGTGTAGCAAAAACTATATAATGTATTGGGGGGGGTTACGATTATTAATATACCATGCCTGAGAAAATAAGTGTGCACAAACATCATTTTTTTACGAATAATTTTTTATGCATATTTTTTCTGGTACACCACAGACAACAAAAAAGCACAGATACCCGGGCAAAAACTTAGATATTTTACCGGTTCTCTGTGCTTCTCTCTCATATCAATGCTCAGATCGTATCAGGCTCTGCCTCAGCAGGAAACAGGCTTTCAAATTCCTTCTGGCCTATTTTCTCTTTTTCCATCAGCAGTTTACAGCAGGAATGAAGAACATCCTCATGCTTTAAGATAATCTCTTTCGCTTTTACATAACATTCATCAATAATTCTCTTAACTTCATTGTCGATGGTATTGGCAACCTGGACTCCGTAATTCTTGGTATGAGCCAGATCTTTCCCGATAAATACCTCATCGCTGTCATTGTCGTAATTAATCATACCAACCTGGTCTGACATTCCATACTGGGTAACCATGGCTCTGGCAAGAGCAGTCGCCTGTTTAATATCCTGGGAAGCTCCTGTGGTGATATCGCCGAAGATAATCTCTTCTGCAATCCGTCCGCCTAAGTCTACCATAATATCCTGCAGCATCTTACCTCTGGTATTAAACATATGGTCACTTTCCGGAAGAGGCATGGTATATCCGGCAGCACTGACTCCCGTAGGAATGATGGAGATGGTGTGAACCGGTCCTTCATCCGGAAGCAGATGGAAAAGGATTGCATGCCCCGCTTCGTGATAGGCTGTAATCTTCTTCTCCTTCTCAGTGATAATCTTGCTCTTCTTTTCTGCACCGATTCCCACCTTTACAAAGGCTTTATCAATATCAGACTGATTAATATACTTCTTGCTGTGCCTTGCTGCATAAATAGCAGCTTCATTCATCAGATTCTCTAAGTCCGCGCCGGTAAATCCCGATGTGGTCTGAGCGATTCTTTTTAAATCTACATCCTCTGCAAGAGGTTTCTCCTTGGAGTGAACTCCTAAGATCTCCTCTCTTCCCTTCACATCCGGTCTTCCTACACTGACCTTACGGTCAAAACGTCCGGGTCTTAAAATAGCCGGGTCCAGAATATCTACACGGTTGGTCGCTGCCATTACAATGATTCCTTCGTTGATTCCGAATCCGTCCATCTCAACGAGAAGCTGATTTAACGTCTGCTCCCTCTCATCATGGCCGCCGCCCATTCCGGTTCCCCTTCTTCTGGCAACTGCATCGATTTCATCGATAAATATAATACAGGGCGCATGCTTCTTGCCCTCTTCAAATAAATCTCTCACGCGGGATGCGCCTACTCCGACAAACATCTCTACGAAATCTGAACCGGATATAGAGAAAAAGGGAACGCCTGCTTCTCCAGCCACCGCTTTTGCAAGTAGTGTCTTTCCTGTTCCGGGAGGTCCAACCAGAAGAATACCCTTGGGAATACGGGCCCCCACTCCAGTGTATTTCTGCGGATTCTTTAAGAAATCCACAACCTCTTCCAGTTCCTCTTTTTCCTCCTCAAGTCCTGCTACCTTGCTGAAGTTTACTTTATTGGCATCCTTGGCAAGATGAGCACGGCTCCTTCCAAAATTCATCATCTTGGCATTAGCACTGCCGGCTCCGGCCCTGGCATTCATCAACATAAACAGAAAAACCAGCGCTACTGCTGTTAAAATAATGGGAAGAGTAACGACCAGAAAAAGATTCTCTTTTTGAACTGCATCCACCGTATAGGTAATTCCGTTCCGGTCCAGAAGGTCCTGAATTTCAATTACATTGGATACATTGGCCTGCTTTGATGAACCGTCCGTCATAGTCATCTCGATTTTGCCGGTTGGGGGCGGATCGCTTTGTTTGACTGTGGCCGAAGTAATGGTCCCATTGTCTATCGCCTGCATAAGTTCCTGGTTTGTAATGATTCCGCTCTTTTGGGGCAGTCTACTGGCAAATAAAAGCATAATAGCCAGAAGGAGCAGGAATCCCAAGCCTTTAAATGGTTGCTGTTGTTTCAACATGCTGCCTCCTTATTGCTGTTCTATCACTCCAATATATGGCAAATTCCTGTATATCTGATCGTAGTCAAGACCATAACCGATGATAAACTCATCCGGCACGGTAAAGCAGGTATACTTTACTTCAACCTGTTTCTTCACGCGGCGCTCCGGCTTATCAAGCAGGGTACATAACTCCACGCTGTTTGGATTTCTCTGTTTTAAAACCTCAATTAAGTAAGAAAGAGTATTGCCGGAATCAATGATATCCTCCACAATCAATACGTCCTTGCCTTCGATCGGGTCATCCAAATCCTTTATTATTTTCACGATTCCGCTTGATACAGTTCCGGATCCGTAGCTGGAAACAGACATAAAGTCCATGGTTAACGGCAGCTCGATCCTCTTTGCCAGTTCACAGGTAAAGAAAATGCCTCCCTTTAAAATGCAAATCAGGTGAAGAGGCTTTCCCTTATAGTCCCTGCTGATCTCTTCCGCTATTTCCTTAATTCTTGTTGCTATCTCTTCCTCTGATAGCATCACACGTATCTTGTCATCCATTAACTTTTCCTCCGTCTAGCTGCATTTGTATTACTGTATGGGTATCATCTGTTATCTTATAGTATTCACTGATCCGGTATCCGATTACCCATAGGACATGGGAACCTTCCGCAACAAGTGGAATTTTTCCACGTTCCTCTCTGGGAACCTTGGCATCGATCAGATAAGACTTTAATGTCTTTCTTCCGCCTCCGGCCAGTGTCATGTAATCTCCGGTTTCCCGATACCTCACAGAAAGTGCACATTTGATTTTATCATAATCAAACCATTTCGTATACCCGTTTTTGGGAATTTCCATGCCTTTTTTGTAGGAAAAAATAGAAAAATCCACATTTGGGAGACAAACCTCCTGGAGGTTATCCACCTGATCTTCGACATTTTTCTTTTTTATCCACATTTTCTTCCCGGTTCTAACTGCAATCAGTCCTCCGGGCAGGTCAATCTGCCTGCCTGCAGGACCAAAAAGAAGCGCTGATGCGCTTTCCACATGAATCATAGTAATATCTTTCATGGACTGATTGACGATTCTGATCATACGCCGGATCACATAGTTTTTTATAATATCATCTTCATTTAAGAGTAAATCCGTCTCAATTGCACATTGAACAACGGACCCGGTTTTGTCTTTTTTTCTTTCTCCATGATTCTTTAAAAGATTCTCTGCCTGCTTTTCCAGGTAGGCATCTGCCTGGGCTGCCATAATTCCCGCATGAAGAATGTTCTCGCCAGCCCTTGCATTGAGCTGTTCCTTCACCTGGGGAAGGATTACTTTTCTGATCCGGTTTCTGGCATATTCGATTCCATTGTTGGTTGAATCCTCACAATAAGATATCCCTTTTTCACTGAGATATGCAAGAATTTCCTCTCTTCCCACACACAAAAGAGGGCGCACAATATTCCCTCTCTTCGGACGCATTCCTCCCAGCCCTTTTAAACCGGTTCCCCTGAACAGATTATATAATATTGTCTCTGCCTGGTCATCTCCATGATGAGCCACTGCTATTTTTGTCCCGTTTAACTGTTTTCTTTCCTGTTCAAAAATCTCATATCTCAAATGCCTTCCCGCTTCTTCCACAGACATTCCATGGTCTTTCGCATAACCTGCCGCATCTACATAAACGCAGGAAAAGGGCACTCCCAGTTTTTCCGAAAGTTCCCTGGCATAATTACTGTCTCTGTCCGCTTCTTCTCCTCTTAACCCATGATGAACATGAACTGCCTTTAATTTTAAATCAAATTCCCGCTTCATCTCATTTAAGATTACAAGAAGACAGACAGAATCGGCTCCTCCGGATAGCCCCACAATTACATGGTCTCCCCGGTCAAACAGCTGGTTCCGTCTGACATAATCCAAAATCGTCTTGTACATTAAGCCACCTTCCTTAGTTGATTTTCTCCCCTCTCTTACATAAATATACCCGCAAATCATATCTGTTGCAATTATTATTTTCGTTTCCATATCCCGGCAGTCAGCACTGTCATATCATCTGCAGCACTTTCCGTAAATGATCTTGCAAATAACAGAATCCGATCCGCCATATCCTGGGGATTCTTTACCGGCATTCCTGCAATGAATTCCTGAAGCATCAGCTCCTTGTCATCTGCAGGCAGCGCATCCAAAACGCCGTCACTTACCATAATGATCCGGTTATCGTCCCAAAGCTTCTTGGATAAAAGTACCGGCTCTACCGGGCTTAATATACCCATCGGGACTTCGCCTGCCTCCAGTCGCTCCACGCCTCGTTCGCTGCGGATATAGGTAGCTGCTGCCCCCAGTTTCATGGCTTCCATAATACCGGTTTTTAAATCAATACAGCATAAATCCAATGTGGCCGGATGCTGGGATATTCCGGTGAGAAGCAGTACCGTATTGACCATTTTAAGCGCCGCCCGGGTGGAAAATCCTGCCTCCAGAAGTCTCTGGGTTAATTCAATCACCTGCCTGCTCTCTTCCTCCGCTATTTTACCGCTTCCCATGCCGTCTGACAGACTCATGATCACCTGGCCGGGCTGAACATGTCCAAAGGTATAGTTGTCTCCAGATATCTCTTCTCCGGTTTTAATGGCCTTAGCCGCACCATAAATAATCTGGTAATCTCCCTTTTCAACAAATCGGATGGTATCCGCCGACCTGGTAACCAGCGTTCTCCCGTCAGGGGCCACTGTCCACTCCCCATCCTCCATGGCATCCTCTAAAATCTCCGCTGCTTCCTTTACTGTAACGCAGCATCCGTTTAGAGTTCTCATGGTAAGATAGGCCTCTCTCTGCTGGTTCTCATACTCCAGAAGCAGCATTTTCTCTATCACAATATGATTTTTACGGAATGCCCGTCTGATTTCATCCTCCCAGTCCGGAGTAATGTCAATGGCATTCTCCACCTGATGGGAAAATTCCTCCAAAATCACTGCCAGCTCTTTAAACTGTACAATAATTGCATCTCTGCTTTCCAGAAACCGGTTCTTCCACGCAAGATTCATGGTCGCCCGGCCAAGTCCCCGGTTTAAGTGAACCAGGTACTCCTCTTTTCTTTTACAGCTTTCCAGAAAAAAACGGGGCATGTCCCCGTAATCTACGCTTCCCTTCTGTTCAAACGCACGAATTAAATACTGCAGATAATACTGGTTGTCCTGTTCCTTACCGGGATATACAATACATTTATTGCAGCCTGCGCATACCATTGCTGCAGCAGTCTCTAGTGCTGCGATCCCATCTTCCTTTGTAAGTCCCTGATCTGCGGACAGCTCATCTGTGCACGCTCTGGCAAGCTCTCCTAGCGAATTTGCCATGTCGTTTAATCTCTTTGCCGTATATACATTCACATCAGCCATATCGTGATGTGCCGCTTTACGTCTGAACACAAAAATCCCTCCTGCCTGTATCATGCTTTAAATCATTATATACAGAGCGAAGGGAAATTTTTGTCAAAACTGCTGATTCAAATTTAAAATTGTACGACACAATATCACTTCTTCTGCGGCTTCAGCAGAATCTCATCGGGTTTTACAAGCCCCAGCTTCTGCTTGGCCACTTCTTCAATATATTGCTTCGTCTGGACATATACCCGGTATTCTTCCAGTTCTTTGGCACGGTTCTGCTCCTTGTCCACCTGCGCCTGAAGATTCTGCAGGCGGTACTGATATTCCAGTTCTTTCTCCTTCAGCGAGGCGCCTTTTATCGTGACAATCACTGCCAGGCTGAAAACCACAAAGGTGATTCCAATCAGCGTCATGCGGTTGCCCCATCTATCTTTTCTTTTTCTTCTTGACTTTCTCATCTCTCTCATACACTCACCAGTTGTTTCTATTGCCGCTTTTTTGGTCGGATCCACTTATCCACTCTCATTTTAAGATATTTCTGAAGGTTTTTCAAGGATTTTAAGAAAAACCTGCTGACCAGCCGGTCATATAAAAACATCCCCAGAAAAATCCCGGCTATGACATATCCTCTCAATCCTCCGTCATTTTGCTCATATAACAGGGAAAATGTCACCAGTGCGGCATAAACCCAATAGATCATGTCCTCGATTCCTGTGAACACATAGGAATGTGGAATAAAAATACGGAAAATTCGCAGCAGGTCATATGTCATCATAAGCCCTGCACCTGTTAAAAAGCTGTAGAGCAGAAGTTTTACTTCATATACGATATGAACGCTCATATGACTCCCTCTGGATTTTATTTAAACAGCCTGGACAGAAGGGATTCCCCCGATCTGCGCAGAGCCTCATTGGAGGAATAGTTCAGACTTTCAATGCTGCCGTTTAAATCCAATTCTCCCTTTTCCAGAGTTAACCGGCTGACATGAAGATCTTTCCCCTTTAATGTCAGCAGACCCATATCCGTATCCAGCACTACCTGGTTTTCATCAAAGGATACTACATCCCGTATTCCGGTCATCGTACTGGAAGCACGATTATCTATTGTCAGCCTGTGAGGGCGTACGCTTAGCTTTTCTTCCATAAAAAAACCTCCTAATATACCTTATAAAGTATATTAGGAGGCAAGCTCCAATATTCCTGAAATTGATCTTTTGTATCACATCAAAGACTAAAGATATCGATAAAGCTCTTTTGCTTCATCTTTTTTTACAGTTTCCGCGACATCAAGAACTTCTACCTTAACGGAACTGGTACCGAAATGAATTTCAATTACATCACCTTCCTTAATATTCAGGGAAGCTTTTGCAGGTTTTTCATTAACAAGCACGCGGCCCGCATCACAGGCTTCGTTCGCTACGGTTCTTCTCTTAATGATTCTGGACACTTTAAGAAACTTATCAAGTCTCATGAATTATGCGTTCACCATATCCTTTAATGCCTTACCTGCTTTGAACTTTGGAGTTTTGGAAGCCGGAATATTCATTACTTCACCGCTCTTAGGATTTCTTCCTTCTCTTGCGGCTCTCTCAGATACTTCGAATGTACCAAAGCCAACTAACTGGATTTTCTCGCCCTTAACTAATTCTTCAGATATTACATCTGTTAAAGCCTTCACTGCCTTTTCTGCATCCTTCTTGGACAGCTCTGCCTTCTCTGCAACTGCCGCGATTAACTCTGCTTTGTTCATTGATATCTTCCTCCTAGAATGTAGCACCAGGCTACTAATTTTCTCGTTGACACGATTACTATATCATTTATAGCTGTTTCTCCTGTTTTTGTCAAGGTTTTTTGCTGTTTTCACGGGACTTCTCCTGCATTTTTATCGCATTCCAGACTGCCTCACCCTCTTCCGACGAAATCACCTTTTTATCACCAAAAACATGTGGATGCCTTCGGATCATTTTCTCACAGATTCCATTTACCACATCATCAATGGAAAAGCATTGATTCTCCTTTGCAATCTGACTGTGAAGCATTACCTGATATAAAACGTCCCCCAGCTCCTCGCATAGGTTGTCCATATCCTTATGGTCAATTGCAAGGAATACCTCCTCGCTCTCTTCCTCCAGATGCTTTTTTAAGCTCTCATGAGTCTGCTCCCTGTCCCAGGGACAGCCTTCCTCCGACCGCAGTTTATTTGTAATATCTACTAAATCCTGAAAAGTATACATACACGTAACCTCCTTTTCTCCATTATAACACATACCGGTCAGATCCAGAGGAATCTGTTTCCATTTCTGAAGATTTTCTGACATTTGATCCGGACCCCTGTTAAAAATACGGTATATCTATTATAATGAGTGTTAATTTAATAAACCGGAGGTAATCATGAAACATTTTAGTATATGGAAACGGATCGCAGCCTGCCTGCTGTTTCTTAACATTGCATTGAGTGCCTTTACACCTGAAATTGTGACTCCAGGAAGGACTGCCGATGAATTAACGGCCATGCGCATGGGCATCGGCACCTCTTTAAATATCGGACCTGGCAGCAAACTCTTTCATGGTGGAAGCCTTTCCCTTCTTGCAGATTATGACAACCGCCAGATGCTTTCCATGATCCTGCAGGATAAAGACGGCGCACTGGTGGTCATTGACGGCGGCTGGGATATTGATGCGGATCATTTAAGCGATGTCATTCAATCAAAAGGAGGGCATGTATCCGCCTGGTTCATCACCCACCCCCATTCAGATCACGTGGGAGCACTGGTTAAGATTTTAAACAATCCGGACCGCAAGATCACCATTGACCATGTATACAGCTCCCTGGCGGACCAGTCGTGGTATGACCGGGTAGAATCTTCCCGATCCCAGCTGGCTTCTGATTTACGTTCCGCTTTAGCCACTCTTCCGGCAGAAAGTCTCCATACCGTAAAAAAAGGGGAGGAGCTCCAGATTGGCTCCATAAAAGCCAGGGTTCTTAATGATCCCTACCTTCTGGATTCGACATCAGTTAATAACAGTTCCGTCGCTTACAAATTTTTCTTAAACAACGTCAGCATTCTGGTGCTTGGAGATATGGGACCAGAAGCAGGCGAGCTTCTCTTAAAAGAAACGGGAGCCTCAGGTTTAAAAAGCGATATTGTCCAGATGTCACACCATGGCCAATACGGTGTAAACCGTGATGTTTACGCTGCCATTCAACCTCAGATTGCATTATGGCCCTGTCCCCTCTGGCTTTGGAATAATGACAACGGCGGGGGAATCGGAAGCGGTGACTGGAAGACCCTGGAGACCAGACAGTGGATGCAAGATCTGGGTGTAAAAGTTAATTACTGTATTAAAGATGGAGACCAGATTATCTACTAACCCATAAACTCTTAACCAAAACGGCAGCCATACTAATATCTGGCTGCCGTTTTTTTGTTTTGTTCCTGTTCTTTTAATCCCCGCCCGGACCATCCCGTCTCGGCCTTTCTGATTCTGGCAGCGGTTCTACATAAAAGCCATCTTTGTAGGGATCCGTATCAATTTCAGGAATATCGCCATCGCTGTAGTCGTCTTCTTCTGGCATAAAAACTCTCATTTTCTCACCTCCTTACCCTTCCATCTGCCGTCCTAAAAATCCTGCTGCTGTAGTTGCCAGTTTTGTTTCCATATCCCCAAACCGGGCTCTTGGTTCCCTGCTCAAAAGAGCAACCGCTCCAATCGCATCGCCTTCACAGATAATGGGGGCTATAACCTGGGCCGTTATTCCTTCCAGAGTTTCCCCTGTTAATGCAATAAATCCCTTATCATCCTTTCCTGCCACAACAACCGAGCGCTCATTAATGACAGACTCAAGCTGTTTGCTGATTGTTTTCTGAAGGAGTTCTTTCTTTGATCCGCCGGCTACTGCAATAATCTGGTCCCGGTCACAGATACATACGGTCAGTCCGGTTGTCTGGGCCATAGCTTCTGCATACTGGGATGCGAAAGCAGTCAGCTCCACCATTGGGGAGTATTTTTTTAATATTATTTCACCTTCTCTGTCTGTAAATATCTCAAGCGGAGTACCTTCTCTAAGTCTGAGTGTTCTTCTGATCTCTTTTGGTATTACTACACGTCCAAGATCGTCAATTCTTCTTACAATGCCCGTTGCTTTCATATTTAATATTCCTCCATCGTGTGCATTTTAATATCACTGATATTATTTTGCTTCGAATACACCAGATTATACTTAAGTCTGCCATTTTTCCCAAAATTTAAAATCAGGGTCAGACTTAAACTTTAAGTCAAACCCTGATTCTTACTGATAATTATAATGTTTTACGAAGAGGGATATATTCCATTCCCAGATTAAAAATCACCTTGCCTGACACGATGGGGAACTTCTTTTGAAGAGGATATATATGCCTCATGTGCCACTTTTGCTGCCTCACTGTCGGGGACAGGCGCCACAAATCTGTTTTCAAAAGAACCATAGCGCTGAATGGTTAATTCATCTGAAACTCTTTGGAGAAGATACATACCTAAAACGTCCATAGCTACCACCTTTCTTCGAAACAAAATGAATTGAAGTAAGAAAGCATCCGGGACTAAATCCCACTTCTACTATTAGTATATCACATAATGACAAAAAATCAACAAGACAAGCCATGTTTTTTTAGTTATTTTTTCTATATTTTTCTATTATTCAGATAACTGTCCAATCTGCTTCAAGATGATCTCTGCCTGACTTATCATTGTGTCAGTTGTCGCATTTTTCTTCCGGTCAAGGTAGGCAAACTTCGGTTCTTCTCCCATGTGGAATTTCAAATCACCCCGGTATTCTTCAATGATCTTTGGAATTCCTTCCACCTTCAGCTTAGCATTTTTATACATCGTCAGGCGGATTTCCTGACGGTTTATATTGACCTCCGTCACATATGCGCTGTGTGCCAGGGCCTTTAATGCAGCAACTTTAAGAAGATTCTCAACTGGCTTTGGCATCTCGCCGAAACGGTCCATCAGTTCATCCTGCATATCCATATGCTCATCTTCATTTTCAATGGCAGATATACGCTTGTAAATGTCAAGTTTCTGATATTCGTTTTTAATATAAGAAGTCGGAATATAGGCATCAATATCGCAGTCTACCACAGTTTCGTAGGTATCCTCTTCCCGTCTTATTCCCTTCAGTTCCAAAACAGCCTGGTTTAGAAGCTTACAGTATAAATCGTATCCAACCGCTTCCATATGACCATGCTGTTCCGCACCCAGGACATTGCCGGCACCCCTTATTTCCAGATCTCTCATGGCAATTTTTATACCAGAGCCAAGCTCTGTAAATTCACGGATTGCCTGAAGTCGTTTCTCAGCCTCTTCCTTTAGCATTTTATCCCGTTTATACATAAGAAATGCATAAGCGGTCCTGCTGGAACGCCCTACCCGGCCTCTTAACTGGTAAAGCTGGGAAAGTCCCATGCGGTCTGCATCCTGAATAATCATCGTATTGGCATTGGAGATATCCAGCCCGGTCTCAATGATCGTTGTACACACCAGAACATCAATTTCACCATTTACAAAATCAAACATGATCCGCTCCAGTTCATGCTCGTGCATCTGTCCATGGGCAAACGTTACCACTGCTTCCGGGACCAGCTTTGCTATATGGTTCGCCACCTCGTCAATATTATTGACCCGGTTATATACATAATAGACCTGACCTCCCCTGGCCAGTTCCCTGTGAATTGCTTCCCGCACCATCTCGTCGTTATGCTCCATCACATAAGTCTGTATGGGCATACGGTCAACTGGAGGTTCTTCCAGAACACTCATATCCCGGATTCCCACCAGGCTCATATGAAGAGTCCTTGGGATAGGGGTAGCTGTCAGGGTGAGAACGTCGATATTTTCCTTTAACTGTTTGATCTTTTCCTTATGTGCAACACCAAACCGCTGTTCCTCATCAATAATTAACAGTCCCAGATCTTTAAACTGCACATCTTTAGATAAGACCCGGTGGGTGCCTACCACAATATCCACCATTCCCTTTCTTAAGTCTTCCACGGTTTTCTTAATCTGGGAAGAGGTTTTAAACCGGGACATTAAATCCACCCGCACCGGGAAATCTTTCATTCTCTGGGCAAAGGTATTATAATGCTGCTGTGCCAGAATCGTAGTGGGTACCAGATAAACTACCTGCTTCCCATCCTGAACCGCTTTAAATGCAGCCCTTAGCGCGATCTCAGTCTTACCATATCCCACATCTCCGCAAATCAGCCGGTCCATGATCTTTCCGCTTTCCATATCTGCTTTGGCTGCTTCGATTGCGTCCCACTGGTCTTCTGTCTCATCATAAGGAAACATTTCCTCAAATTCTTTCTGCCAGACGGTATCCTCGCCATACCGGAATCCATGTGTCTGCTGTCTGGCCGCATAGAGCATGACCAGATCCTTTGCAATCTCTTTTACTGCCCCCTTAACCCTGGTTTTAGTCTTGTTCCACTGGTCTCCTCCCAGTCGGTTCAGCTTTGGTTTCTTTGCTTCAGCACCTGCATACTTCTGAATTCCGTCAAGCCGTGTGGCAGGAAGATAAAGATTGCCGTTATCCGCATATTCCACCTTTAAGTAATCCTTAATCACGCCGTCCTGCTCAATTTTTTCGATACCCCGGTAAATTCCCAGCCCATGATCCTCATGTACCACATAATCCCCTACGGAAAGGTCGGAAAAATTCTGGATTCTGGTACCTTCATAAACCGTCTTTTTCCGTTTGCGCTTCTTTTTCTCCATACCGAACATATCACCTTCGGTAATAACCAGAAATTTAATCATTGGATACTCAAAGCCCCGGTGGATATTACCGTAGGTAACCAGGATCTCTCCTGGTTTTACGTCATGCTCTCCGTCCTGATCGTCCGGACAGTAGGCGTGTAAGTCGTATTCCCTTAAATCCCCGGCAAGACGGCTGGCTCTGGTCCTGGAAGCAGAAAGAAGGATCACACGATAGCCTTCCCGCTTCCATCTGGTTAAATCCTTAATCAGCAGCTCAAAACTATTCTGATAAGAATTTACGTTCTTTACCTGAAAGCTGTAGCGGTTTTTTACCACAAAACCTGATAGCTTCTGTTCCAGGCCTGTTAAATACACGCTGCTCTTCATCTGGATTCTGGCCAGCATCTCCTTTGCCGGATAAAGAAGATTTGTCTGACCTGGCAGGAGATATCCGTTTTCCAGTCGGTGAATCATGCTCTCCCTGAATTCCGCCTCAACAACTTCTCCCTTTTCCTTAAGCCGTTCAGGTTCATCCAGGAAAAACACCGTATTCTCAGGCGAAAAGTAATCCAGAAAGGATACGCTGTCTCTGCAAAAATAATGAATATATCCGTCCAGGCCGTGCTGCTTCCAGCCCTCTCTTAATCCTTCTAATAGTTCTGATATAATGGAGCGGATCCTGGCTGCCTCCTGAATCTTTGACTGTGCCCTAAGATCTTTTTCGTATTTTTTCAGCTCTTTTTGAAGTGCATCAATACCATCGCTGATCTGCTGCGAGGTAAGAATCATTTCCGTTGCCGGGTAGATACGGATCTCGTCAAGCTGCTCGATTGACCTCTGGCTCTCTAAATCAAAGGTACGGATAGAATCCACCTCATTGTCCCAAAGCTCTATACGGACAGGAAGCTCTTCTGTGAGAGGAAAAATATCTATGATACCGCCACGGACGGAAAACTGTCCCATTCCATCCACCTGTGCCATCCGTTCATATCCAAGCTCTGCAAGCCGTTTTTTCCATTTCTCCACATCAATAATCTGGCCGCCCTCAACCAGAAGTGTCTGCTTTTTCATATCAGCAAGCGGCATCAAATGATCCATCAGACCATCAAAGGTTGTAACCACCCACCCGGATGATTGTTCCATTAAATGACGAAAAACCGCCATTCGCCGCTTGGTCAGCAGGTTTCCATGGATATCCGCATTGAAAAACAGCAAGTCCCTTGCCGGATAAAGCCACACATTGGAATCAAAAAAGCGAAGATCTTCATAGATCTCACCTGCTCTGGTATCGTCATAGGTTACTACCAGCTTCAGGCCTGTCTGCTTTGCCGCTTCATACATCAGGTGAACTTTCTGGGAGTCCATACATCCGCTTGCTATAACCGGTCCGGCCTTCTTTGCAAGATCAGAGCAAAGACCTTCGAAGTCCCTTAGTTCTCTTAATGGTTTTTCAAATAGATCGTTCATGAAATCTCCTTATTTCTTCCTGTTGAAATAATTCATCGCCTGATCAGCCCCGTCTTCCACCATCATGACCGCCGCATCTGCTGCTGCCTGGTAAGCATCCGCCATAATCATCTCCTGCTCTTTAGGGAAACGTCCCAGCACATAATCTGCCAGATCCATCTCTTTAGGTTTTTCACCAACTCCCACTCTGATTCTGGGGAATTCCTGGGTTCCTAAATGCTGAATAATATTTTTCAGACCATTATGCCCCCCGGCACTTCCTTTCTTACGAATCCGAAGCTGTCCCTCTGTGAGATTGATGTCATCGCAGATGATAATAATGTTCTCCGGCTCTACCTTATAAAAGTCAGCCATAGAACGGATGCTCTCTCCGCTTAAATTCATATAGGTCTGAGGTTTAGAAAGAATCACCTTCTGGTATCCTGCCATTCCCAGCCCGTAAACAGCCTTATGTTTTTTATCCGTTACCCTGATTCCCAGTTTGTCCGCCAGAACATCAATAGCTTCAAAACCTACATTATGTCTTGTTTTATCATACTCTCTTGTTGGATTACCCAATCCTGCGATGATGTACATGATAATTCTCCTTATTATTGTCTATATTAACTGCAGTTGCATTTCATGACTGATCCGGGTGTTTTATGAACGCCCGAAAAGCGTTAGATTTCCCTCACAGGGGTACCTAACGCGATTCATATCATTTTAACAGTTCCAAAGAAGGATGTAAAGATAGAATCACAGAATAATTTAATTCCATTGAAAACCTGCATACAGGAAGTTATAATGTAAATATTTAAGAAAGGAACCTGACATGGAACAATATAAAAGTTCTTACCAAATGATCCTTCTAAGTTCACTGACTAAAGTATTTACTGATGAAGAGCCTCTGTTTTATCCGGAATGCTGCCGTCTTAGCGGTCTCTGGGGAGAGACGGTTTCGTTTCAGGCCGCCTGTTCTTTCTCCGGAAACGAAAAGGAGACAATGGAAGTTACTATAGATTCTCCTCTGAAAAAATATATAAACATCCGCCAGGTGATTTCTGTCCCCTCAGCATATCCTGCCCACGAGAAGCGAGACAGCAATTATCTGCGCCACACACCAGGTCTTTATCCCGATCTTCTTCGAAGCCCGGACAAGAATCAGCTCATACTGGTACCCGGCAAATGGCAGAGCCTGTGGACTGAGATTAGTCTCACCAGTGAAATTCCCGCGGGTATTTATCCCGTCACAGTTTCCATAATAAACGAAGATAAACAGATCGTTGCCTCAGTAACTGCCACAATCGAAGTCATTGCTGCCTCATTGCCCAGGCAGGAACTGATTCATACTGAATGGTTTCATGGAGACTGTCTGGCTGATTATTATCATGTTCCTGTATTTTCAAACGAACACTGGGAAATCCTTGGAAATTTTATTGCTCTTTATGGAAAACGGGGTATGAATATGATACTGACCCCCATCTTTACACCGCCGCTTGATACTGCAAAAGGCGGGGAACGAACCACAATACAGCTGGTCGGCATAACCGAAGCGGACGGCTGCTATCAGTTTGACTTCACCCGGTTGAGGCGATGGGTTGCAATCTGTAAAGCCTGCGGAATCAAATATTTTGAGATGGCTCATCTGTTCACCCAATGGGGCGCGGGCTTTGCACCAAAGATCCTGGTTATTAAAAATGGGAAAACCGTGAAACGTTTTGGGTGGCATACCCCTGCCCTAGGGGAATATACCTGTTTTCTCAATCAGTTCCTGCCGGCACTGAAAGAGGAGTTAACGCTTCTGGATATTTTAGATGACACCTGGTTTCATATCTCAGACGAGCCAAGAAATGATCATTTAGAATCCTATGCCGCAGCAAGAAAATCCGTTATGAGCCATTTAAAAGGCTGTAAGGTGATCGATGCTCTTTCGGACTATTCTTTTTATGAGGCAGGTCTGGCCGAGAGGCCTGTTTGTGCCACCGACCATATCGAACCGTTTTTACAGCATGGTGTTCCTCATTTATGGAGCTACTATTGCACTGCGCAATGCGTCGGTGTCGCCAACCGTTTTATGGCCATGCCATCACCGCGAAACCGGATCTATGGAATTCAGGTCTATAAGTTTGGGATGGAAGGAATTCTTCACTGGGGTTTTAACTTTTATAATTCCGAATATTCCGTAGATCATATAAATCCTTATCTGGTCACTGACAGCGGTGGAAGTTTCCCTTCTGGCGATGCATTTTTAGTTTACCCCGAAGCAGACAGACAGCCGGAAGAATCCATCCGCCTTATGGTTTTATACGAAGCCATACAGGATCACAGGGCATTAAAGCTGTTAGAACAGTATATTGGCAGGGAAGCAGTTATAACGCTTCTGGAAGAGGATTTGTCGGAACCGATCACATTTAAGACTTATCCAAAATCAGCAGCATATCTGATATTAATCAGAAATAAAATCAACCGGGCCATAAAGCAGCATATCAAAACAAAAAGTTGATGAAAATGGTATATTGTACCTTGTCATATCTCCAGGCATTATGATAGAATAATACCGTTGCGCTTATATAAGTTCAAAATTGGTTGAACGTTTCTACCAACTACCTCAATAGTTGACTATAAGAGTTAGAAGGAAAAAGGAGTGATGTTCATGAAGGAAGCTTCAAAAAAATACGATGTGATCATCATCGGTGCAGGCCCCTCCGGCATTTTCTGCGCCTATGAACTGATCGAGAAAAAACCGGATCTAAAGATCCTCATGATTGAGAAGGGCCGCCCAATTGAAAAACGTACCTGTCCCAAACGTACAACCAAAGTATGCGTAGGCTGCAAACCTTGCTCCATTACCACTGGATTTGCAGGTGCAGGAGCATTCTCAGACGGAAAGTTATCGTTATCCCCGGATGTAGGAGGGAATCTTCCTGAAATACTGGGATATGATAAAACCGTGGAACTGTTAAAGGAATCTGATAATATTTATTTAAAATTCGGCGCTGACACCAATGTATACGGTGTGGACAAGCAAAAGGAGATCCAGGAGATCCGCCGCAAAGCCATTAACGCCAATTTAAAACTGATCGAATGCCCCATCCGCCATCTTGGCACGGAGGAAGGCTATAAAATCTACACCCGTCTGCAGGAGCATTTACTGGAACAGGGCGTGGAGATGGAATTTAATACCATGGTGAAGGACATCCTGATTGAGGATAATCAGGCAAATGGGATTATCACTGATAAGGATGTGATCTATGAGGCATCTGAGATCGTATCTGCCATCGGCCGCGAAGGATCTGACTGGTTCAGTCATATCTGCGGAAATCATGGAATTGAGACAAAGGTGGGAACCGTTGATATCGGAGTCCGTGTTGAAGTCAGAGATGAAGTAATGGAATTCCTGAATAAGAATCTTTACGAAGCAAAGCTGGTTTATTATACACCAACCTTTGATGATAAAGTACGTACCTTCTGTACCAATCCATCTGGTGAAGTAGCGACTGAATATTATGAAAATGGACTTGCAGTAGTCAATGGACACGCCTACAAGTCTAAGGAGTTTAAAACCAATAATACGAATTTTGCGATACTTGTATCTAAAAACTTTACTAAGCCTTTTAAAACACCCATCGAATATGGAAAGCATATCTCACAGCTAAGCAACATGCTGTGTGACGGAAGAATTCTGGTACAGACCTTCGGTGATTTCCAGAGAGGCAGACGTACCACAGAAGAGCGCTTATGCCGTAACAATATCATTCCTACTTTAAAGGATGCGGTTCCCGGCGATCTGTCTCTGGTATTCCCTCACAGAATTATGGTTGATATCAAAGAGATGCTCCTGGCTCTGGATAAGGTTACACCGGGTATCGCCAGCGATGAAACTCTTCTTTATGGCGTGGAGGTTAAATTCTACTCCAATAAAGTTGTCGTTAACAGTGATTTTGAGACCAGTGTTCTGGGACTTCGCGCCATCGGAGATGGTGCATCTGTAACCAGAGGGCTTCAGCAGGCTTCGGCTAACGGTATCAGCGTTGCCAGAAGCATCTTAAATAAAATGAGTTAAAAAAGAAACATGGGAACGGTTTATCGCCGATCCCATGTTTTTATCTATACCTGATCCATCAGTTAAATTATTCCCAGCTTTCTCATTGCGTAAGCAACTCCGTTGTCTTCCACATTTTTTGTATAAAACGTGGCATAAGGCTCCAGTTCCACGCTGTGATGTCCCATGGCAATACAGTTCTTTGCATACTCAAACATGGATAAATCATTGGTACTGTCACCGAATACATAGGTATCCTCAAGTTCCACTCCATAATGCGCTATCACTGCCTCAATGGCAGTCGCCTTGGAGTGTCCTGCGGGAATGCATTCGTAGAATCCGCCGCCCCGGTTGATAATCTCAAAATCCAGTCCTAATTCCCGGGCGAATCCTTTCATATCACTTTGCTCATCCTCCATAACGCAGAATTTATCAAAATCATAACAATCTTCATCCCAGCTATATGGAGAGCAGTTTCCCTCAAGTGCTACATTTTCCTTCATGGTTCTGACCTTAGCGATCCGTGATTCCGTTTTATTAAAATAGCAGCTTTCTGTTCCCTCTAAGATCCCGTCAAGACCATATTTCAGAATCATTTTTTTAATTTTTATACCCGTTTCATGAGGAATTGTAGCGGAGTAGAGAACTTCTTCCCCCGCTACAATCCGTGTCCCACAGCCGCAGCAATAGCCATCCACCTGCAGGAGAGACCGAATTGGACTGGTAAGGCAGTAGGTACGTCCGGAGTTAATAAAAACCAGATGCCCTGTCTCCCTTGCCTGTACAATGGCATGTTTTGCGCTCTCCGGTACATTGCGGTTAATTTCCGAAAAAAGTGTGCCGTCAATATCAAAAAACAGGGCTTTTCTCTTCCCGGTCATCGATCACCCCTAAAACAGATGGTACCAGAGGTTTCATCCATGCTTTCCACGATTGCCAGGGATTCTACCCGGATACCCTCCGAGCGAAGGCTGTCTCCGCCGGGCTGAAATCCCTTTTCAATAACAATCCCGGCTCCGACCAGTTCTGCACCGGAGTCTTTTACTATTGCTGCAAGTCCCTCCAGCGCTTTCCCGTTGGCTAAGAAATCATCGATAAGCAGCACCTTGTCACCGGCTCCTATAAATTCCCTGGATACCATAACATCATAGGTTCTGCCATGGGTAAAGGATTCAACCTGAGTGGTATAAACATCTCCTGCTATATTCTTCGTCTTGGATTTCTTGGCAAATACCACAGGTACATCAAAATATTGTGCTACGATGCATGCGATACCGATACCGGAAGCCTCAATGGTCAGGATCTTATTGACTTCTTCATCTGCAAATCGTCTTTTAAACTCTTTTCCGATCTCCACGAACAGCTTAATATCCATCTGGTGATTTAAAAAGCTGTCTACTTTCAGTACGTCACCGGACTTGATCTTTCCGTCCTTCCGTATTCTGTCCTTTAAAAGCTGCATAAAGGTTCCCCCTATGGTATGTGATTTATTCCGTTATCTTTGCGTTCTCTTTTAAGAAATCCAGTACTTTGTTGCTGATGATATAATCATCCACTTCATACTGTCCTGCAGCCTGGATCATGCTGTCTACATTTTCGTAGCCCATTTTCTGTGCCACATCATTGCGGTCATCATCGCTGACCGTGATTCCCTCTTTATCAGCAATGGCATTTAATACCAGTCTCTGTTTTACGATTCCTTCTGCCTGGGTCTTCACTGTATTTCTGAAGTCCTCTTCCTTCATTCCGGTAAACGCTGTGATAAATGAAGGGAAATCCATACCATAAGATGCTGCCTGATTGGTATATCTGGCGATTACATTCTCAACATTGGCATCAATGGCTTCCTGATTCGCTTCAACCTTGGAATTTGCTAAAACAGCTTCATAAATGCTGCCTTTCACATTCTGATCTGCCTCATCGTTCTTATTCTGAATGAGAGTCTGTTTCTTGTCTTCCTTATATTCATCTACATTCTTATACTTTGTGTTTTCCTGAACAAACGCATCATTCAGCTCAGGAGTCTGCTTTTCTTTAATGGTATTAACTGTTACCTCAAATACTACCGGTTTTCCAGCCAGATCCTTGTTATTGTAATCTTCCGGGAAAGTAACATCCAAAGAGAGCTTGTCTCCTTTTTTTGCTCCTACCAGGCCTTCTTCAAAGCCAGGGATAAACTGATTGGATCCGATGGTTAAATCATAACCCTGTGCAGTTCCGCCATCAAATGCAGTCCCATCTTTCTTACCAACGAAATCAATGTTTACCACATCGCCAGACTGTATGGCACGATCTACCTCTACATCTTTTTCCTGAGCAGCAAGATCGCTGTCAATTGCCTGCTGCACTTCCTCATCTGTCACTTCAACAGCATCTCTTTTCACTTCGATGCCCATGTAATTCCCAAGAGTAATGGTTCCGTTATCCACTTTTGATAAATCTACAGACGGTACTGTCTCCTGAGCGGAGGATTCCGTTGCTTCCGTGGATTCTGGTGCTGCTGTCGTTTCAACCGCCGGTTTTTTGGAACAACCGGTTACAATAGCGGCGGCAATAAGACCGCACATACATACATTTAAAATTTTTTTCATAATACAATCCTTTTTCCTTCTAAAATTATAGATCATAATCGCACTGCTTCCTGTCAGTTATACCATATCAGGCACAGTAAAAAAAGCTCTTTCCTGAAATTAACAAAAATTTCAATATTCCGTTATTATTTGTAAAAAGCCTGGAATGCCTTATATGTATTATAAACGTCCAGTTTGGAAGAAAGCTCAAAGGGGGAATGCATGGAGAGAATCGGAACTCCTAAATCCACTACATCCACATCCATTGCTGCCACATATTTTGCTATGGTTCCGCCGCCTCCCTGGTCTACTGCGCCCAGCTCACCAATCTGCCAGTATACGCCTTCCTTATCCATCATGGCGATTATCTTAGCCATCAGCTCTGCACTGGCATCGTTAGACCCTGCTTTTCCTCTGACTCCGGTATACTTTGTCAGGACACATCCTTTATTGATATAACAGGAATTGCGCTCTTCATAAACGGAAGCAAAGCCTGGATCATACGCTGCATTCACATCGGAGGATAAACAGATGGAATTACGCAGAACCGTTCTGACGTTTGCATGAGCCATCTCTGCCAGATCCTCAATGTAGTGAAGTACAAAGTGGGAGTTTAATCCGGTATTGCCGTCTGAACCGATCTCTTCCTTATCTGCAAGTACGGTCACTGTGGTATATTCCGGATTTGCCGCATCAATCTCAGCCATGAGAGCTGTATAGGCACATACCCTGTCATCCTGTCCGTATGCACCGATCATGCTCCGGTCCAGGCCCACATCACTGGCTTTTTGTGCCGGTACCAGCTCGATCTCTGCACGGAGAAAATCCGCTTCTGTAATTCCAAAGCGGTCATGTAACAGCTTCAGAGTCATCAGTTTTACAGGCTCTTTTAACTCTGCCTCGTCATTAAAAGGAAGAGATCCGATGACAACATTCAGTTCCTCCCCCTTCAGTCCCTCCCCCAGCTTTCTGTCATTCTGCTCTGCTGCCAGATGGGGAAGTAAGTCCGTAATACAAAATACAGGGTCGCCTTCTTTTTCACCAATATTGACTTCCATCACTTCTCCGTTTTTCTTAATGATCACGCCATGCATGGCTAACGGAGTCGCAGCCCACTGGTACTTACGGATTCCACCGTAATAGTGAGTCTTAAAATAAGCCAGATCGTTCTTTTCATAAACCGGATTGGGCTTTAAATCAAGTCTTGGAGAATCAATGTGGGCACCGTTCATGCGAAGTCCCTTCTCCAGCCCTTCTCTACCAAATGTTGTTGCAATTATCGCCTTGCCCCTGTTTATCTGATATACTTTATCACCTGCTTTGTAGGACTTTGTCCGGTCGAAAGGTACATACCCCTGCATTTCCAGCATGGCTGCAGCCTCTCTGACACATTCCCGCTCTGTCTTACCATTGTCCAGAAATCTCTTATAGCCGGTACTAAACTGCTCTGCTTCTCCCATCTGTTCCGGTGCTTCTTTACCTATATGGGGAAATTTAAATGTTAATTCTTCCTGAAGTGTCTGTCCAATTGTTTTATCCATGATAAATAATCCTCCTTTGTTATTGGGGCTGTGCCCTGTTGTTAAATTGCCGGACAGATCGTATCACTGTCCAATACCAAAGTAAATGGCCCGTCATTTAGTAATAAAACCTTCATATCTGCACCGAAGCGGCCGGTCTCCTGCCCATCTACGGTAACCGCAGCATGGGCGACCCGCTGTAATACAATTCTCATCTGTGTTCTCCTGTCTATTTTAATACCAGCTGTAAATATTCCAGCAGACTTTCTGTAGCTGCCTCACGGTAGATAATCTCCCGCGCAAGAATAGGATAGTCTGTAATGATATTATCCACTCCCAGCATCTTCATTCGCTCCATCTCACTCTTTCCATTTACCGTCCAGGCATGAACGGCCTTGCCCTTTTTATGAGCAGCCTCAACCAGCCGTTCATTTATGAAGCTGGAACGGAGGCTGATAAAGTCTATGGAATCGCTGGAATAAAAATCACCGTAAGCTGCAGAAATGATATAACCCGTCCGGATCTGGGAATTTGCCTTTTTGATTCTTACAAGATAGGAAAACCGGCTGGAGGTCACCACACACTGGTCCTCCATCTTATATTCTTCAATCAGCTTCCTCACCTTATCCGGCAAATCACTCTTATCGCCCACGTTCTTAATCTCAATGTTCAGATTGATCCTGCCTTTGCAGTATTCCATGGCTTCTTTTAAAGTGGGAATATTCTCCCCTCTGTATTCCTCTGAATACCAGGCCCCCACATCCAGACTGCTTAAATCGTCATAACGGAAGGAGGCGATGGTCCGGTTAATTCCTGCTACCCGGTTTAACGTGTAATCATGACCCAGAACTACAATCCCGTCCTTTGTCTCCTGTATGTCGATCTCAGCAAAATCAGCCAGATCATCCACAGCCTTACGGAGCGCCGCCATGGTATTCTCCGGTGCTTCATTGGAACTGCCCCGGTGGGCTGTGATCTTTATCTCGCTAAGCATATCTCCGGTGATAACGGAACCGTTTCTTAATACATAAAAGAGGGACAGCAGACAAAGCACTGCAGCGGAGGCCATGATGAATCCCGCTGTCTTCCGGTTACCGAAAGGCTTACCTTCATATCCGATTGCTGCCGCCTTTCTGGACATCCGGTTATTAAATCTGAAATACTGGACACTGACTGCACCGCATTTACCCACAGACAGAAGCATGCTGGAAAAGAAAATAAGCACCAGTTCAATCCAGTCACAGGCTGCGGGGAGCACAGCAAGCGCAAGCCTGTTATCTGTAAATAAGGTGACCGCAACCGCGGTAAGAAACACACAGAACCCGTAGAGAACAAAAAGCGTAAGAATGGCAACCCCATAATAGCAAAGCATCAGGGGAAGAACTTCAAAAATCCTGCGCCTTAAAAGCCACCAGCTTTTCAGATACCCATCCCGAAACCGCTTCTGTTCGATCATACAGGTATGAAAGACATATCGGCCCGGAATTACAAAAAACAGGATCAAAAGAACCGATGATATCAGCATCACCCTGCCCCATGGCCGGCTTAACAGTTCAGAAGTAACAAAATTAATGGGTTTTACATGAGTAAAAAACCGGTAGACCAGATACAGATTGGTAATAAAATAATCCGCCAGCACCAGTATTCCCAGCTGCCAGTTTTTCCGGCGTATCTCATCGAAGAGTTTTGATATCCCTCCTGCGAAAATCTGCCACAATGTCAGCTTTCTGTAATAAAATGCTCCCTGATACAGAGTAATCAGACACCCCGTTTCCAGAAGCATGGTTAAAATCCCAAGAATCAGAAGAGCAGCTATCATAGCTGCTGTCCATGGTTTCATTAGAAAAGATCCGATATTTGACGCAGTTAAATAACTGTAATCCGCCATTTTGAGCGAAAACTTAAGACCTGTATTTAAGGCAAGCAGGTACAAAGGCGCTGTGACCAGGCGAAACAGAAGCGTAAAGATCAGACCATTCCTTTGATTATATTTGAGAATTTTAAATGTGTCTTTTGTTAATGTGCCCATAGAATAACCTTCTTTTTATGAAGATAAAAAACAGCATTAAGCGGGCGGAATTGTCAGGTCTGCACCTTTTTCTTCTTCCTCTGCCTTGCTGTCCTGACCGTCTGGTATTGTTTTTTGTGCTTCACTCAACTCCAGAATAGCCTGATTCAAAGAAAACATCTTCTTATCAAGCATATTGACCACATCTGCACAGGCTTTCAATTCCTGCTGCAGATATGCCGGCGCATTACCTTCAAATTTATAATATATCTTATGCTCCAGACTTGCCCAGAAATCCATGGCAACTGTTCTGATCTGAACCTCTACCTTAGTATCAACCGGTCCATCTGTCAAATAAATTGGTATGGTTACTACCATGTGGTAACTTTTGTATCCGTTGGGCTTAGGATTTTCAATATAATCCTTTACATAAAGGACTGTTACATCACTTTGCTTTGTTATCATCTCAGCAATCTGGTAAATATCTGAAGTAAACGAGCAGATAATCCTGATTCCTGCAATATCGTTTAACTTTTCCACCATATTATCTATGGTCACATCATATCCGTACCGTTTTAATTTTTTAACAATACTGTCTGGTGTCTTAAGTCTTGACTTGATGTGCTCAATGGGGTTGTAATTATAGATATGCACAAACTCATTATTGAGTATTTCTATTTTTGTATTAATTTCCCTTAAAGCAGAATCATACAAAAATATAATGGATTTCCACTGGTCAACCTGATCAAATGAATTGGGAATATTCATTCCACATTCCCCCTCTCCTTGGCAACCTGTCGGGTCAGTGAGACAGGGGCAGCCCGATAGACAGCCCCTGCTACTCCTTTAATAGTATACCATAGAAACCCAATATTTTATATTCTTTTTCCCCAGTTTCTAAAATTTTAATCCTTTCAGAAGATTGCCAAGTCCGGTTGATACACTTCCATCTTCTTTGTAATCAAAGATCTCTTCTGACTCTTCCTCGTCGGCTTCCACAGCTTTCATACTCAGGCTGATCTTATTATCTGCAGTTGAAAGAATTTTAACCTTTACAGTCTGACCTTCTTTTAAAACCACACCTGGATGCTTGATTCTCTGATTGCTGATCTGGGATATATGAAGGAGACCGGAAAGACCATTTTCCAAAATGATAAATGCACCATAATCCTTTATGGTATCAACTGTTCCTTCCATAACTGCGCCGGCCTGGCATTTTGCAATTTTCCGGTTCGTTTCTTCCTTCTGTTTTAATAAAGCAGGTTCCTTTCCGGAGAGTACCAGCCTGTTATTTTCTTCATCAGCAGTAATCACCGTAACATCTATGGATTTTCCACTGAACTCCTTTAAATCCTCAACATACTCTGCAGCCAGTTTGGAAGCAGGAATAAATCCTCGAATTCCCTCCAGATAAACCACTGCTCCGCCTTTTACAATCTCTGCGATCTTTACCTTCATCATGGTTCGGTCTTCCATCATGGTCTTTAATTTATCCCAGGCTGCCTGATCATTCTGAAGCTTTCTTGAGAGTAAAATATTTCCCTCTCCGTCATCGGTTTTAATAACGTTTGCGGTGATTTCATCTCCATTATGAATCTCCAGAAGAGGGTTAAAATCAGGATCACTGCTTAAGTCTTCCTTGTTAATAATCCCTTCAGCATAATATTTCAGATCCAGAAACACCTGGTCCTCACTTACGCGGATGACTGTTCCGGTTATTGTATCACCTTCTCTGACACGTTTAAAGGATGCCTCCAGCTCTGCTGCATAATCATCCATAGTTTCCACCCGCTCCTGCGGGATAGCATCTGTCTTCATCTCTTCTTCCATAAGAACTCCTCCATTCATAAAATACCTTATTTCAGGCATAATCTAAGTATATATTTAACACATCCCGCCTGATATTTCTATAGTTTTCTCAGGAAAAATATGTTATATTTTAAGAAATATATATACCTGCCGGTATTTTAAGAGCCGGTTTTACAATAGAAAGGACAAACATGATGAAGGACATAATGGACCTGCATACTCACACTGTGGCAAGCGGACACGCATACAGCACTCTGTATGAAATGGCAAAATCAGCCTCTGAGAAAGGACTTTCTCTGATGGGTTCCACAGACCACGCACCAAAAATGCCAGGAACATGCAACGAATTTTATTTTATTAACTTTAAAGTCATCCCACGCACGCTCTACGGAGTTCATATTCTCATGGGAGCGGAGCTGAATATACTGGATTATTCCGGCCGTGTAGACTTAAGTGATGGGCTTCTTGAAAAACTGGATTATGCCATTGCAAGCATTCACGAACCCTGCTACGAAAACGGAACCATGGCACAGAATACAAGCGCCTATATTGGCGCCATTGAAAATCCCCATGTGAAAATCATCGGTCATCCGGATGACAGCCGCTTTCCGGCAGATTACGATACCCTGGTTTCTGCAGCGGCCCGCAACCACACTCTTTTAGAGGTTAACTCCAGCTCTCTCCACCCCTTAAGTGCCCGAATGAATGCAAGGGAAAATTATCAGGTTATGCTTGATTTATGCCGCCATTACGGAGCATCTGTTATCGTAAACAGCGATGCCCATATTGAGGCTGATGTTGGTAATCATACCCGTGCACTGGAGCTTCTTGATGAGATTTCCTTTCCCCGGGACCTGATTGTAAACAGCTCCCTTGACCGGCTTCTCCCCTATATCCCTAAGCTGGAGGCTTATTTATGATTAACTTCCTGAACCTGGAATATTTCCTGGCTGTTGCAGAAGAATTAAATATTACCAGAGCCGCCAAACGGCTCTATATTTCACAACAGTCACTAAGCAACCATATTTCCAATATGGAAAAAGAATTTGATGTTCAGCTTTTTAACCGGACTATGCCTTTAACCCTGACCTATGCGGGCCGTGCCTTAAAAATCCGGGCAAAGGAGCTGCTGGATTTAAAGGATGAGACATACCGCCAGTTAGCAGATATAAAAGATTTTACCATTGGACAGCTTTCCATTGGAGTGTCCCATACCAGAGGACGTTTTCTTCTTCCTGTCATCCTTCCTGCCTTTCAGGAGAAGTTTCCCAATATTGAGCTTCATCTGGTAGAAGGAAATTCTTCTGAACTGAGCAATGCACTGATTCATGGTGATATTGACTTAATGATTGACCTCCTCCCATTTAAAGCGGAGAATGTGGAAACGGTGCCCATCTGTGAAGAAGAGATTCTTCTTGTAGTCCCTGACCAGATTTTAGACCGGTATTTTCCAGGCAGACAGGAAGAGATTAAGAAGGAACTGGAAACCAACGCAGATGTTACAATCCTAAAAGACTGTCCCTATCTTCTCATTAATAAAGGAAACCGGGTGCGCACCATTGCAGACGAGATATTCGAAGAGGCACAGCTTTCTCCTGCAATTCTTCTGGAAACCGAGAATATCGAAACAGTTCTCGCCCTTGCCTCAAAGGGTATGGGAATTACCTTTTATCCCAAGATGTTTATGTCAGGCAGCCAGGACGGTTCCGTCACAGTTATGAAAAAAGCAGGTTTAAACTATTTTTCATTAAATTACATGAGGAGCCATGGAATCCTTGCATTCGGTTGTCATAAGGGAAGATACTTATCCCAGGCAACAGAAGAATTTATAAGGATAGCAAAAGAACACATATAGATTATAACTGCAGATTGACAAACGGAGCAGAATCCTATATTATTAAATAGTAACAATTACTACTATAATTATTATTTTATAGAAAAGGAGCGGCCATGAAAACATTAAAGTACAGCCGTCAACGAGAATCTATTAAGACCAGCTTAATGGCGCGGCACGACCACCCCACTGCAGATGCCTTATACACATCAATCCGCGAAGAGTTTCCCAATATCAGCCTTGGTACCGTATACCGGAATTTAAACCTGCTGGTGGAACTGGGAGAGATTCAAAAGCTGACTTGCGGAGATGGCGCCGACCACTTTGATGCGGACACATCACCCCATTACCATTTTGTATGCCGCAACTGCGGTCAGGTGTATGATCTGCCTATGGAATCTATGGACAGCATCAATGATCTGGCTCAAAAACATGCAAACGGCAAGGTCGACAGCCATAAGATTTATTTTTACGGCACTTGTAACGATTGTCTGGAAAATAATTGAGAATTTCTCTTGACACAGGATAAAACTTGTGGTAAATTAATATCAGTAATCATTACTGTTATCGATTACCAGAATTTAATAAAACTAAAAATTAAAATAAAAGGAGACATGAGATCATGAAGAAATGGGTTTGTACAGTATGCGGTTATGTTCACGAAGGAGAAACAGCTCCGGAATTCTGTCCAGTATGTAAAGCTGGTTCCGAGAAATTTAAGTTACAGGATGAAGATATGTCCTGGGCCTGCGAGCATGAAATTGGTGTAGCTCAGGGTTCTCCGGAAGATATTATGAAGGATTTAAGAGCGAACTTCGAAGGTGAATGTACAGAGGTTGGTATGTATCTTGCCATGTCCAGAGCTGCTCACAGAGAAGGCTATCCGGAAATCGGCTTATACTATGAAAAGGCTGCTCATGAAGAGGCTGAGCATGCTTCCAAATTTGCTGAATTATTAGGCGAATGTGTATCTTCCAGCACAAAGAAAAACCTGGAATTAAGAGTAGCAGCTGAGAACGGTGCAACAGCAGGTAAATTTGATCTTGCAAAACGTGCCAAAGCATTAAATTTAGATGCAATTCATGATACCGTACATGAGATGGCTAAGGATGAAGCACGCCACGGAAAAGCATTCAAAGGCTTACTGGAAAGATACTTCGGCTAAATCGATTTTCAAACAGGAGGGTTATTACGATGTCTAAATATGCGGGTACAAAAACTGAAGAGAATTTAAAGGATGCGTTTGCCGGGGAATCCATGGCAAGGAATAAGTACACTTATTATGCATCGGCTGCAAAAAAGGCCGGATATGAGCAGATGGCTGCATTATATCTGGAAACTGCGGACCAGGAAAAGGAACATGCCAAGATGTGGTTTAAAGAACTGCACGGAATTGGCACTCCACAAGAAAACCTTGTGGATGCTGCAGAAGGTGAAAACTACGAGTGGACGGATATGTATAAAAGAATGGCGGAAGAAGCCAAAGCTGAAGGGTTCACCGAGCTTGCACTGAAGTTTGAATTTGTAGGTAAAGTGGAAGCAGCTCATGAAAAGAGATATCTTCAGCTGTTAGACAGTTTAAAGAATGATAAAACCTTTAAAGGGGATGCTCCTCTTGGCTGGAAGTGCCGCAACTGCGGTTATATTCATGAAGGTGCAGATGCTCCTGAGATCTGTCCGGTATGCGCTCATCCGAAAGCCTATTTTGAAAGAAAAGCTGAAAATTACTAAAGCACTGCCGTAAACTCTCCGATACGGCACAAAAGGTGCAACAGTCAGAAGAAACCAGATTCTTTTGACTGTTGCATCTTTTTTCATCATTCATCCCCTGAAACCTGTTCTTGTGCTGCTTTCCTTGCCAGCTCCTGGTACAGCTCTGACTGTTTCATATCTCCTGCCTGCCTGTAACAAATGGCCAGCTTAAGCAGAGGGAACTCCCCGGAATACCGGATATTCAGTTCACTATCCGTCTCGTATGCTGCATTATAAAACCAGATTACAGCTTCCTGCAAATCTCCTTTTTCTAAAAAATACTCCCCTACGTCAAAGCAGACCTCGGCACTTGCCGTCTTACAGGCCACATTCTTCAGGGCATTTTTTAAGATCTGGTCAGCATCATGCCTGATTCTCCCGCATCTGGTCAGAACGCACTGAATGACTTTCAGCTCTTCCTCTTCCCTGTCTTCTGACAGCAGACTGGCAAAATATTCTTCTGCTTCCAGAAAGTCCTGATCTTCACCAGAGACAAACAGTTCTCTGGCATACATGGTACGAAGCTTCTTTGACAGGGGGATTTCTTTTTTTATCAGCTTTTGAAAAATTTCAAAATCACGTTTTGAGTGATTTCCTTCCGGCATATGTATTATCTCTATATCGCTGTCAAATATTACGGGATCTAAGCGGACCGTCTCATGAACGGGATCCTGCCACTCAAACCTCCGGTTTCTTTTAAATAGCTTGGGACGATATTCGGTATCAAAGTTATATGTTGTATTAAACCGAAGCTGATTGGTGTATTTCATCTGTACAATTTCTATTTCAGGCAAAATACACTGCTTTAAATGAAGAAACCGTTTCCTGTTTTCTTCATCAATTACCTCGTCGGCATCTGCCACATAGATATAATCCATCTCCGCTTTATCGAAGGAAAAATTTCTTGCAGCTGCAAAATCATCCACCCACGAAAAATCAAAGATCCTGCATCCAAACTGTTCCCCCACCGCCTTTGTTCTGTCTGTGGAACCGGTATCCACAAGAATGATCTCATCAACCAGATCCTTCAGGCTTAAAAGACAGCGGGCCAATACATTTTCTTCGTTTTTTACAATCAGACATGCACTGACAGTAATCATCTCTTATGTACCTCTTCCCTCTCATTTCTTTTTTCTATTTTATCACTTTTATTATTTTTGTACAGCAGGTTTCGATTTCCTACTGTCAGTAACTTCATTTATCAAGTATTAATGACAAGGAGTGCATACATAAACATAAAAGGCAAAATTATGATCATAGGAGGTCATGGTAAAGTAGGGCAATATGTTGCAAGAGAGCTAAGGGAATGCAACTTAATTCTGGCTGGACGGGCTGACGATAAAATAAAAAGATAATTATTAAACATTTCCTGAAACGTGTTGTTTTATATCACACGGTTTTTAATGGAGCCAATCTTTTCTATGATACATTCCACTTCATCGCCTGCAGACAAAAATGCGGGCGGATTAAAGCCCATTCCCACCCCTTTGGGAGTTCCGGTGGAAATAATGGTTCCAGCTTTTAGCGTCATACCTCTTGACAGCTCACTGATTATGTGGTCGATTGGGAATATCATATGACTGGTATTGCTATCCTGCCTCAGTTCTCCGTTTACCTTAGACTGAATGGAAAGCTCAGGCGGATAGGAAATGGAATTGGATGTGAGAATACACGGACCCATGGGAGTAAATCCATCCAGGCTCTTCCCGAAATACCACTGCTTATGGGCTGTCTGAATATTGCGTGCGCTCACATCGTTAATAATGGTATAACCAAATATATAATCCTCTGCATCCTCTGCAGGCACATCTTTTGCATCTTTTCCGATTATAACAGCTAACTCAGCTTCATAATCCAGGCTGTCCACAATGTCACTGTGGCTTACGATCTCACCATAAGGAGCAACTGCTTCATTCACTCTCTTTGAAAAATAGACTGCGTAGTTTCTCTCTCCGTCAAACGCCTCTTTTTTATAACGCGCTGACTCCTCGGCATGTTCCATGTAATTAAGACCCAGACAGATAATATCCTGATCTGGTGTCAGAATCGGGGCCAGGAGGATAACTTCCTTCATCATAGCCGCTCCTACGATGTTGCTGCTGTCGGGATCCAGTCCGGATGCATGTTCAAGCAGGTCCCGTTCTGACCGGCTCAGTCCCTTTACAACTTCCAGCATCTCTGTGTATTCCATACCAAAAGCCTTAAGAGGGAACACCCACATCTCATCCCTGCTCACGACCCCGATATCTCTTCTACGGTCAACCTCGTAAGTAACTAATTTCATAAAATCCTCCTTTTACATGAACCATAACTCTTCCCTGGTGGTAGAAATCGCATCCGCTCCGGCATGAAAAGCAGCCATAATATCCTTCTTGTCCGATATCAGCCCTCCGGCGATGATGGGAATATTGGTATATCTGCGGATCTCTTCCAGTGCTTTGGGCATAACTCCGGGCATAATCTCAACCATATCCGGATGGTAGGTGTCAATCTGCTTCTTTGTGGTACTCATGGCAAGAGAATCAATGATAAAGGTTCTCTGAATCCCGAATAATCCCAATTCCACCGCGCGCTTTACAAGTAACGGCTTCGTACTGATGATACCATCCGCACAAGTATTTTCCCGGATGAAATCTACTACAATTTCTTTTGAATTGAGACCATGGGTTAGATCTGCATGTACCATAGCATACTTTCCATGCTCTTTTATCTGCCGTACTATGTTTCCGATGTTTAGTATACTTCCGTAAAGGACAAACACAACCTGGCATTCTGAATCAAAACACCGCTTTAACCCACCTTCATCCTTTACCGCCGCAATCACCGGAGATGTCTCCAGCAGTTCAATTGCTTTCATTCTAGTCCCTCCGCGCCCAAAAGTCTATGGATCTTGTTCTACTTTATCAATCCTTCCCACGACCGTCAAGAAATTTTTTCGCCAATCTTCATTTAATTTTAAAATAAGGTCTTTTTCCGGCTTGTGCCGGAACAGGCGGATTAAAACAAACCCGCAGCGTTTGCTGCGGGTTTTGCCTGATTCATCAGGAGCTTTTTACATTTCTTGTGGCAACGATATCAACTCCGGTGCCTGCGCAGTTTTCAATAATTACATCTCCGATGGCAACCGGGGCATGAACAGAGGCTCTTTGAATCTCTTTCATACAATCAAAGATTTTGCCTTTTGGAATATCCGTTTTTGTCTTTACAGGAACCATGGCAAATTCTCCGTCAATTACCTTTACTGTGGATGTTACAACCCTGGTTGGGCTTAATACTTCTTTCTCCCCATACTCAGCACCTCTGGCACATGAATTGCCGGTTACAGTTACCGTACCATTCTCCATACGTACCGTTAAAGGACAGCCCAGGGGACAGCAGATACAGATCAGTTCACGCTCTTCCATATTAATCCTCCTCTGTGCAGATTACGATTTCTGCCAAATCCGGATATTTTTCCAGACTTTCTTTTTTAATTCCTACCTGCTCCATCTCTCCAGGTGCAAGAACCTTTTTCTTCTTGTGATATACCCGTTCTCCATCATAATAGACGCTGATATACCGGTCCCGGTATACATCTGAAACACGGAAACGGATCTTCCACTGGTCTGCGTCAGAATCCCGGTTTACAAACTGGGGTACTGTATAGCGGACACCATCTACAGCCCGGATCCGGATGAATGAAGCGGGAGACTCCTCTTTTTGGGAAGCTGCATAGGCTGCCGCACTTTTTCCTGCCAGCGCCGCTTCTTCGGATACATAATCCACCAGATCATGAACATGAAGTACATTTCCGCAGGCAAATATTCCTTCTGCGCTTGTTTCTAAACGGTCATTTACCACGGGCCCCCCGGTTATCTGGTCCAGATCGACCCCTGCGCTTTTGGAAAGCTCATTTTCCGGAATCAGTCCGACTGACAGAAGAAGAGTATCACAGGAATAATACTCCTCCGTTCCCGGAACCGGTCTGCGCTTTTCATCCACTTTAGCCAGTGTGACTCCGGTAACACGTTCCTTTCCGTGTATCTCAACCACCGTATGGCTTAATTTTAACGGGATTCCGAAATCATCCAGACACTGTACTATGTTTCTCTTTAAACCTCCGGAATAAGGCATAAGTTCTGCAACCACTTTCACTTTGGCACCCTCCAGGGTCATACGCCTTGCCATAATAAGGCCGATGTCTCCGGAACCCAGAATCACCACTTCTTTTCCCACTTCATAGCCTTCCAGGTTCATAAGACGCTGGGCAGTACCTGCGGAATAGATTCCCGCCGGACGGTAGCCAGGTATATTAAGGGCTCCTCTCGGACGTTCCCTGCAGCCCATTGCCAGAATTACGGCTCCTGCCTTTATCTGAATCAAACCTTCTTCCCGGCTTATAACAGTCAGAACCCTGTCACTGCTAATCGAAAGAACCATGGTATTAAGCTTATATGGAATATGCTCCTTTTCAATCATATCAATATAGCGGGAGGCATATTCCGGTCCTGTCAGTTCTTCCTTAAATGTATGAAGACCGAAGCCGTTATGAATACACTGATTTAAAATACCGCCCAGGTGGCCTTCCCGTTCCAGTATCAATATATCCTGAGTGCCCGCTTCTCTGGCAGCAGCTGCTGCAGCCAGACCTGCCGGACCTCCGCCGATAATAACGATTTCATGCTCTGTCATGTCACTCTCCTCCTTGTCTTTTGCCTGTCAGCAAATTGGATCCGGATCTGTTTTTACAGATATCTTCCATCCGTTTTCCTGTTTCCCTGGCCAGAATTTCCATAGTCTTGGGAATACAGAATCCTGACTGACAGCGGCCCATTCCTGCACGTACACGGCGTTTGATTCCATCTACGGAGACTGCACCCAGGGTTCTGTTAATTGCATCTGCAATCTCTCCCTCGCTGACTCCTTCACAGCGGCAGATGATCGTTCCGTATCTGGGATCGTTTTTAATAAGTTCTGCCCGTTCTTCCAGAGTAAGCTTCTGTGGATTAATAATCCCTTTTCTGGTTTCTAAAAAATCTTCCTTCTTTTGCACATTGGCTTTTTGGGCTATCAGCTCTGCCAGATAAACACCCACTGCAGGAGCGCTGGAAAGACCAGGAGATTCCATGCCTGCTGCATCAAAGAAACCATCGGCATCCTCTGCCTCTCCGACTACAAAATCATCTCCCTCCTCATGGGCACGAAGACCGGAAAATGAGGTAATCACCTGACGGAACGGAACGTTGTTCACGCCCCAGGCAGCCTTTTCAATGATATCAGCCAGTTCCTTTGCAGTTGTGGCAGTCTCCTCCCGATCCGGTACGTTAACTGCTGTCGGACCGGTTAAAAGATTTCCATGAACCGTAGGTGTTACCAGGATTCCTTTTCCCATTTTTCCGGGCAGCTGAAAGATGGTATGTGACACAAGATTTCCTGCTTCCTTGTCAAGGAGGCAGTAATCACCTTTTCTCGGAATAATATGAAGTTTGTTTTCACTGACCATATTGTGGATCACGTCAGAGTAGACACCTGCCGCATTGACCACATAGGAGGCATGAATGATTTTATCCCGGGATATTAAATCGTAACCGGAATCGGTTTTTTTAATCTGTTCAATCTCTGTCTCAAACAGGAAGTCAGTTCCATTGTCACAGGCATTCTCTGCCAAAGCGATGGTTAACCCGAACGGACATACGATTCCTCCTGTGGGCGCATATAAAGCACTTGTTACTGTTTCAGATACACTTGGCTCCATGGCCCGGACTTCGTCTCCGGTCAGTATAGTCAGCTGGGGAACTCCGTTTTCTATGCCTTTTTCGTACAGTGCATTAAGGGCAGGTCTGTCATCTTCTGAAAAGCAAAGTACCAGGGAACCATTTCGGACAAAGGAAAAATCCAGCTTTTCTGAAAGTTCTCCCATCAGGCGGTTTCCTTCTGTATTAAATTTTGCCTTTAATGAGCCGGGCTCTGCGTCATAGCCTGCATGAACAATGGCACTGTTGGATTTTGAAGTACCGGAACAGACATCTTCCTCCCGTTCAATGACACAGATTTTCAACTGATAGCGGGACAACTCTCTTGCTATGGCACAGCCGGTCACTCCGCCTCCGATGATCGCCGCATCGTAATTTAATTCCTTCATAATTCATTCCTCCAAATCTGTGATAATTCCTGCTTTACCAGGATTATAGAAAAAAAGAGTAAGGAAAATAAACGGATAGCTCCGTAATATAATCCTTACTCTTTCGTCTCAAAGGTTATTTATTCAATTGTCATAATGCTAACACAATTTAAATCTGATTGTCAAGTTAATTGTAGATCTACTGGTCCTCATCCTGAGACCAGTAAAGGGCACATCTTACTGCCCGTTTCCAGCCCTTAATCCGCTTTTTACGGCATTCCTCTTCCATCTGTCTGTCAAAGGTTTTAGACGACTCCCAGTTTTTCTTAATCTCTTCCCTGTCTTTCCAATACCCCACAGCCAGACCAGCCAGATACGCGGCGCCCAGTGCAGTTGTTTCAATGCATTTCGGTCTGACAATCCGGGTATCCAAAACATCTGCCTGAAACTGTAGGAGAAAATTATTGGCACAGGCTCCGCCGTCTACACGCAGCTCTTTTAAATGAATCTGAGAATCCTGCTCCATAGCTTCAATCAGGTCATGAACCTGATAAGCCATGGATTCCAGCGTAGCCCGTATAAACTGCTCCTTGCTGGTTCCTCTGGTCACACCCACAATGGTCCCTCTTGCATACTGGTCCCAGTAAGGGGCGCCAAGACCCGCAAATGCCGGTACCACATAGACACCGCCGGTATCCTCCACTTCCTGGGCATACTCTTCTGTCTGGGCAGCTGTACGCACCATGCGCATGGCATCCCGCAGCCATTGAATTGCAGCACCAGCCACAAAAACACTGCCTTCCAGAGCATACTGAATCCGGTCCTGATCACTGGCTGCAATGGTAGTCAGCAGTCCATGTTCGGATTTTACCGCTTTTTCCCCTGTATTCATCAGAAGAAAGCAGCCGGTTCCGTATGTATTCTTAACCTCACCTGGTTCAAAGCAGCACTGTCCGAATAAGGCTGCCTGCTGGTCTCCTGCTGCTCCTGCAATGGGAATTTTCCCGCCCATCACATCTGAGGAAGTATAGCCGTAAACACAGCTTGAAGGTTTCACATCCGGAAGCATGGTTTTTGGAATATGAAAATAGTTCAGAATATCCTCATCCCAGCATTTTCTGTGAATGTCAAACAGCATGGTTCTTGATGCATTGGTATAGTCCGTCACATGGATGCAGCCTTTGGTCAGATTCCAGATCAGCCAGCTGTCCACGGTTCCGAAAAGCAGTTCTCCGCGCTCCGCCCTTTCTCTGGCTCCTTCTACATTATCTAGAATCCATTCAATCTTGCTTCCGGAAAAGTAAGCGTCCGGAATGAGACCGGTCCGCTCTCTGATAAGTCCTTCCAGACCATCTTCTTTCAGGCGCTCAATGCGGTCAGCAGTTCTTCTGCACTGCCATACGATGGCATTGTAAACAGGTTCCCCCGTCTCCTTATCCCACACAACTGTGGTTTCTCTCTGGTTTGTAATTCCGATTGCTGCAATGTCACTGTAATGTGCCCCAATTTTTCCCATGGCCTCCATGGTTACAGAAAACTGTGATGACCATATCTCCATTGGGTCGTGCTCCACCCAGCCTGGTTTTGGAAAAATCTGCCTGAATTCTTTTTGTGCCTCGCTGCAGATGCCCCCTTTCTCATCAAACAGTATGCACCGGGAACTGGTGGTTCCCTGATCCATAGCGATTACATATTTTCCCATGATACCTTCCCCTTCCGTCTTTTTTCATTTTGTTAATTATTTACCAAACAATAAAGAAAGAGCCTCGATAATGAACGGTTCCCCGCACTCATCACCTGGCTCTGTCATCTCTTAGGCTTATTATAATTAATACAATTTTATACTACCATACAGGCGAAAATATGTCAAGTTATACAAAAAACCTTAGTGCAGACTCTCCCGGATTGTTTTCATGGCCTGAATAACAAGGGTCGGAAGAATCGCAAATATAAAGATGGTGACAAACTGTCTTCCTGTTAAGTCTGCAACATAAAAAAGATTATGAAGCGCCGGAATAAAAAGAACCGCTCCCAAAAGAACTGCTCCGGCCTCAAATGCCATGATGCTCCATAAATTGCTGCAAAGACCAATTTTTAATATGGAATGGCTGCTGCGGCAGTTAAAGCCATGAAACAGTCTGGCCAGTGTCAACGTGGAAAATGCCATGGTACTGGCTGCAGTCTCGCTGCCGGTCAGCAGTCCGGTACTGTAGGCTGCCATGGTACAAACCGCAATCAGTGCCCCCTGAAAAAGAATCACAAGGATAAACCGCTTTGTTAATATCCCCTCTTTCGGATTTCTGGGCTTTTGGGACAGGAGATCCGCTTCCGCCTGTTCCATCCCGATTGCAATGGCTGGAAGGGAATCTGTCAGCAGGTTGATAAATAATAGGTGTACCGGTGCAAACGGTATGGGAAGTGCAGCAAGGGAGGTATAAAGAACACATAGAATACCCGCCATATTTCCTGAAAGAAGAAACTTTATGGCATTGCGGATATTCCTGTAAACATTCCGTCCATTGGAAACTGCCTTAATAATTGTAGCAAAATTATCGTCCGTCAGAATCATGGAAGAGGCCTCCTTGGAAACCTCTGTTCCCATCTGTCCCATGGCAACTCCGATATCCGCCTGTTTTAATGCGGGAGCATCGTTGACGCCGTCTCCTGTCATTGCCACTATATGGCCTTTCTTCTGCCAGGCCCGGACAATTCTGATCTTATGCTCAGGAGAAACCCTGGCATACACACTGATGGATTCCAGACGGTGGCCCAGCTCATCCTCCGTCATATCATCAAGCTCCGGACCGCTGACTGCAAGATCATCTTCCTCCAGTATACCAATCCGCTCCGCTATGGCTGCTGCCGTAATTTTATGATCTCCTGTTATCATAACAGGATAGATTCCCGCTCTTCTGGCATTTGAGACTGCATTTTTTGATTCCGGACGGGGAGGATCCATCATGGATACCATACCGAGAAAAGTAAACCCGTTTTCTGAATTTTCAGATAGCTTTTCCTGTTTATCCATTTCCCTGCAGACAAATGTAAGAACACGAAGTCCCTGGGCGGAAAACATCATGTTCTGCTCCATAAGCATCTGCTTGTCACCGTCTCTTAGAGGACGGACTCCATCCGACGACCATATATGAGTTATCCTGGGCAGAAGGATATCTACCGCACCTTTTGTTAATAAAACATTCTTGCCTTCCAGATAGTGGAGGGTGCTCATCAGTTTTCTTTTTGAATCAAAAGGAACTTCTCCTAATCGCGGATGGCAGGATCTGACCGCTTCATCATCTAACCCTGCCCGCTCCGCCATTAAGATCAGCGCGGTTTCTGTTGGTTCCCCGTTTAGCTGCCCCTCAACGTGGCTGGAATCATTATTCAGGACAGCATCGTATAGTAAATATTTATGTACGGGAATCTCAGGCTTGAGCATCTCAGGAAGATAAAGCCTGCTGTTTACAAAAACCTGCTGCACCGTCATGCGGTTCTGCGTCAGCGTTCCTGTCTTATCGGAGCAGATAACGGATACACATCCCAGACTTTCCACCGCTTTTAAATCCTTAATGATGGCGTTTTCTCCTGCCATTTTCTGGGTTCCCATCGCCTGTACAATGGTGACTATGGAGCTGAGCGCCTCAGGTATGGCAGCAACAGCCAGCGCCACCGCAAACATAAGAGAATCTAAAACAGGCATTTTTCTGTAAATGCTTAATCCAAAAACAATTGCACAGATTGCCAGAATAGCTGCTGCCAGTCTGCTGCCAAACTGGTCCAGACTCACCTGGAGAGGTGTCTTTTTCTCTCCGGTGTCATTCATTAATGAGGCAATTCTTCCTATTTCCGTGTTCATTCCCGTTCCGGTGACTACGGCTATGGCCCTGCCTGCCGCTACCTGGGAACCGGAAAAGACCATATTGGACTGTTCGGCCAGAGGAACTTTTTCCATACGCAGCCTTCCGGTATGCTTTTCTACATTTACAGATTCTCCGGTTAAAGAGCTTTCGTTAACCAGCAGAGAATAATTTTCCAGTATGCGGCCATCTGCAGCCACCATATCTCCTGCCTCCAGCAAAAGGAGATCTCCCGGTACAATTTCCTCTGACAGAACTTCCTTATTTCTCCCGTCCCGTCTCACCCATGCCACTGGCGCAGATAAGGACATCAGACTGTCTAAGGATTTTTCGGCCTTCTGGTGCTGTACTGTTCCAAGAATTGCATTCAGCAGTAAAACTGCAAAGATTACACCGGTACTTTCGACGTCACCTGATATCATGGAAATTACTGCGGCTATAATCAGGATTATGACCAATAAATCTTTAAACTGATCTAAAAATACTTCAAAGGCACTCTTCCTTTTTGCTTTTTTTAGCAGATTGGGTCCATGCATCTGCCTGCGCCTTAAAACTTCTTCGGAATTTAGTCCACTCCTGTCAGCATGAAGCTGTTTTAGGACTTCATCCTCTGATAATCGAAACCATTCTTCCATTATGACGCTCCTTCCCGTTTCTCCTACTATGGTATGAAACAGGAAGTGATTTTCATGAATGAATTTCCCTGCTGCAGTTTCTTATGACAGTGACTATTGCATGTATTGGTTTTTTTTATTATAATTTGGATGAATACAGCCAGCCAATTGCTCTACCAGCTTAACAGCTTTCAGAAAGGATCTGATTTATATGGAAAAAATAACAAGCTTTACTATCAATCATTTAAAGCTGCTTCCAGGTATCTATGTCTCCCGCAAAGACAAAGTCAGCGATACCACAATTACCACATTTGATATTCGCATGACCAGACCGAATTTTGAACCAGTCATGAATACGGCAGAGATACACACCATCGAGCATTTAGGTGCAACATTTCTTAGAAATCACGAATCATTTGCTTCCAAAGTTTTATACTTTGGTCCCATGGGCTGCCGCACCGGCTTTTACCTTCTTCTGGCAGGTGATTACAAGTCCAGAGATATCGTCCCGCTGATCACGGAGATGTATGAATTCATGCGTGATTTTGAGGGGGAGATCCCAGGCGCTGCAGCCAGAGACTGTGGAAACTATCTGGATATGAATCCAGGCATGGCAAAATATCTTGCAAGAAAGTTCTTAGATACTATTCTCTACGGAATCGATGATGAACACCTCATTTATCCGGCAGACTAACTGCCAATAACAGTTCCATACCGAAGCCCCCATAGACCTGCTTTGAACCAGCCGCAGAAGTATGGGGGCTGTAAATTCTTATTGATAAAACTTGACCATTTAAGTACAGTATGTTAATCTTATAACGTGGAGGTGCGATATGCTCATTACCAGAGAATGCGATTATGCAATTAGGATCATAAGAGCCTTATCATCGGGCAATATCATGAACGTTCCTACGATCTGTGAGAAAGAATCACTCACTTCAGCCATTACTTATAAGATGGCACGAAAGCTGGAGAAAGCGGGATTAATTAAAAGCTATCGTGGAAGCGCGGGAGGCTATGCCTTAAACTGTGATCTGGAACGCACAACTTTATATGATATTCTGACTGTCATAGATTCCAACATGCTGCTGATTGAATGCATGCAGTCCGGCTATGACTGTTTAGTGAACCAGCCCAAGCAGCCTTGTCTGGCTCACAGAGAGTTCTTAAGAATTCAGATGAATCTCAATAAAGAGCTGAAAGAGTGTTCTTTGGCAAAGCTGCTTCACGGATAATTTTTTATTTTAATCTTTACCAAAATGGTATAGAATCAAAAGGAGGAAAAAACAATGAATCAATGTTACGGGTGCAATACCTGTCAAAGCGCCGACAAACCTTTAGAAACATTTATCTCTGCCTTACCGATGGAAACGTCTCACCACCGGGTTGAAAAACAAAGCACCAAATGCGGGTTTGGTCTTCAGGGAGTCTGCTGCAGACTCTGTGCTAACGGTCCATGCCGGATTACACCGGATGCGCCCCGCGGAATCTGCGGAGCGGATGCAGACACCATTGTTACGAGGAATTTCTTAAGGGCGGTGGCCTCAGGAAGCGGCTGTTACATACACATTGTTGAAAATACAGCATTAAACTTAAAAAATACAGCAAAAGTGAAAGGGGAATTAAAAGGATTAAAATCCCTGGACCATCTTGCAGACATTTTCGGAATTGTGGAATCTGATGTCTACAAAAAAGCTGAGAAAGTGGCTGATGCCGTAATTGCTGATCTGTATAAACCGGAATATGTGGAAATGGAACTGACGGAAAAAGTTGCATACGCGCCTAGAGTTGCCCGCTGGAAAGAGCTGGGAATTATGCCGGGAGGTGCGAAGTCAGAAGTATTTAAGGGTGTGGTTAAATGTTCCACCAACTTAAACTCAGATCCCCTGGATATGCTGGTTGACTGCTTAAGACTTGGAGTCTCTACGGGCATTTACGGACTGACTCTTACAAACCTTTTAAATGACGTACTTTTAGGACAGCCAGAGCTTCGTATGGCTCCCGTAGGACTTCGTGTCATTAACCCTGACTATATTAACATTATGATTACCGGACACCAGCACACCATCTTTGTGGATCTGCAGGAACAGCTCACGACTCCGGAAGCAATTGCCAAAGCAAAAGCAGCAGGAGCCAAAGGCTTTAAGCTGGTTGGCTGTACGTGTGTAGGGCAGGATCTGCAGTTAAGGGGCGCTCATTACCAGGAGGTATTTGACGGCCATGCCGGAAACAACTACACCAGTGAGGCTATCCTTGCAACCGGCGCAATTGATGCGGTTCTCTCCGAGTTTAACTGTACTCTACCAGGTATTGAGCCCATCTGTGACGAACTAAAGATCAAACAGATCTGTCTTGATGATGTGGCGAAAAAATCAAATGCAGAGCTTATGAAATTTGATTTTGACCACCGCAGGGAGCAGAGTGAAAAAATCATAGACAAGGTAGTAAAATCCTATCAGGAACGACGCGGTACAGTTCCTTTAAATCTTCTGCCTGAGCACGGGTATGACAACACTCTGACCGGAGTCAGCGAAGGTTCCTTAAAGGACTTCCTCGGCGGAAGCTGGAAGCCTCTGATTGACTTAATCGTATCGGGAGATATCAAGGGGATCGCAGGAGTGGTTGGCTGTTCCAACTTAACAGCAGGAGGCCATGATGTTCTTACTGTTGAACTGACAAAAGAATTGATTGCCAAAGATATCATTG
Source organism: Clostridium boliviensis (assembly GCF_033342255.1). NCBI lineage: Bacteria > Bacillati > Bacillota > Clostridia > Eubacteriales > Clostridiaceae > Clostridium > Clostridium boliviensis. The sequence goes on from NZ_JAWONS010000324.1 coordinate 138,038, forward strand.
TTCTGACTGCTGGCTGTTCTTCAGGCGGCATTGAAAACTGCGGCCTGATGACACCGGAAGCTGCAGAATTTGCAGGTCCCAAATTAAGAGAAGTCTGCAAAAAGCTGGGTATTCTGCCGGTTCTTAATTTTGGTCCCTGCCTTGCCATCGGTCGTCTTGAAATTGTTGCTACAGAAATTGCACAGGAACTGGGCGTTGATCTTCCCAAACTTCCTCTTGTTCTTTCCGCAGCACAGTGGCTGGAGGAACAGGCTCTGGCAGATGGCTGCTTCGGTCTCGCTCTTGGTCTTCCGCTTCATTTAGGACTTCCTCCCTTTGTGACAGGAAGCAAGGTTGCAGTTAAAGTTCTCACTGACGGTATGAAATCATTAACCGGCGGTCAGGTGATTATCAATAATGACGCTGTGGAAAGTGCTGATATACTGGAAAAAATTATTATGGAGAAGCGGACCGGTCTTAATATATAGGAGGAGGGCATATGAAACGTATAGTCATTGATGAAGCCAGATGCGACGGGTGCAAGAACTGTGTACTCGCCTGTATGCAGGCTCATAGAAAAGATAACGGAAGCATTTATGATCTGGATTTAACCAATCCGGAAAATGAATCCAGAAATCACATCGTCATGAAAGGGAACGGCCAGTATGCTCCCATCTTCTGCCGCCACTGCGACCAGCCGGAATGTGTGATGTCCTGTATGAGCGGAGCTTTGGTAAAGGACGAGGAATCCGGTCACGTATATTACGACGAAGAAAAGTGCGGTTCCTGCTTTATGTGTGTGATGAACTGCCCATACGGCGTGTTAAAAGCGGATACAACCACTAAAACCAAAGTGATCAAATGCGACTTCTGCCTGGAACACGACAGCGAGCCAAGCTGCGTAAAAGCATGTCCGACCAAGGCGATTTACGTAAAGGAGGTGGAATGATGACTCATGTAATTATCGGCGCAGGAGCTGCAGGAATCTCGGCTGCAAAAACCATCCGGAAGCTGGATGCCAAAGCGGATATCATCATGGTGTCGGTTGACGACCAGGTCCATTCCAGGTGTATGCTTCACAAATACTTAAGCCACGAACGGGCTGAATCATCTCTTTCCTTTATCCCGGCAGATTTCTTTGAAACATTTGGAATCACCTGGTTAAAAAGCAGGGAAGCGGTTCACATTGATTCAAAGAAGCAGACCGTTTTACTTGATGATGGTACAGAGCTTTCCTTTGACCGCCTACTTATTGCCACAGGCGCACATAGCGTGATCCCCCCCATCCCCAATTTAAGAGAAGCCAAAAATGTCTTTGGTCTCAGAGATTTAAGTGACGCAAAACAGATCCGAAAGCTTGCCCAGACTGCAGATAAAATTCTCGTATTAGGTTCTGGTCTTGTTGGTATGGATGCTGCTTATGCATTTTTGGAACAGAAGAAAGATGTGACAGTTCTGGAGCTGGCTGACCGGATTCTTCCCAAACAGCTGGATGAAAAAGCAGGAAAGACATATCAGAACTTATTTGAACAGCACGGCTGCAAATTTATACTGGGCCGGAAAGCAGTTTTAACCACTATGCCGGAAAATGACCTGATCACTTCTGTTATGCTGGACGACGGAACGATTCTGGAATGCGATATGATTGTTGTCGCCGCCGGAGTACGCCCTGCAGCTGACTGCACGGAGGACTGTGAAATTGCGGTGGACCGCTTTATTAAAGTGAATGAGTACCTGGAAACAAACTGCAGCAATATCTATGCGGCAGGAGATGTAAACGGAATCGCTGCCATATGGCCCAATGCCATGAAACAGGGTCACACAGCCGCCTGCAATATGTGCGGAGTACCCACACCTTATGAAGATACCTACGGCATGAAGAATACCATGAACTTCTACGGCCTTACAACTCTCTCAATTGGCGATGGAATCGTAAAAGATGGAGATCAGGTCCTGTCACAGGAGGATTCAAACTGCTATAAGAAGGCAATTTTACGCAATGGCCGCTTACAAAGTATTCTGATCCAGGGGCCCATTGATTACAGCGGTATTTACCAGTATCTCATAAAGAATCAGGTATCTCTTGAATCAATAAATACGGATGTCTTTCTTCTTTCTTTTGCAGACTTTTATGGAACAGACTTCCGTGGACAGTATACTTATACTATAAATGCAAAATAATCTAAACAGTAGCAGGCACCGACTGAAATAAACCACCGGTTGCCCTGCTGCTGTTTTTTCATGCCCGTCCAATATTATTCTTGACAACTATATCACTCTGATATAAAATTCAACTATATCAGAGTGATATAAGGAGGAACGGAATGAATATACTATTTATAAATGCAAACCTGTACGGACATATTAATCCCACACTAGGACTGGTTAAGAAACTAACAGAAAGAGGAAATAAAGTTGATTATTTCTGTTCAGCTGAATTTTCAGAACTGGTGATAAAATCTGGTGCAGACTGGATTGACTTTGGCAGCAGTTTGAATCTTTTTTTAAAGAATTACAGTCCCACGGACCGGCATCCGTTTTACACAATAATGGAATATATGCTTTCATATGTTGAAGTAATGCTGCCTCAGATCCTGGATATTTTAAAAGAACGCAAATATGATCTAATCTTTAGTGATTCGATTTTTGGAGGCGGTTACTTTTTAAAACACCTTACGCACACACCGGTCATATGTTCTCACTCCTCTTTTTCCATGAGCCATGCACCGGTACCAGAGCGTATGCTCATACCTGGTACACATCCCCAGTTAGATCATTGTTATGAGATATTAAGCAGAATCTGTGACTGTTATAAAATAGACGAACCGACACTGGAAGAAGTTTTCATAAGCAGGGGCGATCACAATATTGTATATACAACAAGAGACTTTAACGGTGATGACTCAGTAAAAGAACCCCAATATCTATTCGCCGGACCGTCACTGGAGCGGACGCAGGATACAGAGTCAGCAGACTTATCCATGATTGGGGACAGAAAGCTGCTGTATATATCACTTGGCAGTCTGAATACAGATTTCCTGGAATTTTATAAAATGTGCATTTGCGCATTCCGTGATACAGACTATTTTGTCTGCATGTCTATAGGAAGAAAATGCGAAATTACCCTATTAGGTGAACTACCGCAAAACTTTCTGGTAAAAAACGTACTTCCACAACTTGAAATATTAAAAAAGGCGGACGCTTTCATCACCCACGCTGGCTTTAACAGCGTGAATGAGTCACTATACTTTGGAGTACCCATGCTCGCATTTCCACAGGTCAATGATCAGCATATGACAGCAAAAAGACTTGTATCCATGAATCTGGGTCTGTCAGATAACATAAAGGAAATATCAGTGAAAAAACTGAAAGATCAGATACAGCAGCTCCTCTTTGATGAGAATATAAAGGAAAACTGCCTTAAAATATCTAAAGAAATGAGACGCTGTTCAAACTGGGATCTCACAGCAGAAAAACTGGAAAAATACGCAAAATGAAGGAAAGAAGGAACCCACATTGGCATTAAAAAATAAATCTCTATATGCAATATTAGGAATCTTAAATGTTTCACCAGGTACCGGCTATGACATAAAAAAATATTGCGATACTGTGCTGTCTGGATTCTGGAACGAAAACTTTGGACATATATACCCAACGCTGAAAAAAATGCTGGACAAAGAACTGGTGGACATCGTTGCAAATGAAACCAACGAGAAAAAAATAATGTATCAGATCACACCAAAAGGCAGGATGGAATTAGAGACCTGGCTGGTGGAAGAAACGCAGTTACAGCCTATGCGTTCTGAATTTATGCTGAAATTATTATTCTCCAGCGACCAGCCAAAAGATCACATTATCAAAATGTTAGAGGACTATAAACAGATTCATGTGAATAAGCGGGAAAAATATCTGGCAATGCAGAATGACCTGGAAAAAGGGATTGAAGAAATATCGAAAGACCGCGCCCATTTTTTTAACGCCATACTCCGCCGAGGAATTTTATCCTGTGAAGCCACCATCTGCTGGTGCAATGAAACCATAGAAACCGGCCTTTAACAGATTCTCTTGAAACCATTTGTGGTCTGTGATAGTATCATCATAAGACAGATAACAACTGCTTTCAGAAAGGAATCCAATATGTTTAAAGTGCTGATCCCCAGAACAATTTCACATACAGGTACGGAATATTTGAAGGAAAAAGGCTGCGAGCTTCTATTATCTGCTCCGGCATCTTTAGGTGACCCCGTTTGGGAACAATGTCATGCCATACTCACAGGTCCCAGCAGAAAGCTCCGATACGATAAAAATCTGCTGGACCGGTGTCAAAACCTGAAAGTGATTTCCAGCTTTAGTGCAGGTGTAGACTATATTGATACCGTTTATGCGGAGAAACTGGGCATTCAGGTGACCAATTCCGGCGATGCCAACTCCAATGCAGTCGCAGAGCATACCATTTTTTTCATGCTTGCCTGTGCAAAAAACCATGAGATTATGACTGAGGCGGTGAAAAAAAGCGACTTTTCAATCCGTAAGGATGTATTTAACACAGAACTGTCCGGTCTTACCCTGGGACTTATTGGTTTTGGGAATATTGGAAAGCTGGTATCAAGAAAAGCAGCCATGGGATTCGATATGAAGGTCATTGTCTATGATCATCATTTAACCCCAGACAATGCCCCAATGGGTGTTACTCCGGTGTCTTCACCAGAAGAAGTTTATAAAAATGCTGATTTTATATCCCTTCATGTTCCCTATTCTGAAAAAAACAGGTATATGATAGCAAAAGAACAGCTGGATATGATGAAGCCATCTGCCATTCTAATCAATGTCTCAAGAGGTGGTTTAATCCAGGAAGATGATTTAATTCAGGCTGTCAAAGATAAAAAAATAAAAGGAGCTGCTCTTGATGTGTTTGAAAAGGAGCCCCTTCCCGCAGACAGCAGTCTGCTTCAATATGAAAATATTATTGTTTCTCCCCACTGCGCAGCCAACACCCGGGAATCACTGGACCGTATGGAGCTTTTTGCAGCAATGGACATCTGGAGGGTATTAAATGGAGAAAGACCGGAATTTCCGGTCAATCATCCTAAACTCCCCTGACAAGGCTATTAAGACTGCTTTCTAAGCAGCAGATAACCTCCTTTAAAGTGGGCAGTATCTTAACGGTTCTCTGCTTTTCGGCATTACCTGGCTGTATGACATCTGGTATCATCACTACAGGACAGCCAGCCTGAAAGCCAGCCTGCACACCATTGGGAGAATCCTCTAAAACCAGACATTCTTCTGGCTGTCTCCCCAGCCGTTTCACCGCTTTTATGTATATCTCCGGATCTGGTTTGCTTTTTTCTGCCATATCCCCGTAGATGCAGACACCAAAATAATCAGCAATCCCTTCCATAGAAAGATATCTGTGAGCCGTTTCCTCATGGGTAGAGGTTGCAACTGCAATCTGATATCTTCTCTCCTTCAAATACTGCAAAAGCTCTGTAAGCCCCGTCTTATGAGGCAACCCATGAATTCCAATGTATTCCTCCATGTATTGGATTCTGGATTTTCGTATTTTCATAAAATCAAATTCAGGACCAAACTTCTTATAAAACAATTGTTGAACAAGCGTCTGATTTGCGCCGCGCATCGGGTTTAGATCTTCCGGCTTTATGACATAGCCAAACTGCTTTCCTGCATGCTCCCATGCAATATCATACAGTTTTTCCGTATCAAACATCAATCCGTCCATATCAAAAATAACTGCTTTAATCATTCTTTTCTCCGTTTAGATCTGAATACTGATCCCTGATACCGTCTAATTCTTTACTTCCTATTTTTTTATGAAATTCAGGATCTTTTGGTATATCTGGATTTATACCAAGATCCTGTGGCGCAAGACAGGCAACCACTTGCAGCGGAATAATATATTCCCATGGAGAAAAAAGAGGATCTTCTGTAAACTGGCAGATCAAATCCTTCGAAGATGTTTTAAGCAGACCTTCAGGCGATGCAATCATATAGTGATGAGGGGTCCATTCGCTTAAAATATCCGTCAGTTTCTCCACCCGTGGTTTGTAATCACCTTTGGATGCAAGATAGAAGATATGAGAGGATTCGGTAATTGAATTATAAATACCATGGAAAAATTCTTCTATATCATAACCGGTTACTCCCTGACGAACTGTTTCCAGAATCTTTAATGCACCTTCCAGAACATCAGCATACATACCGTCGTACCCTACCACAATAATTCTTTTTGCCGGTAGAAATTCCTCCTTGATCCGATCATACCATCTGGTGGCTTCTGCAGTAACCATCTCCATATTTGCAATTACACGGTACATCCGTTCTAAATATCCTTGAGCGGCCTCTTCCGTCAGTATTCCCTTCGCAATTGCCCACTCTGTCAGCATCATCATAAGAGTTACCGTAGTTCCGGCATATCCCTTTGTTTTTGCGCCGCATTTTTCATTTCCAACAAAAAGCCTTGTTTTAGTTTCTGCATGTTCAAATATAAGCGCCGAAGGATTTTCTGACAATGCAGCAGTATATAGTCCCCTATTTGCAGCCGAATCCAGACCTGCAACCGTGGAAAGGCTTTGCCCTCCCTGGGATATACCAATCACCAGAGTATTTTTGTTAAAAATCTTTTCATTCCGTTCAAATTGTGTAGGATAACTGTTAAATACCTTAATATTCAGAATTTCCTCAAGGTAAGCTTTGGCTGAAAGCCCGGCGTGGTAGCTGGTTCCTGAACCGATCACATATATCTGATCAATTTTCTTATCCTGATAAAATGTTACAAATTCTTTGGTTATCTCTTTTCTTCGTTTTATTATATCCATAAGTACTACGGGAGTCTCACAGATATAATCATACATTTTAGACTTAAAATTCATTATAATATTCCTAAAAACGCACAGATTATGCCGGCTGCAATGATACCAAACATGACTGTCACGGTTTTATATCCTTTCTTTAATAATCCGTAAATTCCAAATGTCAGTACAAGGGGCAAAACCTTTGGGAGGATCTGATCAAACACTCCCTGTAACTCAACCTTCGTCTCACCAATGTTAAGAACAAGGGGTGTGGAAAATGCCACCATAGAGGCGATCATGGCTCCAACCACGCAAAGACCGATGATTTTGGCACAGTTTGTAAGAATTTCAATCATACCTGATGACTGAGCCGTTTCTATAAAACTAATTCCGCTTTTATAACCCAGTTTTAATCCATAATATCTCACCAGATAATGAGGAATATTAAAAATAAGCAAAAACAGAACGGCTCCGAGAAGGCTTCCCTTCGCGGCCAGGCCGCAGCCCACTCCTGCTGCTATAATACGGAATGTTCCCCAGAAAAATGAATCACCGATTCCAGCGACGGGACCCATCAAAGCGGCTTTTAAAGCTGTGATTGACTCAATATCAAACCCCTCTTCTGATTTTTTATTCTGCTCCTCTAAGGCTACGCAGGCACCGGTGATAAAACTGACCATCTGTGGTGTCGTATTAAAGAAGGACAGATGCCGCTTTAACGCTTCTCTTGCCTTTTCTTTCTCTGGATATAAGCGCTTCAGTACTGGTATCATGGAATAACAAAATCCCACATTCTGCATGCGTTCGTAGTTAAAGCAGCCCTGTAAAGGAAAAGAGCGCCAGAATGTCTTTCTCATATCAGATTTAGTAATAAGGCTATTTTCGGTATACCCTTTATCCATACGGCTCATTATAGTTCACCTCCTAAATCATCAGACATTGATTGTGTCATAGCATAAGCCATCTGCTCTTTTTTTCTCTGTGTCGCAGCCTGGTAGACTGTATAAGCAATAACCGCGCCCACAATCGCCACTCCGACTGTACTCATTCCCAGTAATGCGGTTAATATAAATCCAACAAAAAGATAGGCTGCATTAGTTTTATCAAATATGAGCTGCATGAGAATTGCAATTCCTAAAGCAGGAAGCATACCGCTTGCAATTTTTAAACCACTCAATATGAAAGCCGGAAGTGCATCCACAAACGCTGCAATGGTACTGGAACCAAGAAGCACTCCCAGGAAAACCACGAGAAATGAACTTATCCAAAACAACCATGCCCCTGACCAGAACGCTTTTGCAACTCCCCGGTAATCCCCTTCCTCTGCCGCACTATCGGCCCAGTGAAGAAACGTGTTATTAATGGTCCTGTCTAATATTCCTACCGATTGAGCTAAGGTGGCAATAGGCAGTGATAAGGCGACAGCTGCATCCATGTCAAGTCCCGACATGATGGCAAAAGCAGTCGCCAGGATTCCGCCTGATACTACATCCGGTGGTGTCGCCGCACCAATTCCCACGATACCCATCATTACCAGTTCAACAGCTGCACCCATTACTATTCCCGTTTGTACATCACCAAGCAGCAGCCCTACAATCGGTCCGGTTACAATTGGCCGGTCAAACATATGCTGTCCAAATACCCGGCCATCCCAAATCGCAAATCCTGCAAGAATCCCCAGCAGCAACGCTTTAAATACCATATAATTCTCCTCCTTCTTATTTATGAAACTCTTTTAAAATCTCACCGTACTGCAGTTTCTTTTCTGTAGGCACCGCTTGCAGATAAATCCCCTTTCCCAAAGCATGTATCTTCTCAATCGCCTCCACATCCTCCTTATCCAGGTACACCTGCCTCTCCACCATCTTCTTATCCGGTGCTTTTCTGATTCCGCCCAGACAAACATCCGAAACGGCATCACACCGTTCTATTAAATAAAGAGCATCCTGTACACTTGCGGTTACTACGAAGATTGTCCGTCCGCTATGTTTGGGATTATTGATTACTGCCACCGCTCCCTCCAGGGATTTAATGGATAATGTAACCTGGGGCGGCTTTGCCATCTGGAAAGCCATTTGCATGAGTTTATCTGTGACTGCCTTATCATTGGCAACCAATATGGTATCTGCTCCCAAAAATGAAGTCCAGCTTACCGCAACCTGACCGTGAATCAAACGGTCATCCACCCGTAATAATTTAATCATTCTTCCCTCCAGTGCCGCAAAACAGGCGGCGTAAAGTCCTTTTACAGTTCCTCAAGATCATCCGTCTCACACCTGCTTTCATCCAGGAGATCATTGACAAGAGCAATGGTGTTTCTGGAATTTTCGATTGCGCTTTTTAATAACTGTCTGTCCGATGACTTCTCTCCACTCATGGGAATCATGGCAATTTCCAGCAGCAGCCCCAGATTCAGACCTGTGACCAGATAAATGTTTTCTCCTGGACTGAGCAGCTCCATAGCCGCTCTGGTCGTACTTCCTCCTGCAATATCACTGATGATAATCGTAATTGCCTCCTCAGAATCATACCTCATCTTAGCCTCAATCATGCCGGTTATCTCAGGAATTGTTTCTTTTGCACTGATCGAGACAAAATCAATGTAATCCGTCTCTCCCATAACCAGCTTCACGGATGTAAGTATGCCCTTGGCAAAGTCCCCATGTGTTACAAGTATAATCCGCTTCATATTCCTCCTTTCTATCTCTTTCCCCCGTAATGTATATACTTTTAAACTAAGTATATTCATTTCCTTTTGTTTCCCATATATTATCACAAAAAAAACAATATTGCAACTTATTTTATCTGTAATATTATCTAAATTTTATATCCATTTTGTATAGACAATCGTCTTGTTCCGGTATATAATAATATGAGGCATATATGCCCTGAAGGAGTGCGTCTATGAATCAGAAACCAAAGTATATACAAATAAAGGACAGTATATTAAAAGATATAAAAAACCAGACGCTCCATGCCGGAGACCAGATACCCACGGAAACGGAGCTTTGTGATCGCTTTCATGTCAGCAGAATGACCGTCAATAAAGCGATTTCTGCGCTCACAGCCGAAGGCTATATTCGGAGAGTTGCGGGTAAGGGGAGCTTTGTTACCAGCTCACTGGTACAAAAACAATTTCACCACCAGCCAATCAGCTTTACGGAGGACATGGAATCCATAGGATTACAATCGGGTGCGAGGCTATTAGAATACAGAATCTATCGGGGCAGCGACATTCCGGCAGAGATCGCCCAGAAGCTTCAGGCCGGTCCGGATGATTTAATCCACTATTTCTCCAGAATACGGACAGGCAATGAGATGATTATCAGCATCAGCTATAATTACGTACCGTGCAATACCATACCTGCCATTGACATAGCCAGCCTGGAACATTCATTTTTCCAATATTTAAAAAAACTGGGATTTATGGATTTGCATACCGTCGACTTCTCTCTTTCAGCAACGCTTCCTACTGCGGAACAAAAAAAACTGCTGGAGATAGAAAATGAGGCACTTTTAAAAGTATCCCATATTACCTGCAGCAGTCAGAATGATATTCTGGAATATATTGATACATATTATATCGGCAGCATGTATACATACCGGCTGGATTAATCCGCTCTGCCCATTAAAACCACAATAGTCCTGGGAGGAATGAGAATGCTCTTTTCTTCCAGAACCGGTTCCTTTCCTTCCTCATACTTCCCGTTTTCTTCCAGCTTATGGGTATGGAACACCACATGCCATTGTTGTTTTTTAGGAAGGTTTGGAAGGTCAAAGGTATGAGGCTCCCAGTGCATGTTATAAGCGACATAAAAATGATTGTCTGACGTACCATCCTCCTTTTTTGCATAATCTCCCCAATAAAGAATTCCAAGCTGGCGCCTGAAATTCTCATATTCCGGATACCATGGCTTTACTCCGTGATAGGATACATCAGGAAACCCGCAGGCGAGATAATCCCTGTTCTTTGCTTCTTCCCTTCTGTGAAATACCGGATGGGCCTTTCGGAATGCTATGACAGATTTTACAAACTCAAAAAGATCCCTGTTTGTTTTTAGAAGGTTCCAGTTTAACCAGGATGTTTCATTATCCTGGCAATATGCATTGTTATTGCCGGACTGGGAGTTTCCAAACTCATCCCCTGCCAGAATCAAAGGCGTTCCCTGGCTCAGAAGCAGCAAAAGGAAGGCGTTACGCAGCTGCCTTTTTCTAAGACCCACCACTTTTTTCTTTCTTGTAGGTCCTTCAGACCCGCAATTCCAGGAATAATTATAGGAATTTCCATCCTGATTGAATTCGCCATTGGCTTCATTATGCTTGGTATCATAGGATACCAGATCCATCATGGTAAACCCATTGGTATTTGCCATATAATGAATCATCCCCCGGTCAGAAGGGTTGTTTCTGGTCCGGAAAACCAGATTCATCATCTGCTCCTCGTCCCCTTTGAGGACTCGTCTCATATCCGTCTGAAAGCTGTCATTATATTCTGCCAGATACTTTGGCTGATTAAGAGGAATATCTCCCCAGGAATCTGCCCAAAGTTTTAACCCCGCCAGATAAGGATCACGTCCGATTACATCGAGAGGGGGATAACCCACCAGATGAATCCCGTCCAGATGAAACTCCTCCGCCCAGAAACGGACTACATCCAGAACAAAGGAAGGAGACTCCTTTCCTGTAAAATACAGCTCTGTGATAATCTCTATTCCTTCTTTATGAAGCGCTCTTACCAGACTTTTCAGTTCTCCGGCCGGATCTTTCTTATCCCCGGAAGCATAGGAAGCCTTAGGCGCAAAATAATATCCTGAAGTATATCCCCAATAATTTAATTTTCCAGTGGGTTTATCCACACCATAAGGATTGCCCTGCACAACCTCAGGAAGAATCACTTCACAAAACTCATAAACCGGCATCAATTCAACGGTTGTAATCCCCAGATCTTTCAGATAAGGAATTTTTTCCTCAATCCCACGAAAAGTCCCTTTGTTCCTGGTTCCTGAAGAAGAATGCATGGAAAATCCACGTGTATGAATCCGGTAAATCACAGAATTCTCATACGGAATCAAAGGGCGCCTGTCATCTCCCCAGTCGAACAAATCTGATACAGCCGGACTTTTAGAGATTTGGTCTGCTCCTTCTAAATCTCCCCAGTTTTCCTTATCTGTAAAAGCTCTCCCATACGGATCGGAAAACAGTCTTCCGTCTATCTCATAGCAATAGTAAATCCCGGTAAAGTCATCCCCAAGTATCGTGGCAGAAAAAACTTCCCCCCGCTTATTCTTCTCTGGAAAGAGAAATGTACAGAAAGGCTGGTTTTCGTCTTCATGAAAAAAGAGCAGTCTTAACTCCTTTCCTTTTGCAGCAACGGAAAAATGAATTCCTCCCTCAGTCTTTGTCATTCCCATGGGATAATATCCTATTTCTTTCTCTGCGATCCTGTACTGTTTCATCCCTTTTCTCCTTTGCAGCAACCTGTCACTGGTTCTCAATCTGCTCCGCCAGATCGTTTAAATACATCCAGCGTTCCATCTTCTCCTCTAAAAGTTCCTCTTTTTGTGCCTTTTCTTCCATCAGCTGATTAAGCCTGCCATAATCACTGGCCGCTTCTTCAATCTTACCATCCAGTGTCTCAATTGACGCTTCCAAAGCAGCTATATCATCTTCAATGGTTTCCCACTCCCGCTGTTCCTTGTAGGAAAACCGAAGTTTCCGCTCTCCTTTTGACTTTTCCCGTCCCTTTTTCTCTCCTGTATCTGCTTTTTTCTCTGTTACTGCCTCTTCCCCTGGAAGTCCATCCGGATACCTGGCTGTAAATGCTGCCTGATAATCCGTAAATCCGCCCTCATACTGAGAAACCTTGCCTTGTCCTTCAAAAGCGAAGATTCTCCGCACAACCCGGTCTAAAAAGTACCGGTCATGAGACACTGTTATAACAATACCAGGAAAGCTGTCTAAATAATCCTCCAGAATGGTGAGCGTCTGGATATCCAGATCATTGGTAGGCTCGTCAAGCAGCAGAACATTGGGCGCTTCCATAAGGATCCTAAGCAGATACAGCCGCCGTTTCTCCCCGCCGGAGAGCTTTTCTACAGTTGTATACTGAACGCTGGACGGAAATAGGAACCGTTCTAACATCTGGGAGGCGCTGACACTGCCGTCTTTGGTTTTCACGTATTCTGCGGCACTTCGGATATAATCGATTACCTTTAAACTGCCGTCCATATCCTCACTCTCCTGAGCGAAATAGCCCATTTTTACAGTCTGCCCCACCGTTACGGTTCCTTCATCCGGATTTAGCCAGCCTACGATTATTTTCATAAGAGTGGACTTACCCGATCCATTGGGACCGATGATTCCGATACGGTCATTTCTCAGAAAAATGTAATTAAAATTTTTCATCAGGACCTTATCGCCAAAAGCCTTTGTAATCCCTTCCAGTTCTACGGTAGTGCGTCCCAGACGGCTCTCTATGGAATCCAGCTCCACGTTCTTATCAAGCTCCGGTGCCTTCTGGTCCCGTAAAGCCTCATACCGCTCGATATGGGCCTTTTGTTTGGTGGAACGAGCTCTTGCACCTCTTTGCATCCATTGCAGTTCAATTCTTAGAATGGACTGGCGCTTCCGCTCCGTTGCCTGCTCCATATCCATACGGTCAGCCTTCAGTATCAGATAACCGCCATAGTTTTCCTGATAACTGTAAAGTTTTCCCTTATCAAGCTCCACAATCCGGCTAATCACGCTGTCCAGAAAATACCGGTCATGGGTTACCATCAAAAGAGCACCCTTAAAACGGCGCAGATAATCTTCAAGCCAGTCAGCCATACTGCTGTCCAGATGGTTGGTCGGCTCATCAAGAACCAGTAAATCTGCAGTGGAAAGCAAAACGCTTACCAACGCAACCCGCTTCCTCTGACCACCTGAAAGCGTGTCCACTCTGGTATCAAATTCCGTAAATCCCAGTCTGGTCAGCATGTTCTTCGCCTGGGTTTCTAAATCCCAGACATGTTCATGCCCTTCATTCTCCCGGATAATACTTTCCAGAATGGTCTCCCCCTCTTCAAACCTGGGATTCTGGGAAAGAAAGCGGACATCTAAGTTTCTGCCCTTTGCCACGGTTCCCTCATCCGGCTCTTCAAGCCCTGCCACAATGCGCAGAAGCGTGGACTTTCCTGTACCGTTAATACCGATCAGGCCGATCTTTTCTCCCTCATTAATGCTAAAGCTGGTGTCATCAAACAGCAGCCGTTCCGTATATGATTTTGTTAAATGCTCAATTGTCAATAAATTCATTCTTTGCTGTTCTCCTGTAATACTCTGTCTGATCCCTGACTACTCAATTACAAGCTCCACCGGACAGTGATCAGAACCTGTTACCTGGGTGTGAATGTCTGCGCTTACCAGCCTGTCCACCAGAGATTGAGATACGCAGAAGTAATCAATACGCCACCCTGCATTCTTCTCCCTCGCCCGAAAACGGTACGACCACCAGGAGTAAATCTCTTTCTGATCCGGATAAAAATAACGGTAGGTATCCACAAATCCAGTTTCTACCAGTGCGGTAAACTTCTCTCTCTCCTCATCGGTAAAGCCTGCATTTTTCCGGTTGGTTTTTGGATTTTTTAAATCGATTTCTTTGTGTGCCACATTTAAGTCTCCGCAGAATATAACTGGTTTCTTCTCCTCCAGCCCTTTTAAATAAGCCAGAAATGCATCCTCCCAGGTCATACGGTAAGGAAGGCGCGCCAGTTCATTCTGGGAATTGGGCGTATAGCAGGTCACCACGTAATATTCCGGAAATTCAGCTGTTATGATCCGGCCTTCCTGGTCGTGTTCCTCTATCCCCATTCCATATGTGACCGATAACGGCTCTTCTTTGGTGAACAGGGCAGTTCCTGAATATCCCTTCTTTATTGCATAATTCCAATATTGATAATAGCCAGGTAGAGAAAGGTCAATCTGTCCCTCCTGAAGCTTGCTTTCCTGAATACAGAATACATCTGCATCCACCTCATGAAAATAATCCAGAAAGCCTTTCTCCACACAGGCCCGAAGTCCATTCACATTCCATGAAACCATTTTTTTCATCACAGTCACCTCCGTCAAAAAGATAGTGTTAGTATACCATTTTAAACAGCATTAGAAAAGGGCGTGTTGCAAAACTAATCGTTTCAAAATATAAATAAGTGTCTTCGACACTTCAGCTCCCCTGCCCCTCAATCTTGAGGGGATTAGGGGTTTCTTTTTTTATCACTTTGCTCCATAATGGACTTATGAATATACTACAGAAAATATTTTCAGACCATTTTGAAGAAATGTTGTATACCCTTCACCCTCGCCAAGTCGTTATTGAAAACGTTGACCGGATGATTAACTGTGGCGACCCTTCCTTTGGCGGCGCCATGTATATCTGTCCTCATTGTGAAAATATGAAGTTTGTTCCCTTCCGCTGCAAGAGCCGCTTCTGCCCCTCTTGCGGCGTAAAGTATTCACAGGCACGTTCTACTTCTATGTCCTTTAAACTCATTCATTGCGTACACAGACACTGTGTCTTTACCATTGATGATGAACTCCGACATTTCTTTTTAGACGACCGTTCTCTCCTGGACTGTCTTTTTCAGGCTGTCCGCAGTGTTGTTCTCCGAATGTTTCATAACATAAACAAATCTAAAAACTTTGTCCCCGGCTTCATTTGTGTTCTTCACACCTTCGGACGCCCTTTGGAATGGATTCCTCACATCCATTGCCTTATCTCTGAAGGCGGCTTTTCTGATGACGGCTCCTGGCGGACTGTGAAACACTTCAACTACACCCTTTTAAGGAAATCCTTCCAGACTGCTCTTTTGAACCTGTTGGAATCACGCCTCGGTCCTTCTTTCAAAAAAACTAAGGCCCTCATTTATCGCAAAGATAAAAATGGTTTCTACGTTTATGCCAAACCCAATCTCTCCGATACCGATACTGTAATCAAATATATCAGCCGATATCTTGGCCGTCCTGTCATCGCATTAAAGCGGATTGATTCCTATGATGGAGAACATGTCACTTTCCATTATAACCGTCATGAAGATAATGCCTATGTGAAGAAAACACTTCCTGCACTTGATTTCATGCGCTTATTAATCCAGCATATCCCTGAGAAAAACTTCAAAATGACTCGTTATTATGGACTTTATTCAAGGCACAGGGAAATAGATAAATCTTTGTACAAAGCCATCCCTAAGTCCAAGCACCAGCTTCTGCAGAGTTTTACAAAGTGGCGCAGCAACATTATTTTGTCTTTTGGTTATGATCCCTTGAACTGCCCCAAATGTAAGCATGAAATGCTGCTTGTAGAACTTTATTATGATCACCACAGAGTTTCTTTGGAAAAACTTTATGAAAGGACAATGGCAAAAGCCAAATGTCGTTCCGCTTGATTTTTTCACCTGTCTGTATCATACTTAATTTACTAACAGACAGGAGGTCTTAAAATAAATGGATCCAAAACTTATAGAGGAACTCAGACAAAAATATATTCAAAATCCCCCGGAAGGAATGACTGCAAAACTCGTCAAAAACATGACTGACTCTGATTTGCTGGATATGCATTACTTCCTTATCGAGGATGATGATCTTGATGACGATGAATTTGAAGAAGGTTTTTATATTGACGTATTCTAGCCATCGTCTATTTGTTGTACCCGCATCTGTGCGGGCTATTTTATTTAGGAGTTCAACCAAGGTCGAACTTTCCTATTATATAAAAAAGGAGCTGTACTCATCAAACTTAATGTTTGTTGAGTAACAACCCCTTGGTTTTATATTGACATGATGACTGCTTTTCTGATGTATTTCATACCGAACCCTGCATTACCGACTCTTTAAGACCATTAGTAATCCTTATCTTTCAGTATGATATCATGGGCTCCGCCTTCCCTTATACTTATGGGGGAAACAAGGGTGATCCTTGCTTTTTTTTGAAATTCCTCGATGGAAGCGGCCCCACAGCTTGACATTGTGGACTTTATTTTGCTGATAGTGACGGATAAATTATCCTTGAGTGCGCCTGCATAAGGAACATAACTGTCAACACCTTCTTCAAAATGAGTATCTTTCTTAGCTGACATGCTGTATCGCTGCCAGTTCTTTGCTCGGTCTGACCCTTCTCCCCAATATTCCTTTACATATTCATTGCCTCTTTTCAGCTTCTTTCCCGGGCTTTCATCAAACCTTGCAAAATATCTTCCCATCATAACAAAATCTGCACCCATGGCCAGGGCTATCGCTATGTGATTGTCGTATACAATCCCTCCGTCAGAACAAATAGGGATGTAGATACCAGTCTCCTCCTTATATCTATCCCTGGCAGAAGTAACTTCCAGTATGGAAGTCGCCTGACCTCTTCCGATCCCCTTCTGCTCACGTGTAATGCAAATAGACCCTCCGCCGATGCCGACCTTTACAAAATCTGCTCCTGCATCTGCCAGATAACGGAATCCTTCGGCATCAACCACATTGCCGGCACCAATATATGCCTTGGGAAAATTTGA
Organism: Clostridium boliviensis; assembly: GCF_033342255.1. Lineage (NCBI taxonomy): Bacteria > Bacillati > Bacillota > Clostridia > Eubacteriales > Clostridiaceae > Clostridium > Clostridium boliviensis. Next base: position 155,361 of record NZ_JAWONS010000324.1, read on the forward strand.
CTTTATATAGGTAATGGCGTCATATTGCCAAGTGGAATAACCATCGGAGGAGTCCAGGCACAATATGTCAGCGCCTGCTTCCAGCAGTGCCGGAACTCGGTCCTGATAATCGTAAGTATTAATTCCAGCACCTACAAGAAGGCTCTTCTTCTCATCAAGAAGCTCTAAAGGATTCTCCTTATGAGCTTCGTAATCCTTACGGAACACCATATGGACCAGCTGTTGTTTTTCATTGATGATAGGAAGACAATTTAATTTATTAGCCCAAATCAAGTCATTGGCTTCATTCAGGGACATCCCATCCCTCCCTGTAATAAGCGCTTCAAAAGGAGTCATGATATGACAGACTTTTTTATCCAGGGAATCCCTGCTTATTCTGTAATCTCTGCTTGTAATAATTCCCGTAAGAATACCGTCCCAATTTCCGTTAGAGGTAACAGCTATGGTAGTATGCCCGGTATCCTTCTTCAGCCTCAGTATATCATTCAAAGTGTGTTCCGGCGAAAGATACGAATCGCATACAACAAATCCGGATTTGAATTTTTTGACTTTCCGTATCATATCAGCCTGAGAATCAATTGTCTGAGCCCCATATATAAATGACAGCCCTCCGCACCGGGCCAATGAAATGGCAAGTTTGTTATCCGATACAGCCTGCATAATCGCTGACACAAACGGAATGTTAAGCCTTACGTGTGCCTCCCCTGCTCTAAATCTTGTAATAGGAGTCGTCAGATCAATTTTATCAGGTCTGCACTGGGGGGTGGATAAATTAGGGATCAGCAGATATTCGTTAAAGGTTCTGGAAATTTCATTATATAATTTAACCATTTGAGACCTCTTTTCCTTTTGCTGCTTAAAAGATGCTTTTCAATTCGCTGAAATTATTAATAATAAAGGTGGGGTTTTGCGCTTTCAGTTCTTCATAAGAATTGTTTCCATAGGTTACACCACAGGTATGACAGCCTGCGCCCTTTCCCATCTGAAGGTCAAATACCGTATCCCCTACCACCAATGCCTCTTCCGGTTCACATTTTTCCTGCTCCAATATTAATTTTGCCATGTCCGGAGCCGGCTTTTTATTTTTTACATCCTGTTCGCCGTAGATGCGGGAAATGAAAGGACTTACCTTTAAATGATCCAGCAATAGATGAAGAGCCTCTTTGCCCTTACTTGAGGCAACTGTAATAACGATTCCCTTTTGTGACAGGTACTCTATCGTGCTCTTTACATTTGGAAACAATGTAACACTTTCCATGCAGATATCCTGGTATTTTCTGCGGTATAAATCAATGGCATTTTCTATCTCGCTGTCTGGAACTTTTAATACGGCTGAAAAGGTATCCTTGAGCGGCAGCCCTATTTTTTCCTGTATGTCCTTCTCCTTGGCAATTCCATAGCCCAGCTCTTTTCCCGTGGCCTGGATTGTATTAACAATGCTGCTCTTTGTATCTGCTATTGTTCCGTCAAAATCTAATATTAAAAGCTTCATGATCTATACCCTCGCATCCTTATAATTACAGTTAATTTTAATAATTCCAATTCACAACGGCTGAGTTTTCTTTCTCTTTTACTGCCATAAATCATAATCAATTACCTGGATATCTTCCAATTCATTATTAAGCAGATGTTCCAGATTTTTTTCTGGGATTTCCTTCTCCACGCCAATCTCTCCCAACTTATAAGAGATGTTTTCATCAAACTGGTCCACCAAATCCTGCTTTCTGAAATAACGACGGTTTTCCTCTATATACTCTTTTAAATGGCATTTTACAGCATCATTATAATATCCGTAAAGCATGTTATTGAAATGCTCATGCACAATCTGATTATCTGAAATCAGGCGGTCTAACTCAACCATAAGCTTAATATCTCCGAATGTTTGTTTCATTTCTTCAAATTCTTGTTTGTGAAGATGATTCTGAGATACAACAACATAGGAAATACTTCTGGTGTTGTTTAAAACATCAAAAAATATTTTACTGTGTGCATGATTGATTTCCAGCTGCGATGAGACAATCACACGAATATCTTTGCTGTATTCGTTGCAAAGCAGTTCAATAATGTAGGGGTTTGATACCAGAATATATTTAAATCCTGTGTCAATCATGGTCTGAATATCATTGCAAATCTCCCGATACCCCTCTACGGTGAATTCTCTGTTTTCAAAATGAAACATATCATAGGCATAACATAACTGATGCCTGCCGCTTATGCTCCTGGCTTCCTCCGGCGAGATTGTACAGTTCCTCGCCTCATGAAACAAAAAACAATCCTTCTGAAAGTCCTTCTCAAATCTGGTCAAAAAAATTCTGCCCTCTGATTCAGAGTCCATAAAGCTCTCATCCAAGTATAATGGTAATAACATTTCGCCCATCCGTATCTGCCCCCCCTACTTGTATTCTATACGCTGTATCTCGCCGATATTTAAATCATTGATATAAGATAGTTTTGTAATTCTGCTCTGCCACCTCCTGTTATTTTCGATATACTTTTCTCTCTTATCCTCAGGATAATTCAGACCCTCTAAAGCGGCATGGCGGCATAAAGCGCAATGCATGCAATTGTCCGTATGATCCGCAGAATACCAGATTTTATTGTCCACATGAGATATTTCAGGTATAAGCTCCAGCTGGTCTCTTGGATAAAGAGTCTGCTCCAAAGGGCCATCAGATACAGTGGCATGAATGTTTGATTTGGAGCCATAAGTACCTAATATTTCCTCCAGATGGGAGGTCCGGCTTTGCTCAAGATATATTTCAATGGATTTCATAATCCACTCTGTCGTGGCCAGGCGATCCAGCAATTTGAAGTTTTCATAGCCAATTTCCATGTATTTAGGAATATCAGCTGGAGAAATCCATTTTCCACTATATATCTCCTCTGGTCTTAAATTCCGGATATTAACACATTTATTTCTGTAATAGCTGAAGTATGGCGTTTTTGTTTCCTTGTGCTTGCTGTGGGAACCCTGCATGCGCGTATGACCTTTTTGCCAGGGACAGTTCGATATGTACAAGTCATTTGGAATAAGCTTCAACAATATATCAGTTTTCGAACGAATTCTGATCAGCTCTCCAAAATTCTTTATTAAATCATAATGCAGCGTTGCTTCATCAATGCCTAATTGGATCAAATATTCAAGTTCTTCCCATGAACGAGTTTTTAAGTTAACCGAAGCTGATATTTTTAAATCCGGCAGTTTTTGTTTTGTATATTTGATTAGATATGGATTGCTCAATGTGACCTTTCGTATTCCCAAATCAACTAATTTGTTGATGAATTTCAGATACCTTTCCTGGTATTTTTCCGTAAACTCCTCGTTCATCAGTCCATTATTGTTGATGACATAATTAAAATCAATGCCGACAGCGTTTAGCTTGTCCAGGATTACTTTTAATTCATTTTCCTGTTTCACAATATTTTGAGTCTGGGCGCGTCCCCCGCCAAAATCATCAATCCCTAAATTACCAAAATAGCTTTCAACATAATTCCCGTACTTTAAAAGCGATTGATCAATGAAATCCATATCGCCATTGTATGGTAGTGCAAATTTTATCATGAGACCCCCCCTGGAAAAAAATTTGTGTTTTCAAGTTTCTTGCCGCTTTTACAAACTGCTTTTCATACGCAGTAATTATATCATTTGCTTTTTGTGAAAAATATGAGTTTTCTCACATAAACCTGGAATTTAGAGAAGTTTTATAGTAAGATAAATTATAAAAATTGTGTTTGAAAGAGACTTGTCTATGAAAATAAAAAAGGCGAACGAAATGATTCCCTCCTATATCACTAATCTCTTTTCCTTTGATATTACTCCATATGCCAAATGGAAAGAATTTCGAAAAAATGAGTTAATATGCAGAGAAGGTGATGATTTATCTGATCTGGTATTTCTAATAAAAGGAAATGCTAAACTTTTCCTGACTCATGAAAACGGAAAAGTTACCATCATTGATTTTTTTAAATCTCCTACTTTATTTGGGGAAATGGAATTTATGGGTGCGCAGAAATTTACTAATGGAGTCATTGCTTTGGATAAATGTGTATGTATCCTGTTACCTGTAAGGGAAATCAGCCATCTTTTAAAAAATGATACTAAATTTTTAAATTACCTATGCCTGTTTTTATGCCGAAAGGCATTGCGCAATACCTCTAATTATGCGACCAACCAGAATTATCCTCTGGTGAACCGTTTGGCTAATTTTATACTATTATCTGCAGATGGAGATATCTATAATAGGAAACACACGGAGGTTGCGGAATACCTCGGTGTCAGCTACCGTCACCTGCTTCATGTGTTTGCGGTTTTATGTGAGGCCGATATTTTGCAGCATATGGACAAAAAAACATACAGAATTAAGGATTTTTCATCTCTTGCAACAATGGCTGTTAATGAGAACAGTTTATGACAAATGTCTGGTTCTGAACTTCAAGTTTTAAATACCCTGATAGTTAAGCACAGCCTCTTTTTCTGTGTCTAACTATCAGGGTACAATTTACCTCTTCATTCAACCTATTATGACTGTTTATCCTGCCATTTTTTCCGTTCTACCAGTCTTCCCATGAAAAACGCGATCACTCCCACTCCGATTCCTGTCTGAAGGCAGAACAGCAGGCTTTCGATCTCTCCGGGAATCTCTCCGCCTATCGCTGTTTCCATGACCGGAGTAAACCAGGGTTCATATTCTGTACCGCGGATCTCCGTAATCATCTGGCTTCCTGCATCATCAGAACCTCCAAACTCCGCTCCTTTTACTGCAAACAGTGGAATGACTGCGATCAGTACTACAAATACCAGCAGCACTGCAATGGTCTGTTTCTTACTTCTGCTCATATTATTTTACCTCCTTTGCAAAACCAATGGCTTTCAGCTCCGGCAAAGCATAGGTTTCAAGTGTCATTACGATGACCGTAGTCAGAATTCCCTCAATCACTGCAAGTGGCAGCTGGGTAGGTGCAAATACACCCAGGAATTTTATAGCAGAAACGCCCACACCTCCGATTTCAGAAGGATATGCAAGGGCAAGCTGAAAGCTGGTAACACAATATGTAAATAAATCTCCCAGTGTGGCAGCAAGAAAAACAGCCGCCATCTTATTCACTTTTAATGCTTTACATAATCTGTATATTCCAAAAGACACAAAAGGACCTGCAATTGCCATGGAAAAAGTATTGGCTCCCAGTGTGGTAAGGCCGCCGTGTGCCAGCAGCACTGCCTGGAATATCAATACAATAATACCCAGAATGCTGACTGCCGATGGTCCAAACAGAATCGCTCCCAGACCGGTTCCTGTCATGTGAGAACAGCTTCCGGTAACGGAAGGAATCTTTAATGAGGAAAGCACAAATACAAAGGCCCCCGACATGGCAAGCACGGTAATGGATCTCCGGTTATCCCGAAGTTTCTTCTGAATGGAAAAGAAACCGGCTGTGAGAAACGGAATACTGAGCGCTCCCCAGGCAATACAATACCCCGCTGGCAGATAGCCCTCCATAATATGCATGGCATAGGCACTGGACACCATTCCAAATGTAAGCGCAAATGCAACTGCAAGTTTCATGATACTTTTTTCTTTCTTACTCATTTTCATTCTCCTTCCAATAAAATAAGCACCTCATATCCGATGATTCCCACTCATCAGACAGGTGCCCTATGGGTAAATCTTTATACAACAAAAAGACTTCCCGGCACCGGTCATCGCTCGTAACCGGATACTCCCGACAAAAAGGCAGGTCTTCTGACTCATGCATCAATCACAGCAGCTCCCTCTTCCCGGTTTCCCAGTGACTTATGGAGCCCTGCTCTGCATATACAGCGGCGGGACCGTAAGGGACTTTCACCCTTTTCCCTATTATCCTGCGGAGAATTTCACAGGCACCTTTTTGATAATACGCTTGTATTGTAACTGTATTACCAGTTTCTGTCAATAACACAATGCTGTTTAGTCCTCACACCACGCCTTAAGCAGGTGGTCTAACTCTTGTGTATTCTTAAAATGAGGACTGTTTTTAAGTATGATCCGTCTTTTCACCAGACTGTCATAAACCTCCATTAAAACCGGTTTTCTCAAATTCCCCTGTTTCAGAACCGGACCGCAGGCGAGGATATCCGTTACCGGACCATCAGCAATAATGGTTCCTCCTGCAAATACCACAGCGCGGTCTGCCCACTGATAGGCAAAATCCACATCATGGGTGGAAATCAGCAGCGTTTTCCCCATATCCGACATTTTTCCCAGAACTTTCGTTAACATATCCACATTTACCGGATCTAAGGACGCAGTGGGTTCATCAAACAGGATTACCTCCGGCTCCATGGCAAGAATATCTGCTATGCTGACCCGCTTTTTCTCCCCTCCGCTTAAATAGTGGGGCGGCCGGTCTCTCAGCATCATTAGATTCATGGACTCTAAAGCCATATCCACCCTGGTTTTCACCTGTTCTCTGGGAAGCTTTAAATTCATGGGACCAAAGGATACCTCCGCAGATACTGTGGAAGCAATGATCTGATTATCCGCATCCTGAAATACGACTCCAACTTTCCGTCGAAGCTCACTTAATTCTTTTTTTTCTATCTTCTTCCCCTGATACCAGATCGTACCAGAATCCGGTATTAAAACCCCGTTAAGATTGAAAAAGCAGGTGGATTTTCCCGCTCCATTAGAGCCGAGAACCGCAATCTTTTCTCCTTTTCTCACCGACAGAGATACATCATAAAGCGCTTTATTTCCGTCTCCATAGGAGTACGAAAGATGCTCTGCCTGTAAAAGTATTTCCTCCATCCTTTATTCCTCCTCATTTATATCAGCAGTATTAGCAGGAGAACTGCGATATAACCGGCTGCCGCTGCCGCTTCTTTTCTTTTTACCGGCTTTTCCTCTTCCATAAACAAAAGCTCTCCCTGATAACACCTGGCAGTCATGGCATCGTAATATGTCCCCGCTTTTTTTAACGAAACCAGAAAGAGATTAGCTCCAATCCCCCCAAAAGAACGGCACGAGGTAAAGAAGTCGCGGTAGCCCAGCCTGGACTGCGCAGCCTGCTTCATGCGGCTCTGGACATCCATCATTACAAAGATAAACCGGTATATAAGATTCATTAGTTCCAATATCAGTCTGGGAAGAGGAAGCTTCCCCAGTAAATTGATTACCTCACTTGCCGGTGTGGATAGAACAAGCATATACATGGCACTTACGCAGGCCATTGCCTTTATAATCAAACGTGCAGACAGCATAGCTCCGTTATCCGACAGATAAAGATAAAAGCCAGGGAGCGATACATAGAAACGTCCTGCGGGAGCGGGAGATATCCCCACCACAATGGCGGCTGTTCCAAGAATCAGAAAGGCTGCGGGTATCTTTAAAAGTCCCAGATATTTCCAGATGGACAACCCTCCCCAAATAACTGTCACCCCACCCATGGTCAAAAATACCGTGACAGAGACCAGATAATCTCCGGTTCCGATACAAATCAATAATGCTGCAATTGCCACCGCCGCTTTTAAACCAGGATTCAGCCCTTTTAAGCGGGATTCATATGCATAGGAATCAATTGTATGAATGTTTCTCACCTCCTTTTAAGGCTGATTATAATCGATTAAAAATTTCTCTGCAAGATCAGTTTTTAATGGCAGTCCAAACTAATTTCCAATTTTATGTAAATATACCAGTTTTTGCGCGCTATTCAAGGAAAATCCATCATGTTATACTTTATTCTATAATAAATTGTGAAGGAGAACACGATGAAAAGAAGTACGAGAAAGGCAACCATGTGGGCAATATCTGTATTTTTACTTTTTCTAATCAGCAGCTTCTGCAATGAAAAATCATTTGCAGCAAAGCCTGACAGAAGCGCTTCCCCACCACCACAAAATTTAAATGCGGGTAATATTACCGACACTTCAGTTACACTGACCTGGGAGGCTCCGGCAGGAAGTACCCGGGTGAGGGAATACCAGATTTATAAAAATAATACATATCTGGGTTCCACTTCCTCTGTTACATATGCCGTAAATGGTTTAACGCCGGCAACGACCTACCAGTTTTATGTGAAGGCAAAAGATAAAAGAAATGTGTCTTCCCCAAGTAATACGGTTACTGTAACCACTGCACAGCAGCCAGATTTACCTCCGGTAAACACTGAGACACCCTCTGGTAAAATGGTAGGATATTATGCTGCCTGGGAAGCATACAAGGGATACTGTCCTGACCAGATCGATGCCAGTAAGCTGACCCATATTAATTACGCCTTTGCCAACATCGGACCGGATTTAAAGCTTACGCTGGGATATCCGGATATAGATCCTAATAATATCAGACTTCTAAATGAATTGAAGCTTAAAAATCCCAATTTAAAAACGCTGATTTCCGTTGGTGGCTGGAACTGGTCCGGAAGATTCTCAGATGCAGCGCTGACCGACGCTTCCAGAAGTGCCTTTGCAGACAGCTGTGTAGATTTTATAGTCAAATATGGGTTTGACGGTGTGGATCTGGATTGGGAATATCCAGTAAGCGGAGGTCTTGTTACCAACAGCAGACGACCAGAGGATAAACAGAATTTCACCCTGCTGCTTCAGAAAATCCGTGAAAAGCTGGATGCCAGAGGAGCAATTGATCAGAAGCACTATCTGCTCACCATTGCCGGAGGAGCCGATGCTTCCTATGTGAAAAATGTGGAGCTGTCCGCACTGGCACAGTATCTGGATTATGCGAATATTATGACTTATGATTTACACGGAACCTGGGATCCTTATACGGATTTACTGGCACCACTTTATAATAATAATGATTACTCCCCTCAATATAAAACAAGTGTAGATTCTGCAGTCAGCACCTGGTTAAATGCAGCCTTTCCTGCAGATAAGCTGGTTATGGGAGTTCCTTTTTACGGATACCTGTATTCTTCCGTCAACAACTCAAATAACGGTTTATACCAGACATACGGCGGAGCCAACTCCATCAGCTACAAGGATATTAAGACCAACTATTTAAACAAAACTGGTTATACCAGATACTTTCACTCTCAATCAAAGGTTCCGTGGTTATTTAACGGTACAATCTTCATCAGTTATGAAGACCCGGAGTCCATTGCCTATAAAGCAGACTATATTAAATCCAGGAATTTAGGCGGCGCCATGATATGGGAACTGAGCCAGGATTCCAATAACGAGCTTCTTAACACCTTGTATAACGGATTAAAATAATATTATTATTAAAAGGCCGATGCGCTGCGGGTAAATACTTATCCGCAGCGCATCGGCCTGTCACTTTACTGGTTTTCACTCATCTCTTCTTCTGTCAGAGTAAATACCTGTCTCTTACGAGCCATCTCATCACTCTCCAGATACTCATCATAGGTAGTAATCTTATCGATCAGCTGACCTCCTACAATCTCCATAATACGGTTGGCAGTTGTCTGTACGATCTGATGGTCACGGGAGGAGAAAAGAAGCGCTCCCTGGAACTTCACCAGTCCGTTATTCAATGCTGTAATGGATTCCATGTCAAGGTGGTCCGTCGGTTCATCTAAAAGAAGAACATTCGCGCCGGAAATCATCAGTTTTGAAAGCATGCAGCGCACCTTCTCTCCACCGGATAATACTTTTACTTTCTTCACTCCGTCTTCTCCTGCAAAAAGCATACGTCCCAGGAAACCACGGACATAAGTAGCTTCCTTTTCAGGAGAGTACTGGGTCAGCCAGTCCACGATGGTATCATCGTTATCAAATTCTGCGGTGTTATCCTTGGGGAAGTAGCACTGAGTTGTGGTAAGCCCCCATTTATAATCACCTTCATCCGCTTCCATCTCACCGGAAAGAATCTTAAACAAGACGGTTTTCGCAAGCTCGTTGGGTCCTACAAAAGCCACCTTATCCTCTCTGGTTAAAGTAAAGGAAATATGATCAAGTACCTTTACCCCATCAATGGTCTTGGATAGATCATTAACAGTAAGAACCTCATTGCCAATCTCACGGGCCGGACGGAAATCGATATAGGGATATTTCCGGCTGGAAGGTTTGATGTCATCCAGCTCAATCTTTTCTAAGGCACGTTTTCTGGAAGTTGCCTGCTTGGATTTGGAAGCATTGGCTGAGAAACGCTGAATAAAGTCCTGCAGCTCCTTAATCTTTTCTTCCTTCTTCCTGTTGGCTTCCTTCATCTGTTTTACCATAAGCTGGCTTGATTCATACCAGAAATCATAGTTACCGGCATAAAGCTGGATCTTGCTGTAGTCGATGTCTGCTATATGGGTGCAGACCTTATTTAAAAAGTAACGGTCATGGGAAACCACGATTACCGTATTTTCAAAATTAATTAAGAACTCTTCCAACCATGCAATAGCATCTAAATCCAAATGGTTGGTCGGCTCGTCTAACAAAAGGATGTCTGGATTACCAAAAAGAGCCTGTGCAAGAAGCACTTTCACCTTCTGGGCACCGGTTAAATCCTTTATCAGTTTATAGTGTAAGTCGGTCTCAATTCCAAGGCCGTTTAAAAGGTTTGCAGCATCGGACTCCGCTTCCCAACCGTTCATGGTAGCGAATTCTCCCTCCAGATCTGCAGCCTTAATACCATCCTCATCTGTGAAGTCTTCCTTCATGTAGATGGCATCCTTTTCCTTCATAATCTCATATAATCTCACATTTCCCATGATAACCGTATCAAGAACCTGATACTCATCATATTTGAAATGGTCCTGTTTTAAGAAAGAAAGTCTCTGACCCGGTGTGATCACAATATCACCGCCGGTTGGCTCCAGTTCGCCGGAAAGAATTTTTAAGAACGTGGATTTACCGGCACCGTTGGCACCGATTAAGCCATAACAGTTACCTTCCGTAAACTTAATATTTACATCTTCAAACAATGCTTTTTTCCCAAGTCTTAATGTTACGCTATGTGCACTAATCATCTTAATTCCCTTTCTGAAATCTGGTTTTAATCCATATCATATGCTACGCCGAAATCATCAAAATAGGGGGCTTTTGGCCCCTGATCTGTCATCTCTCTTATTTTACATGAAAATCCCGAATTTGCAAGCCTTTTATCAAAAAAGCCCTGCCTATCCGGGATTTATGCATTGTTTACTTCGCTGCTTCCACCTTTAAAGGGAAGTTGGATTCACTTCCTGCATCATAGGTAACCGTTACATAGGTAACTTTTACCAAAGCACCGCTTCCATTGCTGTCATCACTGGCTTTTCCTAACACGCCCGACTCCAGCCCTTCGCAGTTATCTTTAATAAAACCCATCTCTTTTCCTGAATCTGAATTAATGGTAAAAGTACTCATAGCCTGATCCCTTACACTTCCGGTCACATCCTGTACTTCCATCTTATCCTGAGCATCCAGAACAAGAACGACTTTAGCATTGGCCGTATCAGAGCCTGAAATCTCTCCTTTATAGATGATGGAAACTTTCACATCCTGTTCCAGTGAATAAGAGGTTTCAACCATAACATCATTCAAATGGAAGGTAGCTTTTTCATCACCGTTCATGACAGTCATGGATTCCATATTATCAGCTACTTCCGTGACCTTAGCGGTCAATATCTTAAACTCTGCTGTACTTCCGGGCGCCTGCGCACTTGCCGCCGGAGAGGTATCATTCACGGTTGAAGTCTCTGTTTCTGTAACGGTACCGGCTGCGCTCTGGGTCTGCTCTGGTGATTTACCGCATGCGGTAAATAAAGCAGCTGCGCACACAGCTAATGCAATAAACAAAGTTTTTTTCATAAAGCATCCTCTTTTCTCTGTTTGCCATTTCCTATTATATCGCATATAGTATACCATCCGAATGTGAATAGTTTTTTTCTTTTTTCTTAATATTATAGAATATCCCCATACCTTCCAAGAAAGCTCTGTGTTCTTAAATTGTTTGACGCAAACACCTCATCCGGAGTCCCCTCCTCAACAATCACACCCTCTGCCATAAAAATCACCCGGTCAGAGATATCCCTGGCAAATGCCATCTCATGGGTGACAATTACCATGGCAATATGCAGATCTGCAAGGGATTTAATAACCTTAAGCACTTCACCGGTCAGCTCCGGGTCCAGTGCGGAAGTCGGCTCATCAAAAAAGAGTATTTTAGGATTTAAGGCAAGAGCTCTGGCAATTGCAACTCTCTGGCACTGCCCGCCTGACAGCTGGCAGGGATATGCATCTGCCTTATCCGCAAGCCCCATCTTCTGAAGGAGTCCTTTTGCCTCACTGACTGCCTCTTCTTTACTCCGCTTCTGAACATGAATTGGTGCATCAATAATATTATCCAGAACTGTCATATGAGGAAACAGATTAAAATTCTGAAAAACCAGACCATAATTTTTCTGTATCTCTCTCAGTTTTTCTTTCTTTGCATAGACAGAAGTCCCACCGCTTCCATTCCACGCAGCCTTCTCCCCCAGATAAAACAGTTCTCCTCCATCCATCTGTTCCAGCATGGTGGCGCACCGAAGCAGAGTAGACTTTCCGGAACCAGAAGGCCCGATGACAGAAAGAATCTCTCCCTCTTTCACAGCCAGAGAGATATCCCGAAGGACTCTCTGCTGGTTAAATGATTTTTCCACATGGTTCATTTCCAGTACGTACATCTCGCTTCCTCCTATTGGTAATAATTCATCCGTTTTTCTATGTACTCCATCAGCATGGCTACAACCAGGTTGAATACATAGTAGAAAAGACCTGCTGCCACAAAAGGAATCAGGCTTGTCTGGGAGGAGGCCAGCGCCTTTGCTACAGCAAACATCTCCAGTACACTGATGGTAAACGCAAGGGAGGTATCCTTTACCAGTGTAATTACCTCGTTGGTAATTGAAGGAAGAATCCGTTTTACTACCTGAGGAAAAATGATTCTGAAAAATGTCTGGTTCTTTGAATATCCCAGAAGCTTTGCCGCCTCATACTGTCCCGCAGGCATGGACTGTATGCCGCTTCTGTATATTTCTGCAAAGTAAGCTGCATAGTTAATAACAAATCCGATAAAAGCAGCCCAAAGACGGTAACCGTTCCCAACCTTTATTCCAAAAAGGTAATAAGGACCGAAATACACCACCATCAGCTGCAGCATCAGAGGGGTTCCTCTCATGACTGAAATATAGAATTTAACAATGGCCTCTATAACCCGGTTTTTTGACATCCTCCCAAAGGAGACCAGGAGTCCCAGAGGAAGAGAAAAGATAAGTGTCACCAGAAAGATCTGGATGCTGACCCACATTCCTCCTGCCAGTTGTGTAAGTATCTTTGTAAAAGCCATGATTGCCCTCCGTCAGTATCAATTATTTTCCTATTGTTGTTACATCTTTACCGAACCATTTTTCAGAAATTGTCTTTAATGTACCATCTGCTGCCATCGCTTCCAGCTGCTCCTGCACCTGATCTCTTAAGGCATCATTTCCCTTTTTAAATCCCACTCCGTATTCCTCTGCTGTAAGTGCTTCATCAAGGATAACAAAATCCGCCTTTCTCTGCTGGATCTGATAAGCTGCTACGATTTCATCCATTGCCACACAGTTTACTGCTCCCATTTCCAGATCCATAAAAGCTGTATTGTAATCCGGTGTAGTCTGAAGTGTCTGGAAGGTCTTGGTTAATGTGTCATCATCCTTTAATGCAGCCTCTGCAGATGAATCGGCCTGCACCTCCACTACCTTACCGGAAAGATCGGCAAGCGTTTTGATTCCGGAATCCTTTGCCACAACAAAGACCTGGCGGTTAGCCATGTAAGGCTTTGTCCAGGTGTAACCATCTTCTCTTCCATTAATGGTAAAGCCATTCCAGATACAGTCAATGTTTCCGCTCTCCAGTTCCATGTCCTTCGCATCCCAGGCAATTGGCTGGGGTTTGAACGTTTTACCCAGGCGGTCTGCCACCTCTTTGGCAAGGTCTAAATCAAATCCTGTATACTCACCATTATCTCCCACAAATCCCATAGGCGGGAAATCCTGATCAAATCCAACGGTAAATGTATCTTTGCCGGTGTCCGCAGCAGTTGTCTCCTCTGCTTTTTCAGTTGCTGCAGATGAAGATTCTGCTTTCTTTGTCTCTGCTGCTGCAGGCACTTCCTTTTTCACTCCACAGCCACTTAATAAAACCGCTGCTCCTAATAATGCAGCTGCCATAATCACGCTTTTTTTCATAACATAAATCCTCCTCGTAATTTTCATGTGTTACCATGGTAGCATAGTAAAGTGTTTCTGTAAAGAAGAAATTTATGTATAATCTGCTAAAGCCTCAGAAATGCTAAGATGAGAATCAGTATTACGAAAGCGGCCGCCCCTCCGGCCAGAAACACCGGACTAAAATCCCCTCCACTGCGCTCTGTATCAGTCTCCGGCTCCGCAAGCATTCCCCATGGGCTCAGTATCAAAACTCCCTGGGGCACCTCTTGGAAATTCCCGTTGCTTAAGAACTCTGAGAATTCATTCCAGTCCCGTTCAATTAATTTCCTGCCTTCCTTAAAATCCTCAACAGGGTTCCTTTTGCCTTTTGTAAAAAAAGGCTCTGGCTCTCTTGTATTTTCTGTGATTTCTTTTTTCTTTAAAAATTGCTGATAGGCAAAACGGAGGCCTTTATTGGCGGCCTCATTCACATCCGCTTTTGTCTGATATAAATTCATGATGTAATAAAAGATCTTGTATGCATCCTTTGTATCAAAAACTGGTTTTCTTCCAGCCGCTCCTGAATAGTTTTGTGATGACCCGGCTGCCATCTTCTGGATCCATTCATCAGTCAATCGGTCACCTGCTTCTCTTAAATCCATGGCTAGACCTTTTTCCAATCCCAGAGATGATACAGAAATCTGAGTTTTTATTGACATAAGCGCTGCTAAAAATCCCCAGAGTTCTTCGCTCTTTCCCGTCAGACCTGCAAGCTTAAACAGATTCCCTTCTCTGTTCAAATACGAAGCATAACGCTGAGCTGTCTCCAGATCTTTTATTTCATAAATCCTTCCGGTTTTCAGCGGAGAGAGAGTTAAACTGGCCCCGTGGTTCTTCCCCGCTTTCCCCTTTAAAGATACGCCTCTCTCCAGAATCATCAATGAGGTTTCTTTCATCAGGTTCTTAGCGTATCCTGGGTTATTTTTAATCGTACCCGCACCTGCCGGCTGGTAAATGATTCCCGTATTGGCCTCATTTTCGTTATCCGGGACCGGAGTCCTGATTCCACTTTCATTAACAGCCTCTGCTGATTTCCCCGTTAAATCTCTGACTCCGAACATCTGACTCAGCTCTGCCCCGTTTAAATTCTTTCCCATAACGCTGCGGCAGACCGCCGACCGCAATGCAGTGATGCTTTCAGCAGATCCATAATTCTTAAATAGAAGTTCAAGATCCCCAAGGCGGGATACCAATAATTTTTGCAGCAGCAAAGACAATTCCTGATTCAGCCTGTCTGCTTCTTCCCCTTCCTGGGTCCCATGGGTAAGAACTGCTAAGAGAAGCTCCTGATAAATTTTTGCCAGCCGGTTTAATTCCTCTGAAACAGGAATCGTTTCAGAAGGACACCAGTCTGTAATCTCTCGAAAAGCTTCATACCACTCTTCCTCATCCCACACATCAGAAGAATCACGTACGGAAGCAGTATCTCTGTCCGAACCTGACTGTTCTGGTTTATCCGATTTTTCTGATTGCTCTGCTTTTGCCTCTTCCTTTGTGGCCTGAGTCTGGGCAATGGCCTGGTTTAACAGAATCTCTCCTGTGATTATACCTTTCGGATTCAACTCTGTTATCTCACTCATATTACCCTCTGGCGTTCCTTCTGCTTTTAGATCCCCCGGAACGACTGGGTCCTGCAACCTGATTTCCATCTTTTATCCTTTTCTGGCGTATGTCTGATTAATCTTTTTCATCCTGATATACAATCTTTCCCTTGCAGATTGTGTATTTTACTTTTCCAAAAAGCTTCTTCCCTGTAAATGGAGTATTAGAAGACTTGGAAACGTATTCGCCTGCCGTCCATTCCTCGTTCGGATCAAAAATCACCAGATCCGCCATACCGCCTGATTTCAGCACGCCGCAGTCCAGTCTATATAATTTAGCCGGATTTATGCTCATCTTTTCCAATAACTGCATCATGGTTAAATGCCCCGGACGGACCAGCGCTGTCACTCCCAGCCCCAGTGCTGTTTCCAGACCAATAATTCCGCTGGGTGCCTCCAGGAGAGGTCTGTCTTTTTCTTCTGCACTGTGAGGCGCATGGTCCGTGGCGATGATATCAATACTTCCGTCTTTCAGACCTTCTATCACTGCTAAGCGGTCTGCCTCTGTCCGCAGCGGTGGGTTCATCTTCGCCAGACTTCCGTGGATAAGTACAGCTTCTTCTGTCAGAGTAAAATGATGGGGAGTTACCTCTGCATAAACATCTGCCCCGGAATCTCTAGCAAACCGGACCATGCCAACCGATGCAGCCGAACTGATATGCTGAATATTCACTGCAGCCCCGGTATGCAGGGCAAGCATGCAGTCTCTTGCCACAAGGCTGTCCTCAGCCTCTGCCGGAGATCCGTAAATACCGAGACGTTCTGAAACTTTTCCATGATTAATTCCGTTATTTTCAATTAATGCCGGATCCTCTTCATGAAAGCTTAAAGGAAGATTTAAACTGGCCGCCAGTTCCATGGCCTGTTTCACAAGACCAGAATCCATCAAAGGAATCCCGTCATCTGTGAAACCAGCTGCTCCATGGGATGCCAAATCCTTCATATCCGTCAGTTCACGCCCCTTCAGTCCTTTCGACACAGCTGCCGCATGAAGCACATGAATCCCAGTCTTTTCCCCTTCCTTTTTTACATATTCCAGAGTATCTGTATTGTCCACCGGAGGCTTCGTATTTGCCATACAGACAACGGTTGTAAAACCGCCTTTGGCAGCGGCTCTTGCACCTGTCTGTATGTCTTCTTTATAAGTAAGACCCGGATCGCGGAAATGAACATGTACGTCCACAAGTCCCGGTGCTGCAATCAGACCGGATGCATCAATCACCACATCTTCCTTTGATGCTGCTGCTCCTTCCGGACTCAGACCAGTTCCCATATCAACTATCTTTCCATTTTCTATGCAGATATCCATATCCTGTTCCGTCTGAGTTGCAGGATTGATTACATGAGCATTCTTAATCCATATCATCGTTTCGTTTTTCCTTTCTTTTCTGATGCCTGTCTGTCCTTTTTTGCTGCAAAGCGAAAGAATCCCTGAGGCAATTCAAAAACTAACACAATACCAAGCACAATTGCAACTGCAACCTTCAGGGCAAGAAACCCGGTATGCGCTGCAAGCGCAGTGTTATCGGTTACAATATAGTAAGCAGTCCAGTAGACTAATGCCCCGGGAACCAGGGGAAATATCCCGGATACCAGAAAGATGGTCACCGGGCAGTGCTTTCTGACTGCAAATGTTCTGGAAATCAGGATCACGGCAATGGTTGCAAACAGAGCAGCATTCGGCTCCGATAATTCTTTTACCAGCATACTGTATACAAACCAGCCGATTCCCCCAATGAAACCGCAATATGGGTAGTATAAGGCAGGTACCCCAAATAACAGGGCAAATGCAACCGTACCCAGGGCTGCAACTGCCATCTCAGGTATTGCTGTCACAGTAATACACCTCCTGTAAAGCGGTGAAGCAGGCCAAATACCAGCCCTACACCCATGGCAATGCAGAAAAACACCAACAGTGCGTCCAGCATACGGACAGAACCAGCAATATAGTCTCCGTCTGCAATGTCGCGTATGGCATTGGTAAATGCGACTCCAGGAATCAGCGGCATAATGGAACCGATAATCATGTAGTTTAAATGTTCTCCCACACGAAGCATATACAAAAGCGTGCACAGAGCCGTAACAAGTGCCCCCCCGCCGATATTTGCCACCAGCTTGGACAGATAGGGACCAGCGAGAAAGACTACATATCCGTAAAGCAAAACGCCGGAACAAAACGCTGCTGCCGCATCTTTCAAATTACCTCCGAACAAATAACAAAAGCAGGCGCTCCCCACTCCTGATGCCAGAATCTGCATCTTCTTTGATTTACCCGGCATCTGTTTAATCTGTTCCAGTTTTTCCATCACCTCTGCCGGAGTTAAGGATCCTGTTACAATTTCTCTGGAAAGCTGGTTGACAGCAGCCACCCGGTCTAAATGTGTTCCGCTCACCGGAATATGCTGAACCTTTGCAAATATCTCTTCTCTTTTGTTTCCTGCAGTTGTAAAAATCCCATTGCTGAGTACAAAGGAGCTGCAGGATTCAATTCCATAATGACGGCAGATCCGGTCCATGGTTTCTTCCACCCGGAAGATCTCAGCGCCATTTTCCAGAAGAATATGCCCGGCCATCATGGCTGCATCCAATACCTCACGATTCTGATTCTGCTCACTCATCGTTTGGAAGCTCCTGTCCCAGAATAAAAGGCTGCCCGTCTCTTTCGATCATCACTATCCTCTCCCGGTAAGGACCGGATACCTCCAGTTCCTTTAACCGTCCAATAACGGAAAAATCCCCCCAGCAGTGCATGGGAAATGCATACTGTACTTCTGCTTTTCTCATAAACTCATCAAATCCAAGATAAAAGGACTCCTCCTGTCTGGGATCCAGAGGAAGAAACGCTGCATCAATCTTAACCCCTGTCAGCCTGTCCACTTCCTGGGAATACTTCTTTGCCATACTCCGATTCCAGTCCTCTGGTTCCCCTTCCCATCTCCAGTTATTTAAATCCCCTGCATGGTAGAGGACTTTTCCATCCACGTTCACCAGAAAAGCAACTCCCTCATCCGTAGAGGCGAAGGTTGTAATCTCAAGCTCCGTACCAGCACCATGATTGTATGAGAGTCTGAGTTTTTCTCCTGGTTTTACAAATGTAACACAATCCTTTAATGCCTCATTGACCTTCCTTTTGGATATATCATTGGAAAGAACATAATGAACTTCTTTTAAGTCTTTTTGTAAATCAAAAATTTTTTCTGAAAAATGATCTCCGTGACGGTGGCTGGCGAAGATAAAAAGCGGCTTATCCGGATCAAGCTTGGGAATCGGTCCCTGAGTATAATCAAACAGCAGTACAGCAGAAGTCAGTTCTGCCAGAAATGCACTATGATGGACAAATGTGATTTTCATGAGAATCGGTCTCCTTTAATGACTATTTGGAAAAATTATATCACATACCATTCCGTTCTGCATAGCAGATGCGCGCAAAAAAGGCGGAGACATCTGTCCCCGCCCGCGGAAATTTCATTCCTTTTCAGCTGTAATTTCTATATAATTAGTTAGCAGCCTTTGTAGACTCTTCAGCTTCAGTAGTTACTTCTTCGCTGGAAGCTTCTTCAGAAGACTCTTCTGCAGATACTTCTTCCTTTGTTTCTTCTACAGACTCAGAAGATTCTTCAGATACTTCTTCTGTTGTAGCTTCTTCTGTTGTAACTTCTTCTGTTGCAGCTGCTTCTGTTGTAACTTCTGCTTCTGTTGCTGCAGTTGTTTCAGCAGTCTTTGTGCTTCCACATGCAGAGATAGCTGCCATGGTTAATACTGCTACGCCGGTAAGTACAAGTTTTTTTGTTGTTAATTTCATAATAATTCTCCTCCTTGCGGCTACCTATGTTTTTTATTAAATATGTATGCCGCTGTCTTTTTTATTAATTTCTCAAGACGAGACACAGTTTAACACCTTAAGAAAACAAAGTCAATGAATTCATTATGATTTTTTTCTTAATTAAAAACTGGTAAATTCTTAATTAAATTTACAAATGGCGATGATATGTCAAACAATTAATTATCTATTTGTGCTCTTGAGTTTTTTATATTCTATTTGTTTAAAATTTGTCCATTCGAAAATATGACCATTTTAAGCAGATAATTTGTTTTATTTTTGTGTTTTTTTACTAAATCTCTATCTTTTTTGTCCATTGCAGATGATATCTTTACCTGATATACTTTATTAATAAACACTTAAAACCAAAATATAAGGAGGAATCAAATATGTTAAAAGATCTTGTTACCGAGTGCCGTACATACCGCCGCTTCTATCAGGATACACCTATATCTGAAGCCGATCTGCTGGAACTCATTGATCTGGCCAGACTCACCGCATCAACTGCCAACTCTCAGGCTTTGAAATTCAAAATCAGCCGTACACCCGAGGAAAATGCCCTGATATTTGATACCCTGGGCTGGGCCGGAGCACTTCCGGACTGGGACGGACCGGAGGAAGGAGAACGTCCCTCTGCTTATATCGTAATACTCTGTGATTTGTCACTGGCTAAAAATAAACCCATTGACGACGGAATCGTGGCACAGACCATTATGCTCGGAGCTGTAGAAAAAGGCTACGGCGGCTGTATGCTGGGCAATGTCCAGAGAGGCCAGCTGGCCCAGGCTCTTGGCATCGATCCCGCCCTTTATTCTGTGGATCTTGTTCTGGCTCTTGGAAAGCCAAAGGAAGAGGTTGTTATTGTACCAGTAAAAGAAGATGGGGACGTCCACTATTACAGAGACGAAAATCAGGTCCATTATGTCCCCAAAAGAGCATTAAAAGATATTATCATCTGATTTTGTGTTAAGGCAGAAATACAGCCGGTCCGGAAATATTCCGGGACCGGCTGTTTATAATTTTTGTCCGCATTTGGGGCAGTAATCAAAATCCTCTGTTGTTTCATATCCGCAGTGGGAGCATTGCCTTTTGTTCCACTCCTGATTTCTTCTACCGGATTGGACAAGCGTTAAATCCTGCTCCTCAATTTCAACGGATTCTCTCCGGCTTAATTTCTTTCCCTTTTCAGGATTCAGCTCATAGACAGTATTACAACAGGACATCTGTACATAATAACGTCTGTTCCATTTTATAATGGGGATAAAAAATACGCTGAAATAACTATAGGTCATAAATACCTGATATCTGCCATAGCCTCCGCACATGGCGCAGATCACTGTCTTCGTATAATCCAGCATCTTTTTTCCCTGACTCATTCCGCATATAAAAAACATGGTTTCCTCCTGAAATTATTTCGCTCAGATCTTCTGCGATCCTGCCCCGAGTATACCATAAGCAATTTTTCTTTACAAGTGAGGGAAAACAAAAAAGACTTATACAGTTTCTGCATAAGCCTCTTATTTTATTGCATACCGGCATAGATGAAGGGCATTGCTTCATAGCTCACTATCGCCATGCCGCAACGCCCCCGTTTCCATCATTCACTATCTTTCCGTACTTGTTTCTTGATGACCATAAAAGGTAAGCAGATATAATCCGCAGATCCCTACCACGGCATACACGATTCTTGTCAGCCACGTCATGCTGCCGAAAATAAATGACACCAGGTTGAAATTGAAGAAACCTACCAGCCCCCAGTTTACTGCACCGATGATGGCAATTGTAAGAGCTGTATAATTTAATGCTTTGTTTCCCATGGCATTACCTCCTTTTCCCTTATATTATGGAGTAGCTTTTTGGTTTTTATACATTAATTTCCCAAACTCCTGATTCTTGATCTGATTTCATCTTCTTTGTCTTGAAATAATAGATTTTTATTATATTGATAGTACCGTTCGCATTCGTACTCTTTCAAAAATTTCATACTATAATATCCGTTATTTAATTCAGTAATAAACAGAACCATCTCCTGCCCTGCCACAAATGCAGCTTCCAGAAAATCAAAGGCATGCTCCAATGATTTACCGCTTTCAGTGAAAAGTACATCATAGCGGTCATTTTCATCCTGAAACAGCTTCCGGATCAGATTCCAGTCTTCTTCCTTGTCATCTTTACCAGATTTCTTTATGTTTTCTTCTATATTAAGCAGAAGTGCCTCCACATCCCGGTACAAAAAATCCTCCCGCCTGTTCAAAAGCCCTGCCTCCTGCTTTTTCCTTAAGGCTTCACTCCACTGGCTTCGTGTATTGTGTACGCGCTCCTCCATGGTAGCTGATGGATCAACATCTGTTTGCGGGTCAATCTTTTTTAATTCATCCATCAGAAGGCCGGTCCGGTCTCCCTGGTTGGCAACCGCTTTAAAATGCTGTCCAAGCCTGGATAAGAGAAGGCCTATTACATTCAGCTTCTCATCAAAGGGAGCACGGCTTAATTTATTACACAGACTTTCCCGGATTGTACCCGAAAGAATCTCATCAATCTGATAATCGTCCCGGTATTTATAGAAGAGTTCCAGATAATTGGCAAAATCTTTGGCAATCCTGGGAAACTGAATGTATTCTTCCACTACCTCCCGGTCCGGTTTCTTCCCCAGACGTTCGTAAATCTTGATAAAGCTGGATAAATCCTCCCAGCCTCTTGGTGTAGCAAAGAATTTCCCATCTACCGTCGTTTCGATCCGGCAGAAATTGTCCGTTTTAGTATTTAAATAAGAAATTACTGCCGGATGAACCTCATGCTCATAAGCATAGGCCTTCCATACATCATAATCAGCCTCTACATGAATGAGCTTGATTCTATCTAAGGTCACCACATCGAATTCCCTGACTGATTTGTTATATTCCGGAGGATTTCCTGCAGTTACAATGATCCAGCCTTCCGGAATGCGGTGGTTTCCAAAGGTCTTATATTGAAGGAACTGAAGCATGGTAGGTGCCAGCGTTTCCGAAACGCAGTTGATTTCATCAATAAAGAGAATTCCTTCTGACAGGCCTGTACTCTCTATCTTATTATAAACAGAAGCCACAATTTCACTCATGGTATATTCCGTTACGCGATATGTTCTGCCCCCAAATTCCTTATCCGTTATAAATGGGAGACCCACCGCACTCTGCCTGGTATGATGGGTAATGGTATAAGCCACTAATCCGATCTGGCACTCCCTGGCAATCTGCTCCATAATCTGTGTTTTCCCCACTCCGGGCGGTCCCATTAAAAATATGGGTCTCTGCCGCATTGCAGGAATCTCGTAGGTGCCATAATCATCTTTCAGTAAATAAGCTTCTATGCTGTTTTTAATCTCTTCTTTTGCTCGTTTTATATTCATCGTTATTCATTCTCCTGTCATTTTACTTCCAGATCTTCCCTGGTCAATATGACCTTCATGGCCCAGCCAGGAACTGATATGTCCTCATACTGATCTTCCATAAACACAAATGCTGTTTCATATGGAGGCATTTTTACGGGATAGATACCTTTCCCATCAGTAAAATACAACAATCCGCGAAGTTTTTTAAAGACTCCCCGATTAATAAGTCCATTTACATATTCAAATGCAGGCCTGAAATCGGTTCCACCAAATCCGGAAAGAGTGAAATGCTCCATATAATCTTCCATCTCTTCTCTGCTTGTAATGGCTTCATCTGATCGGATCTGATCATCACACTGTATGATATGAATATTAATCTTTCGAAAATAGCTCTCTGTTTCACGGAGAACTTCATAGGTTTCCTCTAAAAAGCTGCGGACCAGATCACCGGAAACCGACATGGAGGTATCTATCACGATCACAAAATCTTCGATTTTAAAAACCTCTCTTGTCTCAAGAGGCTCAATCAAAGGCATATTTTTGTAGAGTGACAGACCATAAGTATAAAATATGGAATCAAATGAATCCGGATCAATCTCCGCTTCTTCTTTCAGAACTGCAAATTTCCTCAAAAACCGTTTATAATCATACCGTTCCCGGTTTTCTATCTTTACCTGTTCCAGAAACTCTCTGGATGAATCATCTTCCTTTTCACCGAAGGCTTCCACCTCTGTTTCCATCTTCTCCCTGATATTCTGCCACTTGTTCTGGCGCTCTATCTTAAGGCGGGGATCTTCCTCCTGTTCCCATTTATTATGACTGTCCACATAAAATTCTGTCTCCATCCGGCGGAGTGTATCCTCAGCCAGATCCATTTCCATAAGGGTATGGTAAATTCCTTCTGCCGTAAGTACAGAAAGCCTGGTACCCATCTGTCCGTATATTTCACGCCGGTACGGGGACTGATGACGGTAAACCGATTTCACATAAAAGCTGTCCAAAATAGACTCTGACGCAATGTCACAGGCCAGATCCCAATACCGCTTTTGCCGTCTTCCCATAGAACCCAGATGCCAGAACAAACAATGGAAAAGCATATGAAGATAAGCCCTGTTTATTGAAACACGGCCTCTTTGAAAAAGAGAAAATAAATACTCCGGCTGATAATAGATAACATAACCGTCCGTGCTAAGCCCAATACCTGACCGTTCTGCTTCAAACCCAAAGCTGCTTAACGCCACATCCAGATAGCGGAAATTCAAATACAGCTCATTTCTGGCATTATCCAGAATTTCATGTCCAAGTTCCACTTCATTCAGCTCATCAAGCTGACGCTGTCTTACCGGATCAATCATATGATACACCTTCTTTCCTTGTAACTGCAACCTATAAAGAAAACGTCCGTTTTTTCACAGGAAAACGCACATGTCTTAAATCCATTAATGGGCTTAAAAGCTCTGTACAGTTCTTTTCCGATGCCAGGTCAATCAAAAGGTCAAATTCCGCCTGCTCCCTGCAATACTCCGATGCCAGCCAGAGAAACAGTTCATTATCTTTCAGCGCTGCTTCTCCTGCTGCCACTAAATGCTCCCGGAGATAACTTTCATAGATTCTGCGGTCATCAGGCAGCAGATTCAGGGGAGTATAAAGTCTTCCCATAGCAAGAGCACAAACCAGCCGGTCTGATTCCTGAACGCGGACATGGGGAAACAATGCATCGTATTTATGAAACTGAAATTCTGTCTGATCAAAGCAATAACGGTACATATGCCCGCACCCATGCATCTCCCTAAATACAATCCGGGCTGGTGTATGTTCCACTGATTCCTCATACATTTCAGGGAAAATAAGCCTGGCAGCTTTGTCCCGGACATAATAGTTTACATAAAGTTCCTGCCGAAGTTCCGATACGATTCCCTGCATGCAGGAACGGCTTCCATCTACAATATGAATATCCAGATTCTTTATTTTTGAGCACCCGGTAAAGAGCCCGGAACCTAAGTCAATGATAGAACTAGAACATTCCAGATGATTTAACTCAAAGCAGTTATAAAAAGCATAATTCCCAATTTTTCTAATGGAGGCCGGGAGATATAAATCCAGCAAACGTTCACAGATCACCTCAGGCGGGAGATCTTTTTCGTCATAGGATGCCTGATTACCCTCTTCATTACACATTTGAACGTTATTTCCAGCTAAAGAAAGCATCTCCCGCCTTCCCTCTCCATTTGAAAAAACATACTCTGCCAGCTCTGTCACCGGCAGTTCACCAACCTTCTCAGGGATACGTACAGTTCCACCATACCCTCTGCATGCTAAAATACGCACCTGTTCATTTACAATCTGATATAAAAACATGTTAATCCCTCTTCAATTAATCGTTTAACAAATCAATATAACAGAAAAATAAAAGAAAATCAACTGCCTGATATTATTTACAATATTTTATACACAATGCAAAGGAGAATCTGCAGAAAATAATAACTTTATCCTGCCGATTCTCCTTATTCATATCATTCATTCAGCGTCAGATTCATGCTCCCCATTCGGTAACCATCTAAATCAAGCGTTACGTATGAAAAACCAATCCGGTGAAGCTCCGCCGTTATTACACTTTTTTGAGGTTCTGTTATAAGCTGGGAAATCTGATCAGGAAGCACTTCAATCCTGGCAATTGTACCATGGATTCTGACTCTCACCTGATGAAAGCCCAGATCCAGTAAAAGCTGCTCCGCCTTGTCCACCATTGACAGCTTTTCTTTTGATATTGTCTCGCCATAGACAAACCGGCTTGACAGACAGGCAAATGACTGTTTATTCCAGGTATGTAACCCCAGACCCCTGGACAGCTCCCTGATTTCCTCCTTATTCAGTTTAGCATAGCGCAGCGGGCTGTGCACTCCCAGTTCTGCTACCGCTTTTAATCCTGGGCGGTAATCCCCGTTATCATCCAGATTGGATCCCTCCGCAACCTGTTTTATCCCATGTTTCACCGCCACTTCCGCAACCTTTTCAAACAGCTCATGCTTGCATAAATAACACCTGTTTTTCGGATTGCTGCTAAAGCCTTCAATATCCAGTTCTTCACTGTCTACAATAAAATGCCGGATTCCTTCTGACTTGCAGAACTGAATTGCCTCATTCAGTTCCCTCTCTGGAAAGGAACAGGATTTTGCTGTCACTGCAATCACCTGATCTCCGAGTACTTCGTGTGCTGTTTTTAATAGAAAAGTTGAATCCACCCCTGAAGAAAAAGCAACTGCCAGGCTGCCCAGATCGGATATATAAGCCCTCAGTTTCTGATTTTTTCCCTGAATATTCATATAGTCTCCTTATGCCACACTTAATTAATATGTTTATAGGAATTATATCAATTGAGAGGAACGGTGTCAATTCATCTGGTACTTTATTTTCACAAATTCTTCACAGAACCATCATTTTCTTGTCACACTTTTCCAGTATATTAATAATCACAAAGAGGTCAACAGCCTTTTCATATAAATACTTTTTCATACATCAGCCGGTAGGATCCGCCAATCTTACCGGCTCCTCCCCTTTATTACCAATTGCTGCTTTTTAATCCATTCTTTCTATATTTCAACGCTTCCCCAATGGTGTTAAAATAAAGTTGTTCAAAAAAATATAAGTAAAAGAGGGAGGTAATTAATTATGTATTTTGATTATAGTTCATGCAGTTTCAGTGATTTATTAGAATTAATTTCCCAGTTTTGCAAATAGTTCGTTCTTATGGGGTTCAGCCATTTTGGCTGAACCTTATTCAGTTACTTATTGATTAAATGAACCTATTTCAATTAAATTTCCTTCCGGGTCTGCAATATAGCAGGTACGCTGTCCCCATTCCTCCGTTGTCGGTTTTAAAACAGGGGAGGCTCCTTTTGATACTACCTCTTGAAACGCCAGATCAACTGCAGCATAATTCTCCACACTCAGCGCAATTTCGTAATGTTTTCATA
This sequence comes from Clostridium boliviensis, assembly GCF_033342255.1. Classification (NCBI taxonomy): domain Bacteria; kingdom Bacillati; phylum Bacillota; class Clostridia; order Eubacteriales; family Clostridiaceae; genus Clostridium; species Clostridium boliviensis. Next base: position 182,280 of record NZ_JAWONS010000324.1, read on the forward strand.
TCTCACAAACCTCCTGTTTTTTTACCATTATACTGTATTAAACAGGACATCTGTCTGTCATAATAAAAATAAGGTTATTGTATTTCACAAATTCTTCACAGTAATATCATACTACCATCACAATTGTACCGTATATTGATACTTGTAAAGAAGTCAATAACCTTTCATTATATACTTTTTTTCATACTTAAGCCGGCAGAGCCCCCCCCTGCCGGCTTCCTTCCTATTATATTCTAATCTCCAACCTTCCTGGCCTCAAACATCTGACTGAGTAAAAGCCAGTTAGCCCGGAAGAACTGCATAATCTGCCAGTACCCGGCACCCGTTAATCCATATTCTTTAATAAGGTCGAATTTAGCCTTATAACTTCTCACATCCTCAAACCAGACTTCGTGCTCAATCCCAAACTTCCAATAATGGAAAAATGGAGACATGGCCTCTTCATCAAACTGAATTTCCACACCATTTTCAATGGCAATCTGAACCGCTTCCAGATTACTTATGGTTTCCGCTCTAGTCACTCCCCGCTCATATGGCAGCGGCCAGTCATAGCCGTAATTTGGGATTCCAAGGCTGATTTTGTATAATGGAATTTCTGTTATCGCGTAATCGACCACTTTTCTAACCATGTTGATTGGTGCAACTGCCATGGGGGGGCCGTATGTATACCCCCATTCATAAGTCATTAATAAGACTCTGTTGGCCGCTTCCCCAAGTAACCCGTAATCCACGCCCTCATATAAAAGTCCACTCTGTGTCGCTGATGTCTTAGGGGCCAGTGCTACAGTTACCTGGTAACCAAACTGATTCATGATCTGTGTGGTCCGTTTCACAAATTCAGCATATGCCTGCCGGTCATCTGCCATAATGTACTCAAAGTCAATATCAAGGCCACCAAACCGCTTCTCCTGCATAATCTGCCCCAGGTTCCATATCAGACGCTGCTGTATCTGCGGATTATGCACCAGGTTTGTTACCAGATTATTATTAAACCTGCCATCCGGGCCAAAAGGCGTTAAAGTCAGAACTGGACGCACTCCCGCTTCCAGGGCCCGGTCAATCATCCACTCGTCAGAGCTCAACGGGGGAACCAGCTCTCCTTCTAGCGTAAACCCATAGGAAAAAACGTAAAGATCGGTGAGAAATGGAAGAGTCTGATCCAGATTATCCGGATTTATGAAAGGATATGCATAACCAAACACGTAAAGAGGAATCCTGTCCTCAGGAGGACCGTCTCCCCTTATATAAAGTGCCTGACCTACAGCCAGGCGGTATGGAGGATATATCTGATTGTCATAAGTTAATGCTTCTACCGGAACGTTCTGGGACGCGGCAATGGAATCTACACTGTCTCCCGGCTGTACTACATATATTTTCATAGCAGCACCCTTTTAACTGAATTGGTAAAGCATATGAAAAATCTGCCGGAAACATGATAAAAACCGGGCTATTTTCCGTTTCTTTACAAAAAAATGATCATAAATTTGTTTACTGTTCTGGCTCTGCATTGTTATACTAATCTTAAATCAGAAAGGCGGTATTTAAAATGATTAATTTTTTTCAATGGACTCAGTTAACGTCCGTATATGATTCAGTTGATAAAAACAAAATACAGGAAATTCTTACTATAAATAACATCATATACAAAATAAAAGTAAAAGACTTATCAGTTAGAAATCCATTTGACTATCGCTATGCAGGAATCGGTACCAATAAACTAAAATTATCTTACACATTTTATGTAAAGAAGCAAGATCTTGAATTTGCTTTTCATTTATTGAAGTAATACCTATTAAATTCCTATAAATTTAAACAGTAAAAAAGTCAGAAAAAAGTAATATGCTTTTTAACTGCCTTCGTTGTATAATATTGAAAAAGGAGGTTTTCAAATGCAAAAAATTTTAGTATGTGACGATGACAAGCAGATTGTCGAAGCAATTGATATATATTTAACCGGAGAAGGATTTCATGTAATCAAAGCTTATGACGGTTTTGAAGCTCTGGAGCTTCTGAATGAGAATGAAGTGGATTTAATGATACTGGATGTTATGATGCCGGGACTTGATGGAATCCGTACCACATTAAAGGTGCGGGAAACCAGCAGCATTCCCATCATTATTCTATCCGCCAAATCTGAAGACACCGATAAAATTCTGGGTCTGAATATTGGAGCGGACGACTATATTACAAAGCCATTTAACCCCCTGGAGCTTGTTGCCAGAGTCAAATCACAGCTTCGCCGTTACACCCAGCTGGGGAACATGAATCAGCAGCCAGCCGGTCAGATCTACAAATGCGGCGGACTTGCTATCAATGATGATAATAAGGAAGTCACAGTTGATGAAGAAGTCATTAAACTGACTCCCATTGAATATAACATTCTTATGCTCCTTGTTAAAAATGCAGGAAAGGTATTCTCCATTGATGAGATATATGAACAGATCTGGAATGAAGAGGCCATTGGAGCCGACAACACCGTTGCCGTTCATATCCGCCATATCCGGGAGAAAATCGAAATCAATCCCAGAGAGCCACGGTATCTAAAGGTAGTCTGGGGCGTAGGTTATAAGATCGAAAAGCAATAGGAGTTATTATGAAAAAAAGAAAAGATAAGACCGTACTGGCTCATCTCCTGTTCTCCCTTCTTGTAGTGATCGGTGTCACTATCATGTATAATAACACCCATTACGGGGAAGGAATCAGCTGGATCACCCAGGAATCCTACGAAGATACACCGCAATTTACCAGTCAGTTAAAATCTGATATTGATGATTTGTTTAATTATGTAAAATATAAGGAAGTATTTGAAACAAACGGAAAGCTGGATTACTCCAAATTTATCATTAGGGTTTCAGATGGTCCGGGAACCACAAAAGATTTCACATTAGACGAGATGATCCGCCACGCTAAGTCCAAGGGGTATTATTTAAATGAGCAGTTTAAGGTGAGCGGCGGACACCCTGGAAAAGACACTGGCGAAGATTTAAATTACCAGGTCCTTTACCGGGCATATGAACCTGACTTCAAGGCATCAGAACCAGGAGACTCTTTTCAGTCCATAGATCAGCTCTCCTATGAGGTTCTATCTCATTTGGGCAACTATTACCGCTTTTATTTCCGCTTTATTCAAAATGCAGGGAATTTAAAGTTTGAAATCCGCTATCAGAATACGGAGAAGGACTATAAACTCTACACCAATTTTTCCGGAAAAACCATTGAGCAATATAAGGCATTGGGAAAGTATTTATACGTTACAGGAGAGGCCCTTTATGTAGACTCCAACCTGTCGTCCGTTCCAAAGAATGTGGCCTCTGAACTGGAGAAAGTAAATCCCTATAACAATGGCAACTATCATATGTCTGTGGCAGTCAATACCTCCTATCCTTACGATGATGTTTACTACCAGGCATCACAATCCTTTGATCAGATGCGGATTCTTTTCATCATTGGTATGATCTGCCTTGCGCTTGGACTCTTAGGTTGTATCGCAACACTTTATGCTATGGTACTTCTTACCGGGCATCCCAGCGAATCAGGCTCCTCTCACGCCGCACAGAAGCCGGACCGTCTTCCCGCAGAACTCAGTCTGGTTTTATATCTGGCTGCCACTGGTTTGGCCCTGCTGTTTTCACAGCTGGTCGTTTATAAGATTATTCATCTGTTTCTCCCTTTTGAGAAGTGGTACTATGGAGAACTGGTAATAAAAATACTGATACTTTATGCAGCCGGAATCTCTGCTTCTTTACATCTGCTGGCGCTGTATAAGTCCGGTATTCTATGGAAAAACAGCCTATTTCATAAAGGGATAACAACCTTTGAACTTTATTTGAAACATCACCGTTTTACTACAAGAATTATCATCAACTATTCCCTGTTTCTGATATTTAATGTGGTAATGATACTGGCTTTTGCATTTTTGCTGCTTTCGTACAGCAGTTTTGAGTCCAGGATACTGATGGGAGCCGTTGCTGTGCTGTTTGCCATTCTGGATCTTTGGGTATTCCATCAGATGTACAGAAATGCCTGGCAGACTGATCAGATCAATCAGGCACTTATTAACATTTCCAATGGAAATACTACCTATAAAATTGATACAAAAAAGTTTTATGGAAAAGAGAGGGAACTGGCTGAGAATATTAACCACATCAGCACAGGACTTGAAACTGCACTGCAAGAAAAGGTACGCAGTGAACGGCTGAAGGCTGACCTGATTACCAATGTTTCTCACGATATAAAAACTCCGCTTACATCGATTATAAACTATGTGGATTTAATTAAAAGGGAGAATATTCAAGATGTACGAATACAAGAATATCTGCAGGTACTGGAGCAGAAATCCCAGCGATTAAAGACATTGACAGAAGATTTGGTAGAGGCTTCTAAGGCCAGCTCCGGAAACTTAAAGCTGGATATGGCAAGTATAGATTTTGTTGAACTGATCCATCAGACAAATGGAGAATTTGAAGAAAAGTTTTCTATGCGCCATTTAGAGCTGGTTTCCGTACTTCCAGACGAATCCCTGCTGATCGAGGCAGATGGACGATACTTATGGAGAGTACTTGAGAACCTTTACAACAATGCATTCAAATATGCGATGGCACACAGCCGGGTTTATGTAGATGTTGTAAGAGAGAATCAGAACGTTTTATTTACCATAAAGAATATTTCTGAGAATCCGTTAAATATCCGCGCGGATGAACTGACAGAACGGTTCGTCCGCGGAGATGTAGCCAGAACCACCGAGGGAAGCGGTCTGGGAATCTCCATTGCAAAGAGCCTGACCGAACTCCAGGGAGGCCAATTCAGCCTTTTTATTGACGGAGATTTATTTAAAGCTACCGTGTCATTTTCCCTTAAGAAATAAGACGGATTCTTTCCCATTTTCCGGTAAGATACCGGCTCAATGATATGATATAATTAGTGGTCCAGCCGATTGGCACAGCAAACCATACGGCCTGGACCCCGATTACAGGAGCAAATAATGCAGCTCCCGATACGCGGATTGCCAGATTTACCAGATTGGCAGCCGTAAACACCACAACATCTCCTGCACCTCTTAAAAGTCCGTCTGTGATTGCCTTTAATCCAATAAAGAAAAAGAAGAAGGAAATAAACCGCACATAACTGATTCCTGTCGCAAACGCTTCCTGGGCACTGCTCTCATTTAAGAAGCTTCTGATAAATACCTCTCCAAAACTCTCCATTATGATGCAGATAATGACTGCAAACACTGCTGCCATCTTACAGCAGGCTGTGTATCCGTCCCTGACACGATCCGTTTTCTTAGCTCCCATGTTCTGTGCCGTATACGTTGACATGGCATTCCCCAGAGCCAGCATAGGTACAATACAGATGGATTCTATCCTGGTTCCTGCCGCAAAACCAGCCATAACAGCAGATCCGAATCCATTGACAACCGACTGTACCAGGAGCATTCCAATGTGTACGATGGACTGCTGAAGTGTGGAAGGAATTGCCACCCGCATCATGTGAACTGTCATCTTCCAGTCATATATATGAAATAATTCCGTAGTTTCATAAGTTCTTATCCGTCTGATCAGAATGGTAAACGATAACACAGCAGATAATCCCTGTGCAATCAGCGTTGCAGCAGCAACACCTGCTACTCCTTTATGAAACTGCAGCACAAACAGCAGATCCAGGGCGATATTTAACAGAGAAGAGAACACCAGCAGATATAATGGCGTTTTAGAATCTCCAAGTGACTGAAACACAGCTGCCTGAACATTATACATAAACAGAAAAGGCAGACCGATAAAATAAATACTTAAATATACCGATGCCTGATCAAAGACATTGGAAGGTGTATTCATAAGATGTAGAATCCGGGTATTGAAAAACAGACCCAGCCCGCCAAGTACTATACCTATAGTCAGGAAATTAATTAATGTGGTGGAAATGGCTGTTTTCATATTCCCGGTCTGCTTCGCTCCAAGAAACTGTGATACTACCACAGCACTTCCGATTCCTCCCCCTACTGCTATGGCAATAAATACATTGGTAATAGCAAAGGATGCCCCAACGGAAGCAAGGGCTTCTTCCCCAACAAACCGCCCCACTACGACAGAGTCTATAATATTATAAAACTGCTGAAATAAATTGCCCAGGATCATGGGAAGAGCAAAAAGAAGGAGGGCCCTTCCCGGCGGATCCGTGATCATGTTAATCTCTTTTTTCTGTTTTTTCATACCCATTATTCTGAACCATTCCTATCCAAATATACGCCAGCCGCAGATAAAGTTGTTGCTCCACCATGAGCTTAAAGACCGTTCTACCACCCGTCCGTTACTTGAAGAAGCATCAATTACTTTCCCTCCGCCTGCCACGATTCCCACATGACCGCTGACTACAATAATATCGCCAGCCTGCAGACTGCCAAAACTTGATATCTTCGTGTATTTGCCCACACTTCTCCAGCCGGAAGAAGTCAGATAGCTCTGGCGGACACCTGCCTGATTCAACGACCAGTATATAAAGCCGGAACAGTCAAAGGAACCAGGTCCTTTTGATCCCCATACATAGGGACTGCCAAGTTTGGATCTTGCGATTGAGAGAAGACCGCTGACACCGGAGCCGCCCTTTACTGTACCGCCTTTTCCGGAGTCATTTGCCGAACCACCACCGGAAGTACCGGCCGATTTCACACCACTTCCTGTCAATTTGTTCATGGTCATCTGGCCTACGGCTCCGTCAGAGGAAAGACCGTTTCTGCTCTGAAAAGCTTTCACCGCTTTTTCAGTTACTTCCCCATAATAGCCAGTTATATTCCCTTTTGAGAGATATCCGTATTTATTTAAGAGCTGCTGGATTTTAATAACAGAATCTCCCTGTTCACCAAGCCCCATACCATTGGGTTGTGCACCAGAACTGTTCAATGCTATTCTGGTTGACGGTCCCAGAAATCCGTCTACTACAAGGTCATTACGTGACTGGAACTGTTTGACTGCTGCTACCGTATCATTTCCATACGCACCGTCTGGCTCTGTCATCAAATATCCCAGAGTCTTTAAGCGCTGCTGGCAGGCCAGTACTACTTCGCTCTTTTCTCCATAGGACAGGTAATTCGGCCGGATCTCCTCACTGTAGAGCAGGTTAATCGTCTGGCGGCCTACCTTACCATCCACATTGAGACCGTTGACCTCCTGAAGCTTCATCACAGCCGCCTCAGTCTCGTCACCAAAGCTGCCAGTTACCTGATCCGCATTAGCAAGATAACCCAGTTCGTAAAGGCGGTTCTGAATCCTTGTGATATCATCACCCTGAACCCCCTTGGCAACCGCATAGTACTTAGCAGATGGAGACATAATGGAATTTAAGGTTTCCGGTCCTACAATTCCATCCTGAACCAGTTCATTCTGCCTTTGATACGTCTTTACTGCTGCCTCTGTCACATTACCAAAGTAATTGGTAGGTTCATCATTATCCATAAATCCCAGATTCATCAGCCGTTCCTGAAGACTGGCTATTATGGGATGCTCCACACCATTTCTCAAAAACTCTGGTATGGGATTTTCTTTCAGCTCCGGTACATCGTCAAGACTTGGAAGCAAAAATCCGCCTGGTGTCAATAAGGTCAGTGGCTGCTCTTTTTTTGCCTCCGAAACGATGGCGGCTGCCGGTGTGGCAGTCAAGGTCTCCTTTGACTCTGTGCTCTCACTGCTGCATGCAGACAGACAAGCTGCAGCCACTGCAGCTATAAAAAACGGTCCTGCAATCCGTTTGTTCCAGTATTTATCTATGTTCATTAATTAATTTCCTTTCATATGTAAAATCAGGTCTATTTTAACATAATTTTGTCGGAAAGGGAAAGGAAATTTATTTCATTGCACCTTTTTACTTCTTATGATATAGTATAAGAGAATTAGTTAGTTTTAACTAACTTATTCTTGGAAAGGAGGAAACTTATGATACCAATCTTATGGGCGGCCGGAGGTACCGGTTTCACCTTTTTAATGACAACGCTGGGAGCTTCGGTCGTATTTTTCTTTCGAAAAGAAGTAAATCAATCGGTACAAAGGATTTTTCTGGGATTTGCGGCAGGCGTTATGATTGCAGCATCAGTCTGGTCGCTGCTAATCCCTGCAATAGAAGAGGCACAGTTAAGGGGAGGAATCGGCTGGATTCCTGCAGCCGGAGGTTTTTTACTGGGCGTATTGTTTTTAATTGTGCTGGACAGCTGTCTGCCCCACCTTCATCCAGACATCAGCAGTCCTAATACCAACAAAGCAGAAGGCATTTCATCCTCCTGGAAACGTACCACACTGCTGGTCATGGCCGTTACACTTCATAATATCCCGGAAGGGATGGCTGTAGGGCTGGCATTTGCCCTCGCGGCTCAGCATGGAGGGGACCCGGCTCTTTATACCTCAGCCATGGCTCTGGCCATTGGTATCGGGATTCAGAACTTTCCGGAAGGGGCGGCTATATCCCTCCCGCTCAGACAGGAGGGACTTTCTGCCCGCAGGGCTTTTATAAAGGGAAGCTTATCCGGAATCGTGGAACCTGTTTTTGGTATCCTCACTGTCATGGTTGCAGGAGGAATAGCTCCATTGATGCCATGGCTTCTGTCTTTTGCTGCGGGTGCCATGATGTATGTGGTTGTGGAGGAACTGATCCCAGAGGCACACTTAGGTGAGCATTCAAATATTGGAACCTTAGGAGTCATGGCCGGATTTCTTATAATGATGATACTGGATGTCTCTTTAGGTTAAATAAGGAGCCCCGGCAGATGATTTCACTGCCCGGGGCCCCTTATTTCATTTGTTAATTATCCGTTTCTTTTCTATCCCGAAAAAGTTGGAACCGCTCCACAAGCTGTTCTAAATATGCCGCCTGGCTGGAAAGCTCCTCACTGGCAGCCGCACTTTCTTCTGCAGTAGCAGAATTGGTTTGGACAACTGCCGCAATCTGATTGACTCTTCCTGATACGCTTTCAACCGACTCTGCCTGTTGTTCCGATGCATGGGTAATCTGATTGACCGTATCAACCACCTGATCCATGGTCTCCCTTACAACATTAAGAGAGTGAGATGTCTGTTCTGCAATACTCATTCCTTTTTCCACTGTATTTACAGAATTTTCTATTAAAACAGCCGTATTCTTACTGGCCTCTGCGCTCTTGCTTGCAAGGTTTCTTACCTCATCTGCAACTACCGCAAATCCCTTGCCCGCTTCGCCTGCCCGGGCAGCCTCCACTGCAGCATTCAGCGCTAAAATATTAGTCTGGAATGCAATATCCTCAATTGCTTTCATGATCTTTCCAATCTCCTGGGATGACTGGCTGATTTCTCTCATGGCATCGTTCATGGATACCATGTGACGGTTGCTTTCTAAAACCTCTGTCTGTGCCTGTTCCGTTAGAGAATTGGCTTTCTTTGCATGGTCTGCATTATCCCGGATCTGCTCAGAAATATGGGAAATAGCCTCTGTCAGATCCTCTAATGCAGTCGCCTGCTCCGTAGCACCCTGTGACAGCAGCTGGGCCGCATCAGAAACCTGATCGGAGCTGACATCTACCTGTGCACTGGCTTCATGAATATCTCCTAGTGTATTATTAAAACTTTTTAAAATAGTAACAAAAGAGCTCTTAATCTCTGAAAACTCTCCCAGAAAATCAGTGATCTGATCTCTCGGAACAGTTAAATCTCCTTTAGACAGACGCAACAGTACCGTTGATATCTCAGAAATATATGCATCCAGTGTCTTCATGGTGAAACGAAGGCTTTCTGCCAGACCACCAAGCTCATCTCCCGACTGATATGTAATATAGCGGACAGCTTTTAAATCACCTTTTGCCATCTCCTTTGCTGCCACATCCAGTTCCTTCAATGGTTTTAAAATGGATTTAGAAAAGAGAATGGCTATAACTGCGCATAAAATAATGGTCAATGCCATAACCACAATTCCTGCAAATAAAAACCAGTCACTGGATTTATCCGCTGACGCAACAAATCCCTGGGCATCTTTTGCCACAAGATCTCCCAGATTCACGGACTGGGTTTTAACTTCCTCAAACTTTGGCTCGTATGCACTTTTAACAAGATTCCTGGCTTCGTCCAGTTTTCCATTGGAAGTTAAGCTGAGTACGTTGTCTCTGATCTGGGTCGTCTCTGAAATACCTGATTGAATCTTCGCCAGAATGTCTTTTTCTTCCTGCGTTTTTAACTTCTGATTCAGATCAGCCACTGCTTTTTCAATGTTTTGGCTGTCCTGGTCCATAGCCGATCTGGCTTCTTCTGTAGCCTTACTTAAATCCGCCTTCTTTTCACTGGTAAGCCGGTAAAGAGCCATCTGGCTGTCTAAAAGCCCACGGCGGATTTCCCATGTACTTTGTGCGGCAGAATATGGCTTGTCATATAAATCCTGCGCATTTCCTGCAATTTTTTTCATACCTGTCAAAAGACCTGAAAAGGCAATAATACCAAAAACAATAATGATGCCAAAAGCAGCAAAGACTTTTGACCTTATCTTTAGATTTCTAAACACAACAACTCCTCCATTATCTGTTTCCCCTGTTTTTTACAGGATTTCTATTGATTACTATAGCACCATTCAAATATACCGTCAACTGCAGCTCCATCAATAATTCGACAGAAATCAACTATTTTTTTACAAAAAAAGACACCCGGCTAAGCAGGCTCTGCTTTTACGGGTATCTCGTTTCTATTATTATTTTCCTAGTGGAGCTCATACTTATGCTTGGTACGCAGTCTGGCCAGAGATCTGGCTAAAGATGACTCAAAATGAGAATGCTCCTGGATGCTCTTGCTTTGTCTTAACTGCTCCTCTGCTCTCTCCCTGGCCTCTTCGGCACGCCGTTCGTCAATGTCCTCAGGAAGTTCCGCAGTGTCCACCAGCAGAGTCACACGGTTGTTGATAATCTGGACAAACCCATTACCAACTACAGCGTGGATCCACTCTCCATCCTCATCTAACAGTCTCATCTCTCCAATGGCAACTGCTATTACCATATCTTCATGATGAGGCAGGACTGCCTTTTCCCCATCTTCCAGAGGAATAATCAGCTTCTGGCAGAGTCCTTTATAAAAAACCTTATCGCTGGCAAGCACCTGAAGGAAAAAAGTATTTGTACTCACTGACAGCACCTCCAAGTCAAGCCTATAATGTTTTGGCCTTTTCTATTACTTCATCAATAGTTCCAACATTAAAGAACGCAGCTTCCGGGTACTGGTCCATCTCACCGTTCACAATTGCATTAAATCCACGGACTGTTTCCTTTAAAGGAACATACTTTCCAGGAATTCCGGTAAAGTTCTCTGCAACAGAGAATGGCTGGGACAGGAATTTTTGAATCTTTCTTGCCCGGTAAACAGTAATCTTATCATCATCACCCAGTTCCTCCATACCAAGAATCGCAATTATATCCTGCAGTTCCCTGTACTTCTGGAGAAGCTCCTGAACTTTTCGCGCTACTTCATAATGTTCATCCCCTACTACATCCGGCTCCAGAATACGGGAGTTGGATTCCAGCGGATCAACAGCCGGATAAATACCCTGTTCCACAATCTTTCTGGATAAAACCGTAGTTGCATCCAGATGTGCAAACGTGGTTGCCGGAGCAGGATCCGTAAGGTCATCGGCAGGCACGTAAACTGCCTGTACTGAGGTTACAGAACCATTTCTTGTTGATGTGATTCTCTCCTGCAGTTCTCCCATCTCAGTAGCTAAAGTCGGCTGATATCCAACTGCGGAAGGCATACGTCCAAGAAGGGCAGAAACCTCAGAACCTGCCTGTGTAAAACGAAAGATATTATCAATGAATAAAAGCACATTTTTATGCTCTTCATCACGGAAATATTCCGCCATGGTCAGTCCTGTTTCAGCCACGCGCATACGTGCGCCCGGCGGCTCGTTCATCTGACCAAATACCAGCGCAGTTTTTGCAATTACACCAGATTCTCCCATCTCTGTCCATAAGTCATTTCCTTCACGGGAACGTTCACCAACACCAGTAAAAATAGAATATCCGCCATGTTCGGTCGCAATATTGTGAATCAGCTCCTGAATTAAAACGGTCTTACCAACACCGGCACCTCCGAACAAACCAACCTTACCACCCTTTGCATAGGGAGCAAGAAGATCAATTACCTTAATACCTGTTTCCAGAACTTCCGCAACCGGGCTCTGTTCTTCAAATGGCGGAGGATCTCTGTGAATGACCCATTTGGGACCTTCTGTTAATTCTTTTCCATCATCAATGGTATCACCAAGGACATTGAATAAACGTCCCAGTGTCTGTTCGCCAACAGGAACTTTAATACCCTCTCCTGTAGAGGTTACTTCCATATCCTTGCACAGACCTTCGCTGGAAGCCAGCATAATACAACGGACTGTACTGTTGCCCATATGCTGGGCAACTTCCATTACACAGCGTTTTCCTTCATTATCCACCTCAAGGGCATCTTTAATGTTCGGAAGGTCGCTGCCCTCTAAAAATTCCACATCTACTACAGGTCCTAAGACCTGAACGATTTTGCCTTTATTCATAGTCTGTTACTCACAGTCGTGAGGACTCCTCCTCTCTCAATTTATGGAAAATACGATAGACCTAAGCCTTCTTCCGTTTCTTCTTCTGCGCTTTCGCTCCGCTGATTACCTCGGTAATCTCCTGGGTTATTGCAGCCTGCCGCACCCTGTTGTAGGTAATCGCCAGTTCATCAAGCATATCCTGAGCACTATTAGTTGCCGCCTGCATTGCCATCATACGGGAGTTCTGCTCACTGGAATAAGATTCCACCAGTCCTCCGTAAATAAAACCTGCAATATAAGTCGGTACAATTGCATCGATTACTGCCCTGGGTGATGGCTTCATGGTGATTTCCTCTAAGTGTACGTTTAGAGGAATACTCAGTCCGGGGCGGTGTTTTGAAACAGGCAGAAGCTGTTGTATATCCGCTTCCATCTTCATCGCATTAACCATTCTTGTGTATATCATATACACTTCATCAAGTTTCCCTGACAGAAAATAATCAACGATTTTCTCTTCTATAATTCTTGCACGGCTCATGTTGGGATTTTGTACTGTATAACGAAAATCCTGTTCCACAGGGATTCCTTTTTTGGAAAAATACTGCTGTCCCAAATCTCCTACAACAAACAGCGTGGGATTTCCACCCTTGTCAATCTGTTCTTGCGCCAGTTTAAAAACGTTGTGATTATAAGCACCTGCAAGACCTTTATCTGCTGTTACTACGATATATCCGATTTTACGGTCCTCTTTTTTTATCTGCGGCCGGGTATCCAAATACGGGTCATCAATGTCAGGCGTATGCCTTATGATTCTGTCAATAGTTCGCTGCAGTCCGTAAAAATAAGGCTCCGTATCAGTCAGAGCTTTTCTGGCCCTTTTTAACTTTGACGAGGAAATGGTATACATCGCATTGGTTATTTTCATAGTACTTTTAATGCTGTTCATCCTGCTTTGTATTTCTCTCGCATTTGCCATATCTTACACCCGTTTCTGTTTAAATTCTGCTACTCCGTCAAGGATCTTTTGTTTCAGCTCATCAGCCAATACCTTCGTCTCTTCTATTTCAGTGACGATCTCGGGATGAACGCTTTCAAAGAAATCAAGTAAATTCCTCTGGAATTGCTTTACCTTGGAAACCTCCACATCAAGCAGCAGACGGTTATTGGCTGTAATTAAGCTGATTACCTGATCATGAAGGCTCATAGGATGGCATAACGGCTGCTTTAACATCTCTGTCAAACCTCTGCCGAACTGAATCTGCTCCTTAGTTGCCGCATCAAGATCAGAACTGAACTGGGTAAATACCTCCATCTCACGACACTGCGCCAAATCGATACGAAGGCTTCCTGCTGCTTTCTTCATTGCCTTTGTCTGAGCCGCTCCACCTACACGGGATACAGAAAGGCCGACGTTTACTGCAGGTCTCATCCCGGAGAAGAAAAGGTCACTCTCCAAAAAGATCTGTCCGTCTGTAATAGAAATAACATTGGTCGGAATATAGGCAGATACATCTCCAGCCTGGGTTTCAATAATGGGAAGAGCAGTTAAAGATCCGCCTCCCAGTTCTTCCTTTAAACGGCTGGAACGCTCCAGCAGTCTGGAATGGAGATAGAAAACGTCACCTGGGTATGCCTCACGCCCCGGAGAACGCTCAAGAAGCAGAGATAAGGCACGGTATGCCACCGCGTGCTTGGAAAGATCATCGTATACAATCAGTACATCTTTACCTTTATACATGAAGTACTCGGCAAGAGCAGTTCCTGAATATGGAGCAATATACTGAAGCGGAGCGGGCTCACTTGCTGTGGAGGATAAGACTATGGTATATTCCATCGCACCGTAATGAGTCAGCGTATTTACAAGTTTGGCAACCGTAGATGCTTTCTGTCCAATCGCTACATAGACACAGATCACATCTTTCCCCTTCTGGTTTAAGATCGCATCGACTGCAAGCGATGTTTTACCGGTCTGACGGTCACCAATGATTAACTCTCTTTGTCCCCGTCCAATCGGGAACATGGAGTCGATGGCAAGAATACCGGTTTCAAGAGGAACCGATACACTCTTTCTGTCAATGATACCAGGTGCTTCATGTTCAATAGAACGGTAATCATCGGAACTGATTTCACCTTTTCCATCTATTGGTGCTCCCAGAGCATTCACAACTCTTCCGATAAACTGGTCACCAACCGGAATTCCGGCACGTTTCTTTGTCCTTGTAACCTTACAGCCTTCCTTAATATCGCGGTCTGAACCGAATAGAATGCAGCCGATATCTTCTCGTCTGATATCCTGCACCATTCCTTTCACACCGTTTTCAAATATAACAATTTCACCGTACATTGCATGGTCGATACCGTATACTGTTGCAATGCCGTCTCCTACGCTTAAGACAGTACCCACTTCCTGGTCTCTGGCATGAGCGTCATAATCCTTAATTTCACTTCTCAATATAGAAATAATTTCATCTGAATTGATGGAAGCCACGTTTTTCACCTCCGCATTATATTTTGTTCTAATTGTCTCAGACGTCCCTTTAAACTCCAGTCAGTCTCCACATCTCCGACACGAAGAATGAAGCCACCGATTAAACCGGGATCTTCGATCAGGCGGAATCTTACATCTTTTTTCTTATATTTCCTGCATAGCATGGCTTTGATCTCACGCATCTGTTCTTCATCAGGTTTTGTTACAAAGGAAAGAGATGCCTCCAGTATTCCGGCCGCTTTGCATACCAGGGAACGCCACGCTTCAAATATATCATCTGCAAGCTCCATATCACGGCGGTCTACCAGTACCTTTAAAAAGACTCTGATGGGTTCATCAAATACCCGGTCAATAACCCGGTGCTTGCTTGTTTTTGGTATCACAGGGCTGTTTAAGACACGTTTCAGCTCCGGCACCGTTTTCAGCACCAGAGCCGTATCTTCTATCACCTTCTCGGGAAGGGAAAGTTCATACAGCACCTGCCCGTAATTAATTGCTGCCTGCGTCATGGGAATCACCTGCTTCTGCTAAAAATGAATCATAAAGCGCCTGATTTGCTTTCGCGTCTGCTTCCTGACCAACTACCTTTGCTGCTGCCGCAATTACCAGACCTGCGATCTGTGCCTTTGCTTCGCGCATTGCTTTTTCCTGGTCAGCCTCCGCTCTCTTCTGAGTCTCGCTCATAACACGTCCCGCTTCTTCTTGCGCATCCTTTAAGATCCTGTCATACTGGGCTTTTGCCTGGATTCTCGATTCTTCAATCAGCTTCGCTCCCTCTTCGTTAGAAGCAGCAATTTTCTCTTCATACTGCTTTTTCATAACGAAGGCCTGCCCTTCAGAAGCTTTTGCATTGCTGATGCTCTGCTCAATCATTGCCTGACGTTTATTTATAACATTCATAACCGGCTGAATCAGGAAATGCCTCAGCAGAAAATACAGGACGATGAGATTCACGATATTCCACACAAAGTTCATATCCAGTCTAAGCATCTGTATCGCCTGCCTTTCTTTTATTTTTTTCCATATACATACTGGTGCTTTACTATTTAAGGAATAAAATGATAAGAATGGCTACTACGAAACCATAGATGGCAGTTGCCTCTGCCAGCGCACAACCAAGTAACAGCATCTTGCTGATCTTGCCTTCTGCTTCCGGCTGTCTTGCGATTGCGTCTGTTGCCTTTGATGTTGCGATTCCTATACCGATACCTGCTCCTAAACCTGTAAATACTGCGATTCCTGCTCCAATTGCTGCAAACATAATTATTTCTCCTTTTTTCTTAATTAATTTTATTCCAGTGCTTCTTTCATAAAAAGACTTGTTAAAAATACAAATACATATGCCTGAATCAACCCGTCAAATATGTCAAAATACATGGTAAACGGAATTGGTAAGATAGGTCCGACCACACTCTTGATCAGCTCCATGACTACAAACGATCCCAGAATATTACCAAATAATCGCATACACAACGACAGTGGCCTGATAAATAGTTCCAGAATGTTCATGGGGGTTAAAAGCGCCATGGGTTCTGCAAAGCTTTTTATGAATTCTTTGCCGCCTTTTTTGTGAAACCCCGAATATTCAATCAGCACAATGCTCATGAATGCAAGCGCTGCGGTGGCATTTAAATCTTTGGTTGGAGGCTTAAAGCCAATGATGCCAATCAAGTTCGCCACACCAATATAAATCGCTACAGAAATCAAATAGGGAATATAGCGTTTCCCTTCCTTACCCATCAGATCCTCAAAAAAACCATAAAGTCCGCCGATTGTCATCTCAAGCACCTGCTGCTTCCTTCCTGGATTCTCAACCTGAAGATTTCTCACCAGGATAACGGAAAGAAGAGTCAGTGCTGCCATGATAATCCATGTCACCACTACGGATTCAGCGATTGGAATGCCGCCGAATATCGGAATGGTAAAGACCGTTTCGCAGTTCAGTTCCTCTAATAACTTCTCTGCCAGCTCCTCCGTAATGCTCACTTCCTTTCTTAGAGACTACTTTTTCTCATTAATACTTCCCGATCAAGGGTATTGTACGTGTAAATATACAATAATGCTCAGGTATATTGTGTATCTTACTTTCATCTGCAAAAATTGTCAACTTTTTATCCAATTCATAACATCTTGTTAATGCTTATAATTGTTTGAACATTTGGAACAATTTTCACCACTTTAAATCTAAATTTTTTATTAATTTTTTAACCTAAAAAGTAAACATTTCGTAAAGTCACCCTCTTATGATGAATTTTTCTAGGCTATATGTAGAATTTTTTTCTAATATTTTGTGTAAAATGCCATGTATTTTTTATTGCTTTTTCAATTCACCGTCATAAGTTACTAATGAATATCTAAATAAAGCAAATAAGATGGGTAAAAAACCAATTACTTTAACCTACCCCTAATGTGATACTATCAAAACATACAAATGCTCCCATACATTTATATATAATTTTAATTCTATCTCTTCCTATTAAAATGATATATAATCCGGAAGATTACGGTAAAATTAATTGAAGCACCTAAGTCTTAATTATAAGTATTACATAATCTTTACCGGAATATGCTTGCATTCTTTTCATTTTTTCGATACGATTATTTCATCACAATGTGAACGGAATGAGGAGCATTGTTATGGACGACAAATATCAGCTATTAGACAAAATTTTAGAGGGCCAGCATTTAACCCCGGTTTTTCAGCCAATTGTTTCGTTGGTGGATGGAAAAACCTATGGTTTTGAAGCACTGATCCGTGTATCGGAAAAAGAGCTTGATATGAACATTGAGGAGATGTTTCAGACTGCTTTCAAGCATAATAAGTCCTGGGAGCTAGAAACCCTGTGCAGAGTAAAGGCATTGGAACACTCCGTATCTATGGAACGTGGCAAAAAGCTTTTTCTTAACGTAAACTGCAATATTATTAATGATATTTCCTTCCGTGAAGGTTTCACCAAAGCATTTTTGCAAAAGTATGGTTTGAATTCCAATGATATCGTTTTTGAAATAACAGAACGCGTCTCTGTATCGGATACCCATGCATTTTATACTGCAGTGGAGCATTACCAAAAGCAGAATTACGGAATTGCCATTGACGATGTGGGCGCCGGTTACTCCGGTCTTAATATTATTGCAAATGCCAGACCAAATTTAATAAAGCTCGACATGAACATGATCCGGGGTGTACAAAAAGACGATACGAAACGGATGCTTATTAAGGCACTGTCCGATTTTGGTAAAAATGCAGAAATACTTGTGATTGCCGAGGGAATTGAAACGAAAGAGGAATTAGATACACTGATCAGTCTGGGTGTTAGTTATGGGCAGGGTTATTTTCTGAGCTATCCAGACCCGGATTTTAAGGATATCTCAAAGGAAAAGGCTGACTTAATCAAGAGTTACCAGGCCAGAAGCTATATCAGAATGAATAAAACTTCTATCTATCCCATGGCTGGATATTTATCAAGATCAGGTCACACCTTTTTTCCTGATGAAAAAGCACTTAGAATATACGAAACTCTTCAAAACCATCCTTCTATCACGGAATTCACAGTAACGGAAGAAGGCGCCGCCATTGGCTTTATGACAAGAACCGCTCTGATTGAAAAATTCGGCGGCAGATACGGGTTTAGTCTTAATTCAAAGAAGAGTATACAGCAATTGACGAGCAAGAATTTTCTCAGTGTGAATTACGATATGCCCATTAATCAGGTCTCCAAACTGGCCATGCAGCGGCAATATGAACAGCTCTACAACCCGATAGTCGTGGAGCGTGAGGGGAAGTACTGGGGCATTGTAACAATCAAAGACCTTCTTGAAGCCTGCACAAAGGCGGAAGTAGATACTGCTATGCATTCCAATCCGCTGACAGGTCTTCCCGGCAACCTTATAATTGATCAGGAAATATTATACCATGTTCTTGGCGATGCTCCCTACTGTATCATATATTTTGATATTGATAACTTTAAATCTTATAATGATGCTTACAGTTTTCAGTCAGGAGATATGATGCTTATGCTGCTTGCAGATATTCTGAAAAATACAGCTGTTAAAAGTGAGTTCATCGGACATATCGGCGGGGATGATTTTATCGTGATCTGTGATTACCATGAGGCAGAAAATTACTGTAAGGAAGTCATTGATCATTTTACAAACCGCGTGGCTTCCCTGTATCATAAAGAGGACATAGAACGAGGGTATATCGTATCTAAAAACAGGCGGGGACTAACCGAAGAATTCCCCATTGCCAGCCTGTCTGTTGCAGGAATATCCAACCGCACGAAAACTTATCCGAATATAGACTCTTTCTCAGCGGACATTGCCAAACTGAAAAAGAAATGCAAGCGGCAGACCGGCAGCTATTATGAAATTTACTGAACTTACATTAATATTGTCTCTGCCTATGTACAAAGTCTTATCAACACACTATAATTCTCTCATATATGACTGGAGTCGAAAGGCTGCATCCGCATTTATGTCGGCTGGAGCTTCTCTGGCCGGGAACTTGGTTGGGATACACTTTCTAATGAATTGTAAATTTGAATTAGTATTTGATGGATTACAGCACTTTGAAAACTTAATATTGATAGTTAATAGCTTTTCCAGTAATATAATATAAAGCAAGAAAATTATTGGTAATAAGTGAGGTGAATATGTCATGAGTGATATCGTGCACAAGTGGTATGAGGATAAGAAAAATGTAGATGAAATGGTCTATTGTAACAAAGGAGAACTTAAAAAATGGGAACGGGCAGTCGCTGACTTTTTTCCGAAAGAAGCAAAAATTCTTGATATTGGATGTGGAATGGGGAGAGAGGCATTTGCGCTTTTCGATTCGGGATTTTCTATTATAGGCATTGACATTTCAGAAGAAGTTATAAAACAAGTTGCAAAATTATCCTTAAAAAACTGTTACGATATTAATTTCTTGGTATATGATGGGTATACATTTCCATTTGATGATGCTTCATTTGAAGTAATCATTATATGGGCACAAACATTTGGCTTATTGTATGGGGATACGTATAAGAGTAAATTCCTAAATGAGTGTAAGCGCGTTCTTAAAAAAGATGGCTTGCTAAGTTTTTCCGGTCATGATTATGACTATTTAATGGAACACCATAAGCAATATCTAAGCGGTAGAAAGTTTTATCCATATGCCAATACTGAAATTTATTGGGAAGCATTTTTACCCCAAGAGCTTTTAAGTTACGTTGAAAATGCTGGATTTTCTGTGGTGCTTTGCGAACCCGGAAAAATACATAAGACAGAAGATGGAATCGTACTACATTGCTTGTGTAGAAAATAAACAAAATACAAAACTGACATTAATTGAGATACATTTTACCTGTTTTTTATCCAATCTTTGATTCTGATGATTTCCCCTGACTTTTATCCGAATCCAGTGATATTTCTGATTGATTCACCTTCAATGTTCTTTTAATTGATTCTTGATCAATAAAGTCTGCTTTACGGTATTATGGATAAAATATAGCTATAAGAATACCATTTATTATACGATCAAATCTGTTTATTACTATCATTCAAAGTAAAAAATCCCTCATAAGTGGCATTACAAACTTCTGCAATTTGATGTAAGTCATTTTCTGATAAATTATCTCTATTTATTTTAGCTGTTATATTCTGTTGTGTTGTTCCTAATTTTTCGGCCAGATCACCGATCGTCATATCTCTGGCTGCAAGAATCATTTTTATTTTTGTTGCCATTCTCATTTATATCACCTCCATCACAATTATAAATACAAATTTTTATAAATTACAACATTATGTATTGACTTTCTTTAGCTCCTGTTGTTCCAAAATCTTCCGATTCGGCGGTATCCGTACTTGTGAACTGGTGGTACAGATTCGAAGCTATATGCTTTGGATGTACGGTATTAATGAATCATTCGAACGATCTTATGAATATGTCCAGGCATTAGCCGAACATTTCGGTTTACAGATCGCCTATGTCCAGAAAAACCGAATTGATTACTGCTGGTATAGCAACTACTTAAGTAATCCGGAACGCTTCTTTTCCCTTGAGAATTTTTATAAGATGCGTGTAGATCGGTTTAACGATGCTGTTACCCATACAGAAAAGAAAGGCAGTCAGGATTATGAAATTGATTATGTTGCCCTGGGAAAGCGAACGGATAAAGCCTTTGTTAGAATCTGCATAAAAAGCAAAGAAGTTGTTGAAATGGGTTATAAAGGCTGGTTCTTTTACTTCTGGCTGTTCAACGGCCTGATTAACCGCTATGATCTGCATGTCTATGAAGAATGTTATAAGCACCGGAGTTGACAGTACCTTAATATGCCCGTGCTTCATTTGGGATCTGAACCTTCACATGGGATAAATAAGCTTCCCGCTTTTTACCTTTATAGACCACAGGTGTTGTAATTTTACCCTTTCGGCGATTCCGCAGTTCTGTGGCGGCTACCCATTTGTTATGAAAAAGGAGTTTTCTTTTAGCAGTAAGCCGTATCACATAATCCTGCTTTAATTCATCAAGCTTAAGAAACATCTTGTTATCATCATAACCCCGGTCCATAACAAAAGTGGCTTTGCCAAACATGGCTTTTGCGCGCTCCATAGCATCAAAGGTAACGTTATTAGTGGAGATGAAAGTCTTTTCATTTGAAGAATGAATTTTGTAGTAAATGCTGACTGGCTGGTTGCTATTTGTCATGACACACGCTTCCGTCACATGGTATCCTTTCTCATAGACGTTTTTGGTATGGGTACTTTTAGAACCATCTCTGACCGTATCAAGAGCTTCAAACTTGTAGCCCGCTGGTTTAATGACATCACTGTCATCGATATGAATTACCGGTTCTTCCGGAACCCATTTACGAACGGTTTGAAGATAAGAAAGTAAAGCCTGTTTTGAAGTCCCTAGATTCAGATGTCGAGTAAGGCGCTCCACGCTGTTGATCTTTTTTGAGTCCTCATGAAGTTGATCTACAATGTCGGTTAAGAGACAGCTTTTAGCCGCAAGCATACCATATGTCATATCGGCAGTAAATTTTCTATCGGGTTTGGAGAGGTTGCGGGAAATTTTATTTGAAAAATTTAAAATTTCCCGTTTCAAAATGTAAGTATTTGATGTAAAATGAACCATAGGGAATTCTCCTCTTTTTTTGTTTAGTAGGTTATTTTGTCGTGATTTAATTCTACATCAAAAAGGAAGGAGATTCCTTATATTTTGTTTTTTGAAAGTTGTTTATTACGAAGTCAGAAAACAAGAAGTCTGTGGATAAATATGCGGAAACTCAAGTTTGTCCAGCAGTTGACATATACACTATATTAGTGTATTATAAAGGTATCCAAAAAAGTTTAAAATGTTCCATTTTGCACAAAGCGAAACCCCAGAGATGGCCGTCTCTGGGGTTTCTTTTTAGGCTAGCTGTCTTTGCGGTTCCGGTCTAACCATTTGCATATGTAGTATCCTGCTACTTTTGCCATGACTGAAACAAAAAAGTTTAAAATGCTTTCCATTTCGCACCTCTTTCCCCTGCCGGGTTTAGAGTAGCGACAGCATTTACATTATATTTCTTTTTTCATGTTTCGTCTACAAATTTTCCCATAAAAGGGAACTCCGTTTTAGGAAGCTCCCTTCTTTTGTATCTCAATTTCCTTGCCTGGTTGAGCTCCAAGTGGTAAATATGATATTTCTATTAATGACAATATCGTCACAGAGAACGCGGTAATTTAGCAGGAGGGACTTTAGGTGAAAATTAAAAAATATATTTTTATACCTTTAATTATTATAAGTATTGTATTAACTTTCCAGATCCTGCCAATTGCTGATTTAAAATCTCTTTTACCTACAGATATTTATTTAAAGTATATTTGGAGCGAACGTATTTCTATGATGGCATATAATATTTTATTATTAGTTATTATAGCTCAGGATATATTTGGAGAACAGGCAAAATATTCAACTCCAAAGAAAATAGCAATAATTTTAGCATTTTTTGCAGTAGATATTATTTTATTTTGGCTGTAATATACAAGCAGGAATCTGGGAATTTCTATCATGGATTCCTGCTTTATTCATGTAAATTATTAGCTGTAAGAATAAAAATAGAGATCGGGATTTGAGGTGCAGGAGCGATTGACATGTGCTTCATTTGGTTATAGAATGTTAGTACCCTTTCCGTTGTCGGGTTATAGGAGAATTATAACTAAGGAAGTCTAAGATAGTTATCTTGGGCTTTCTTAATTTCACTGTATCTCAATTTACATTTTGGATCCTGGCAGCTGCGATTGTTTTGAGATACTTTTTAATCGCAACTGTTGACACGCCAGTACTTTAGGTATAAAATAGAGATACAAAGGAATTATGTATTTCAATTGTTGCACAAACGAAAACCCAGGGATGGCCGTCCCTGGGTTTTCTTATGCTCGCTGTTATTTGTCCTTTCGGTCGAGCCATTTGCAAACGAAATGTCACTACGCCTGCTATGACCGAAAGCATAAGGGTTAATATGTATTCCAACTGTTGCACCCCCTTCCTGCTGCGCAGTTTGGGTTATAACAGCACTTTACATTATATTTCGTTTTTCGTATTTCGTCTACAATTTTCAGAAAGAGGGGGGCTCTGTTTTTGAGAACTCCCCTCTTTTGTATCTCAATTTTCGTCCCTGGTTGCCCGGAGCTACTCCGATCAGGAATTGAGTCGAGATACATTTTACCTGTTTTTTATCCAATCTTTGATTCTGATGATTTCCCCTGACTTTTATCCGAATCCAGTGATATTTCTGATTGATTCACCTTCAATGTTCTTTTAATTGATTCTTAATCAATAAAGTCTGCTTTACTGTATTATGGATAAAATGTAGATATAAGAATACCATTTATTATAAGATCAAATCTGTTTATTACTATCATTTAAAGTAAAAAATCCCTCATAAGTTGCATTACAAGCTTCTGCAATTTGATGTAAGTCATTTTCTGATAAATTATCTCTATTTATTTTGGCTGTTATATTTTGTGGTGTTGTTTCTAATTTTTCGGCCAGATCGCCGATCGTCATATCTCTTGCTGCAAGAATCATTTTTATTTTTGTTGCCATTCTCATTTTCATCACCTCCATCACAATTATAAATACAAATTTTTATAAATACAACAAAATGATTGCAAATTTAAACATTAATTTTAACATTATGTATTGACTTTTTCCCTTTGATGTGTAATATTTAAATATATATGTTTATTTTTTCAATATTTAAGTTTATTTCAAAAACATAATTTAATTTATAGGAGGTAATAAAAATGTACGATGAAAATTATCAAAGTCGACTTAATCTTCAACAGGTTTGTAGCTTTTTTGCATCCATCAAATAAATTGGATGACTCTAGTAATTACGAAGTTATGATTAATGAAGGTAATATTAAAATCTTAACAGCATATTTGCATCCTAGACGGTCGGATAGGGGCAGAGGCTGGATAGAAGTTTATAATAATAGTGCCGAAGTAATTTCGTTAAATAATTGGAAAATTGTCGATAGTCATGGTAAAGAAGTAAACTTAGAAGGGTTGATTGAACCGAATAAAACTAGAAGAATAATGTTATATAAAGATATATCTATGGGCAAAAGCGGAAGTATAGAAATAAATGACGCAAATAGTAAGACAGTATTTAAAATGAAATACAGAGATTTAGATAAAGGGAAAAAAATTTCTGTATCTCAAAAAATCAATTAATTTAATAACTCTAAGGTTTAACACTTACCATTTAATAGATGAGTTTTTCCTATTTTATGAAAATATAATGTGACAAATATTTATTACACAAAATTTTTATAATATAGGCATTAATCAATGGCAGAAAACTGAAATTTAACAATTTATAATTTTACAAAAGAAGTACTGTCCTCCGACGACCTCACCCGTCAAAGACAGTACTTTTTTTACCCCTAAGTCCTTCCCAAAGGACAAATAGATTCCGACCGCTATTTTTACACAAAGGAAAAGCACCGACCCCGCAGCTCTCCGTCTGCAAAACCAGTACTTTTTTAGTGCGCCTTCAGGGACTCGAACCCTGGACAAATAGATTAAGAGGAATTTGTTTTTGTATCTCGTTTTGAGAGCTGCAGCCAATGACCAGAGCGGGTAATGAGATACTAGAATTATTGACATACCATTAATTGGAGGATAGAATAACTATATCCTTTCCGTTGCCGGGTTGGGGATAACAGCAGAGAAAGTCCAGGGTATCCGCCCTGGATTTTCTTGTCTTATTGTATCTCAATTTACATTTTGGATCCTGGCAGCTGCAGAGATTTTGAGATGCATTAGTAGTTGACATATACACTGTTTTAGTGTAGTATAATTATATCCAAAGAAATTTAAGATGTTCCATTTGACACAAAGCGAACCCCCAGAGACGGCATTCTCTGGGGGTTCTTTTTAGGCTAGCTGTCCTTATGTTTTCGATCTAACCATTTGCATATGTAGTCTCCCACTACTCTTGCCATGACCGAAACCAAGAAATTTAAGATACTTTCCATTTGACACCTCCCCTCCGCTGTTGGGTATAGGGGTGACAGCACTTAACATTATATTTCTTTTTTCGTGTTACGTCTACATATTTTTAAAAGGAAGGTCTCCGCATTTCGAAGTCCTTCCCTTTTTTAATTCACAATTTCATCTCATTTTTTTCCAATACTTTTGTAGTAATATGTATGTAATTAGAGGATTTAATAATTTGAGACTAGCCTGTATCGGATTTCCTAATGTTATCAAATCCATTATAATTAATACTATAATCAAAGTTAAAATCAGAGCAAAGATAATTCGTTTTTTCTTGATAAATAGAAGGACATATAGTATTGTAATCCATGTTTTGACAACTGCAAAACTAACGTTTCCTAGGGATAAGTTTATTATCGTGCTAACTAAATTTCCTATAATGCAGATTATTAACCATATTTTTATCCCCTGTCCAAATTCAAAATTATCATCTGTTTTCATGATTTCCCCATACCATTTAATTTTAGTTATTGTATCTCAATTTTCCTCCCTGGTTGCCCGGAGCTGCTCCGATCAGGAATTAAATTGAGATACAATTTATTCATTTATGTTTTATCCTATCATTGAATTTGATGATTTCCCCGAAGAGTATTGTTCCGCTTTAGATTCTAAGCGTCCAAGCTCACGAAGTTGCAATTGCTCTGGTAGCTGCCGAAAATACTTTAGCATTTCCATTTCATTTTCTGTTAGTCCTTCTTGCTTCTCTTTGCCTGTAATCAAATATTCTAAAGATATCCCTAAAAATTCACAAATTACAACTGAATACTCGATAGGAGGATTAGTATTTCTTTTTTTCCAGTTAGAGATAACACTTTGCTTTATTTCTAATTTTTTAGCAAGTTCTGATGTTTTCAGTCTTTTTTCTTGTATGATATCAAAAATACGATCACATATAGTCATTATTCTTCCTCTTAAAAAGTTGTCATTTGTTACATTATATAATTGACTTGTTGTCATTTGTGAAGTATAATAAAAAATGTAAGGCGTGTTACCTTTTCACCCCTCACTGAAACGGCCATATTATCATCTTCACGGATGTCTAATATGGAGCTCCAATGCAGGAGCACCAAAAATTTAAAATAAAACGTCGCAGTCTTATTCTAACATTTTTGGCCGCTCCTGTAAACACAGTAACTTATTAATGATGTGTTTGCGACAGGCTCTTATACCCGTCGCGGATAGGAGGTCAAATGAGTTATCGGCTCAATCTAAGCAAATCTAAGATGTACGCACTTATGAGTGCAGTCAACAGCAATCTTCCAGAGTTGCAAAAATGCGATTTTAGTCACCATAGTTTCCGCTACTGGATGTCATATCAGCACCCGGTTACTGGCGACTATATCCGTGTATCCGTTACCCCCGTCTTAGGTGACACGATCATCTGTTTTCGGAATGAATCAAAATGCACCGATTATCAGATTGAACATTTCAGCATTCAGTATTTGATGGATCATGGAATGCTTCGGGAGGTGTCCGCATGAGTGTTGCAAAAAGTGTAAGGGTTCCAGAAGAGATTTACGATTACATCAACAATTATTCCGGGGAAGGCTTCAACCAAAAGTTTGTGAATATTATCCGGGATGCCAGAGATACCGAACCGGAAAGAAATGAAACGCTTGATCGGCTTAACAAGCAGATTTCCCAACGGGAGAAGTACCTTAAGGATACTGCGAAACGGTTAGATGAATTAGCATCTGAATTAAGATCATTATCCTTTGACATAACGTATATCCGGAGTAATCATATCATTTAGATCTGTATCTCAAAACCGCTTCATTAACCAGGCTGCAGCTGCGGTAAGTGAGATACACAGAAAGGGGAATTCATCAGTGGAACGGTATACCGAAGAACTAAAGCTCTGGTTGCTTAATCTGGCATGTGGAAATTTAAATGATGAAGATACTATAAATGGATTCATCAAGTACTACGTTTTATATGACTTTGGTATAAGCCAGGTTATTAATGATGTTGTATTCCATACCATATTTGGCACAGGAGGTGTAATAAATGCAAAAGAAAGCATTGTTAAGGTTTTAAACCAAACGATTCAAACGTGGAAAGAGGACATATGGTAACAGCGTTTTTCCTAATAATTGCACTATCTGATACTTTATCTCAAACCAATGGAAAGGGGAATTCATCAATGGAACGGTACTCGGAGGAAATGAAACTTTGGTTATTCGATTTAGCTCATGGGAATTTAAATGATGAAATGATATTAAAGGGATTTATCAAGCACTATGTTCTACATAACCTTGTAATTGATAATATCGTCGATGATATTCATTTCCATACATTCTATGGAACGGATGGTATCATACGGGCAAAGGAAAGTATTCTAAGGGTCTTAAATAATACAATTTAGAATTAGAATAAAACCCGGGCCGGGTTTTGGTTTAAACCTGGCCCAAACGAATAACCGGGCGACACACCTCCCCCTAGCCGCCAGGCCAGGCTCCCGGCGCAGGCGCAGCCATTGCGTTGGGAGCTTACAACAGCTTACGCAAGCCAACACTTCAACTTACACCAGGTTGACACAATCTCCCCTTTTTTCCTTGATTACCGCCCCGCCTGGCTCTTTATCGGGTATCCAGTACGGCAGCTTGGCAATTTGGGGGCATCGCCGGGGGGCCCAAATTGCTCGGTCAATACCTAACTATCAGGCTTTGGCCCGGTTACTCCCCCGGATTTGTAACTTTGCAGTATATCAATATGTCATATTAATTGCGGATAGCCTTTTAAAGCTGTCTAAGACGAAAGGAAGGTATATTTTTATGAATATGCAGATTATTTTACTTTATGCTGGTCAGTATGATATGACCGACGATTCAGGAAAACGTGTTCAAGGTACCTCTGTCAATTATTACTTTAATACGGATTTAGTGGCTGAGGATAATGTAAACGGCACCAAAGGAACTCGCCCGGCGAAATCCTCTTGTGATTTTCAGGTTATGGGTAAAATCAAGAGGGCTCCAGCTCTCTATGATGCAGAATTTAGTATGTCAATTGGTAGTGATGGAAAGCCAGTCCTTAAGATCATTGATCTTGACTATATTTCCGACGTACAGATCACTCCGGTTCCTGACAGCCAGTTTAACGCAGATCAGAAGCCTGATAAGAAGGTGAGCTGATGATTCTTTCTACATCATCGGAAGCTGATTTTGATACAGAGATTGGGGAAGCCTATACCCTTGAAGATGGGGAAGAAACCTCTTTCACCGCTTCCCTTGACCAAA
Source organism: Clostridium boliviensis (assembly GCF_033342255.1). Taxonomy (NCBI): domain Bacteria; kingdom Bacillati; phylum Bacillota; class Clostridia; order Eubacteriales; family Clostridiaceae; genus Clostridium; species Clostridium boliviensis. The sequence continues at coordinate 211,055 of NZ_JAWONS010000324.1, forward strand.
ATTTTGCAATCGTTCTTTTATTGTTCTTAGGTATTCTGATCGGTGTTTGTCTGATAGGCAGGAGGCGCTGGCATGATTGAAACATACATAGCCGTATGTTCCGGTGGTATTTGTATCGGAATGGTATTAAAACTGATTGTTGAACTGATTTTCTATGTAATTAGCTCCCTACTGGGGTTAATGATAAAATCTTAAAGGAGGATATTTTATGACGAACAAAATTAAGGAAAATGCACGAAGGATTGGACTTGTTGCTCTCCCGGTTGCCGTATCAATGGTTACGGCTATTCCAGCTTATGCAGCGGAAGGTGATGTTGATATTACCGGGACTTTGACAACTGCTTTTACCAGTGTGAAAAGTGACATGCTTGGTACCATTGCCGCAGCTCTCCCAATTGCTTTAGCTGTTGTAGGTGCAGTAATGGCGGTTAAATTCGGAATTAAATTTTTCCGGCAGATCGCAAAATAAGGACCAATGTCACGGCAGATCAGGAAGGGCACGCCCTGCCCTTCCTTTTTTGTACAAATTTTTATTGTATCTCACTTCCTTTTCCGATCGCAGCTGCTCCGGATCTCCTGAAGGAAAATTTGAGATACTTAGAAAGGAGCTTTTATGTCTATGATAAAAAGGGGATTCTGTTTGTGCCTTGCTGTTTTTATGCTGATCTTTACTCCTATCAGTGATTATCTTGGTGCCAGGTATGTCTATGGCTCAGGTGTTTTAACTGCTGTTGATTATGTATGGACGATCTTAATGTCCGCTGTTGGTGTTGATGTCTCCACGAAAAATCTAGGTTCCGTTATTTCTGATATTGGAGACTTTGTGAAAGTAGATACCCGATACCTTACTGCTTATAAAGCTATGGCTGAATTCTCTTACGGGTCTGTTGTTAAGTTGGGCCAGGAAACCCTTGATATGGTCAAAGACTATTTTAAGACCAAAAGCGGTTATGGAACCAATACCGGAATCAGTAAACTACAGATTGGGGCTGATAATTCATTTGAAAACTCCTACTCTTACAATATGGGAGTTGACCTATCAAAGTTTAACCCTGCTTTGTCGGCAGATGATTTCTATTTTTCCTATGACCATTCAAGCGACACTCTGATTCGCCATACCGATATATTCTTACTTCAAAAGGATAAACGTGTGGCAGGCATCTTGTCTGGCCCTAAAACTCTTGAAATTTATTATATGAATGACGATGGCAAACTAGTTTCTCCGGTTTCCAGGGTCACCTATTCAAACAATTCCGGTACCAATACTTATTATCCTTACGAAAAACCGAACTTCTCTTATATGTTGATTTCTGGAACTGATTATACCGCAGAAACGATGTCAAATATTCCGTTTCCTGTTTACGGCTCTCTTGATGAATTAAGAACTTATCTCTCTTATGGAACTCTGGGGGATACCATTAATGAATATACGGGTGCTTATACCTGGGTGGATGTCAATTCTGATGTTGATACACAGCAGCGTGATGTTACTTCCGACGTTGAGGTCACAATTCCGAAAGACTCTTATGCTGCAGAACAGCTTGTGTCTGATGTGAAATCATCAATCACAGCCGCTGATCGGGCTCAAGTCCTGGCACCAACCATCAATGTTACATACGGGGAAAAAGCGGATGAAGGAGAAAATACGGATACTTACCCTTGGATACCGGACATCACTAGGCCGCTGGGTGTAATAACGGATGTAGTTAAAGCAATATCCAGAGGGTTAACGGATATCAAAGACCGGATCATTGATATCCCAGGTTCTATTTCGGATGTTCTGGCTGGTATTAAGGCCCTTCCTGCTTCTATTACAGAATCCCTTGCGAAATCCATTGCCGGGGAAGAGGATGCAAAGGCGAATAACTGGCAGATACAGTCAGATATAACCAAAAAGTTTCCCTTTTGTATTCCCTTTGATTTATTTGCCTGTATTAGTGTATTTCAGGACACTTCTACCGAACCCCGGTGGGAGCTGCCATTTACAATAGAAAGCCTGAATATTCATGAAACTATTGTAATTGACTTATCTACTGATGATTGGAAACCTATGGTCATGTTGGTTCGAATAACAACGCTGATTGGTTACTGTATCTGTCTGATCGTCATTACCAGAAATCTAGTAAAGGGGTGATTTTATGTTAGAACAAATCCGCTACATTTTAATAAAGCTCGCCAATGCCTGTGTGGTATTTCTTCCTAACAGTCCGTTCCAATCCTTTTTAAGCCAGATTGATAAGATTCCCTTTTTAGGGTACTTAAACTATTTTGTTCCTGTGGCGCAGATTATCGCAGTCACCCAGCTTTGGGTTACTGCGGTTGGTCTGTTCTATCTGGTGCAGCTTGCCCTCCGTTGGGTAAAGATGATTGAATGATGTATCTCAAATAAATCACCAGCTGGCACCGATCGGGCTCGGCCAGGAACAAAAATGAGATACAAGGAGGGATTGTTTATGATTTATTTTTATTCTGGTACTCCCGGCTCTGGGAAGTCCTACCATGTTGCAAAGGACATTTACTTCCAACTCAATCACGGAAAGAATGTGATAGCGAATTTTGATATCAATTATGATCTGATTACCTCGAAGAAAAAGGGCTTCTTTTTTTACAAGGATAACTTTGATTTAACGGTTGACTGGCTCTTAGACTTCTCCCGTTTATGTCACCGTCGGGATAAGAGAGGAAAGATCATAGAGGGTCAGACCTGGCTTGTCATTGATGAATGCCAGCTTATCTTCAACTGTCGTTCCTGGAATGACCGGAGCCGCCAGCAATGGGCCAACTTTTTCACCCAACACAGGAAATATGGATACAACATTATATTGGTTAGCCAGTTTGACCGCTTGATAGATCGTCAGATACGCAGCCTGATTGAATACGAATACCGTCACCGTAAGATTAACAACTTTGGTACGGTGGGATTCTTCCTGGGACTCTTTTCTCTTGGTCATCCCCTTTTTATTTCTGTTGAATATTGGTATGGGGTCAAGGAAAAATGCGGTACTTCATTTTTTTACGGACGCAAGAAGTACTATCGCATGTACGATTCGTACAAGTTGTTTGACGAGGGCACCCAGGGCGGATAGGGGTGGCGAAGCCGGGGCCCCTGAACGCGCCGGGTGCCCTCGCCAACATCAAAAACCCCCTTACCACGTGCCTGTAAAACGTGGTCTGGAAATACATGGTAAATTTGGATTATTCCTAGTGAATACAAGGGCTAGAAAGTGATTTTATTTTTTCGGGAAAAGCCCTTCTCCCGAAAAACTTTATTCCGCTAAAGTGAGGTGTGAAATGATACAAACTAGAGAATTATCAAAATCATCTATTTTTAATGAAATGAATGAACATGATAGAAATTATTGGTTTGATTTTAAGCAAAAGAAATTCCTACATAACATTGATACGTTTTATTATTCAGTGAAATTTGTAAATGACTTCACCGCCGATTCTTTGGATATGAAAGTCATGGAGTTCCGAAAATACTTTGACGATGTAAACCGGAAGCTTTCCAAAAATGTAAACGTTGACTTCCTGCGTCTTGAGTTCGGTTCTGGGTTCTTCCTGAACCTTAGGCCGTTCAGTTTTGCAAAAATGTACAATGTCTGCCTGGAATACCCTGAATGGTTTGATATCTTCTTAGCTCCTGTCGTTCCTAAGTCTTCCGATTCGGCGGTATCAGTCACCTGTGAACTGGTGGTACAGATTAGAAGCTATATGCTTTGGATGTACGGAGTCAATGAGTCATTCGAACGGTCTTATGAATATGTTCAGGCATTAACTGAACATTTCGGCTTGCAAATTGCCTATGCGCAGGAAAACCGAATTGATTACTGCTGGCATAGCAACTACTTAAGTAATCCGGAACGCTTCTTTTCCCTTGAGAACTTTTATAAAATGCGTGTAGATCGGTTTAACGATGCTGTCACCCATACAGAAAAGAAAGGCAGTCAGGATTATGAAATTGATTATGTTGCCCTGGGAAAGCGAACGGATAAAGTCTTTGTTCGAATCTACATGAAAAGCAAAGAAGTTGTTGAAATGGGTTATAAGGGCTGGTTTTTTTACTTCTGGCTGTTCAACGGATTAATTAACCGCTATGATCTGCATATTTATGAGGAATGTTATAAGCGTCGGAGCTGGCAGTACCTTAATATGGCCCGTGCTTCCTTCTATCTGGAACATGGTTCTAATGAATCTGCAAAATCAGTCTGCCGCAGGCTCTTATCCGGGGAGCAGACCATGGAGAAAGATACCTTACAAAAATTTGTTGATAGCCTAACGCCAAAAGTAAACCTGATTATGAATGTGGAGTATCAGACACGCCGCCGCCATTCAAAATCCTATGTACTGCTTCCGCTCCGGGATAATAAGTCAAAGTTAACTGCTAAAAGGATTTATGATTACCTGGACAACAGGAAACTGATTATGGATTATCTGACAAACTATGTATTTCGTATGGTAGAACCGGAAGGGGATGTGAATAAATCCCGCCGTGAAATGTGCGGCTTCTGGAAGTCTCTGCGCAGTTGTAAACTGGTTGATGCACATATTCCCCCGAAGCAGCTTAAGCTGGTACGGGAATATAGCCGCCATTTGAATGCTGATCTGGTGAAAAGACGGGCGATCAATAGTATTGTAACTTTAGGATTTTATAATAAGGGTATGAATGAAGATGATATCATGCAGGATGTTGTAGATGCACTTTGTACGTTAAATGATAATGATGTTGAAAAGGCTTTACGGTATAAAACGAAAAAGGCCCAGCAGCTCAACACGGATGAACTGCCGGGCAGCCTTACATATACTGCAAGGTCTGAACTCACGATCATAGATAAAACGACTGGTGAAGTCTATAGTCATAATAGCATGAGCAAAAATGAATTTCAAGGAGATTTTACAAATGAAAAAGATAACGGTTAAAAAAGCATTTGAAAAGTTTATGGGATTAAAAGAATCTTATTGTGATAATAGTACATGTAAATATTATGAGCAGAATTTAAGCTTTTTCTTTGACTATTTGGAATCAGAGTTTAAAAAACCGATTGATAAAATTCCGGTGGATAGCCTGGCTCCTGATATCGTACAAAGTTATATCAAACATCTTAGATTTAAGCCCAAATATGAAAAGCATCCGTTTAAGATCGGGGAAGAAAAGAAAGGAAACCTGAAAAATTCTACCATTAGAATCTATACCAGAGCTGTTAAGGTGTTCTTTAACTATATTCGTGATGATCTGGACTGTGAGGTTACATTTAAAAGGCCCCGGCTTCCAACCAATGATTCCCGGATACAGCTTCCTTTATACAGTCATGAGGTTCAGGCTCTTGACCAGGTATTCTTAAACTCAACTGAAATGGGGCTTAGAAATTTATGCATTATTCATCTTATGCTAGATGGCGGTTTAAGAAGTGAAGAAGTCATAGGTTTAAAGGTAAAGGATATCTGCTTTGACAAAGATTACATATTAATAGAAGATTCAAAGAATCACAAGTCCCGTATTGTTCCCCTGGCTTGGAATTTACGAATATACTTACGCAGTTATTTAGATTATCGTGATTTTAAACCTATGGACGCACTGATACTTAAAACAAATGGCTCGGAAGCTATCAACTATAATGTATTGAAACAGCTCTTTTTCCGAATAAGGAAATGGACAGGTGTGGAAAGGCTGCATCCGCATTTATTAAGACATACGTTTGCTGTCTCCTATCTGGTCGGCGGTGGAAATCTGGAATTTCTTCGTGATATGCTGGGTCATAGTGATTACACTACTACCAGGGATTATGTGAAAATGGCAAATCAGTATCGCATGATGGATGCAGATGTATATAAACTGGATGCTATTTTCTTCCGTCAAATAAAATAAAAGTATCTCAATCAATCTTCCCGATCGGCCGGAGCTACTCTGGCCGGGAACTTGGTTGAGATACTTTTTTATCATAATTAATATAGTAATTGAATAATTAAGAATTAGGACTGTTTTAAAAATTTTAATATTGATAGTTATTCATAATTGATGTATTCTTAAAAAAGAGTATTTAGATATGATAAATTTAATTAGAATTCCTATAATTAATAGCAAAACTGATACAAATATGAAGTTACTGATTTTGATATAAATGTATGATAATTGTTTTAAAAATTTAAATTGTTAAAAGAAAGGAATAACTATGATTATCAATGAATTTATTTCAAATTTTAAAAACCATCCCGTTATGTTTATAGGTACCGGATTAAGCTTACGTTATCTGGAAAATTCTTATAGTTGGGATGATCTTCTGAAAAAAATAGCTTTGGATTTTACAGATAATATAGAATACTATTTAGACTTAAAATCAGATTCGATGAAAGATGGCATTTGTCGTTATGATAAAGTCGCAACTGCTTTAGAATTAGATTTTAATAATTATTTAAAAGAACATAGACATGGAGTATTTGAGGAAATCAATAATGCTTTTTATGCCGAAATGGCTGAAGGTGTAAGCATAAGTCGTTTTAAACTTTATATCTCTCATTTATTTAAAGAATTACATATTAAAAAATCAGTTAATGATGAAATAACGGAACTAAAGAAAGCCAGAAAAAATATCAGTTCAATTATTACTACAAATTATGATTGTTTAATTGAAGACATTTTTGAATTTGATCCGCTTATTGGTAATGATATTTTACTAAGCAACCCTTACGGTTCCGTATATAAAATTCATGGTTGTGTAACAGAACCCAAAAAGATTATTATTACAGAAAGTGATTATAAAGATTTTGATCAAAAATATGAGCTGATTAGAGCCCAATTGTTATCCATATTTATACATAATCCTATTATTTTTATTGGTTATAATATCGGAGATCAAAACATAAAAACGATATTAAAAACCATTTTTACTTATGTAAGTCCAAATTCAGATCAAGCTCAAAAAATTAGAGATAATTTTTTACTAGTTGAATATGAAAAAAACTCACAAAATCATGAAGTTTTTGAACACGATATTGATATCGAAGGTTTTCCCACAATACGAATTAACAAGCTAAAAACCGATGATTTTTCTACATTATATAAATCTTTATCGATGCTACAACTTCCAGTTTCAGCTATGGATATAAGAAAAGTGCAAAATGTGGTACGAGATATTTATACAGGTGGAGATATCAAGGTATCAATTACATCTGATTTAGATTCATTAAAAAACGGAGAAAAAGTTCTCGTTATAGGTGCTAAAAATACAATAAGATATGAGTATCAAACAACAGCAGAAATGATGGCAAATTACTTTAAAATTATAGATGAATCAAATTCTCAACTTCTTTCATTAATAAACAAACAAAAAATTCAATCTACACAATACTTTCCTGTTTTTGGATTTAGTGAGATTTTTGACTCAATTACAAGAATTGATGAATTAAAAAATCAGCAAACAGAAAAAGTTCTTGCAATAAAAGATACTGCGCGAGCTTCATGTCATGGAACACATACAACACCAGAAGAGGTTTTAAATGATTCTACCATCTCACAGACTTATAAAGCACAGGAAATAATTTGTTCAATATTATCAGGAAAAATGTGTCTGGATAGCACTAAAAATTATCTTATCAATTATTCAGATAAGAAGTCTACGGAATATCGCAGAATACTATGTGCTTATGATTATAAAAAATATGGTTGTAAAGCTAGAGGTAAAAGGCTTTTGAGAAGAAAAACTTGATTTAATATTTCGACAAAAAAACTGTCCTTAACTCTCATGGTCAAGGACAGTTTTCTTCTCTTAGATACTCTTTCAAGGACAAATAGATTCCGACCATTATTTTTACACAAAAGAAAAGCACCGACCCCGCAGCTCTCCGTCTGCAAAACCAGTACTTTTTAGTGCGCCTTCAGGGACTCGAACCCTGGACAAATAGATTAAGAGTCTACTGCTCTACCAACTGAGCTAAAAGCGCTTGTCTTTCGTTTTTCGGTATGCTCTCGTCTCGAGCACGTGTGTAATTATATAACCGTATCCAACAAAAGTCAACACCTTTTTTACAAAATATTTACAACTTTTTCGAATTTATTTATTATTTGTACTTTTCTTCACATTTCCGCCAAGTGTTTTGTTCACTTCTACAAAAGATTTATTCCATGTCAGCATTTTCTTATTTAGCTCCGTTTTATCACTTGTGGCCTGTAAAAGCTTGTTAGTTACCTTTTCTTTCATACCCATGGTATACTCACCTGCCAAACCTTTTGCTTTAGTATATGCAAAACCGGCCGCCGGGTTATAAAAAGGTGACCGGGTTATTGATTTTTATATATCATCGGCAGGCAACCAGTTTGTAGATTGGATTTCCTTTGGATGAGAATTTCTCTTCATATTCCGTCATTACATTTCCGGCTCCCATCTCGCTGTGATGCAAATCATAAGTAAAATCCACAATCTTCCAACCAGCCGCCGGAATAGCTTCCAATGAATAATCAAACAGCCCTTTGTTGTCCGTTTTAAATTCTAAAACTCCGTCAGGTCTTAAAATTTGATTATATACTGCCAGAAAATCTTCAGATGTAAGCCTGCGTTTTTCATGCCTGTCCTTAGGCCAGGGATCAGAAAAATTAAGATAAATTTTTTCTACCTCTCCCGGCGCATAAATTTCCTCCAGATTTTTTGCATCTACACACATGAAATAAATATTATCAAGCTCCAGTTCAGCCCGTTTTTGTAATCCACGCAGTAAAACACTGGGATATCGCTCTATTCCAACATAATTAATTTCCGGATGAAGCGCCGCCAGCTCCATGATAAAACGGCCCTTCCCCATACCTATTTCTATTTCGATTGGATTATCATTTCCGAAAACTTCCTTCCAGCATCCTTTTTTCCCGGAAGGATTCTGAATAACATAGGGACTCCTGGCGATTTCCTCTTCCGAGCCTGGGATGTGACGTAGCCTCATATCTTTATTCCTCCAATTAATTTCATCTTTCCTAATCATAGCCTTTATGGGCGTATGGCAGATAGATTGTATCATATACTATGTAAAATGTGCAAGCACTGAAAGGCTGCACATAAGCGAAACATGCCATTATCTTTCAAATATAAAGACTTCATCTTAACTAATGTTTGTTGAACCCATTAAAAGACACCCAATATTCTTTAATTTTCTCTTACAAATTCAAAATCATTAAAATAACAGGTGCGCAACTTATTATAATCTAGTATAATGTCAGTATATTGGGATATATTCGTTTTGCAAAGGAGGAAATACATGGGAACTACAGATAACAGTCTCTGGACTAAAATCCAGCAGGGTTTGAGGGAAACCGAGACGCTTATGAACCAGAAGCAGTACAATATGGTCATGATCAAAGCCCGTCAGACTCTGGAATATATGATTCATTTTCTTGCCGAGAAGGCATTGATTGTAGAAAACGATCTGGCTGACAGCATTGATCAGTTATATGAAGGACGATTTATTTCCCAGGCGGTCAAAGACCACTACCACCGAATCCGGGTCCTCGGAAACAAAGCAGTACACGAAGGCAATGACAGCCCCTATGACGCTTCTGAAGTCTGTAAATTGCTTTCAGCCGAAGTCACTGCCTTTACAAACGCATTTCACAGGAGCCGCCATCAGGGATCGTCCCAAAGACCACATTCCGTGCAGGCCGCACCTATTTCATCAAGATCCTCTGCCCAAAGAGCTGCTGCAACAGCAAATGATACAAGAAGAACAGGAACTCCACAAAGGTCTGCTCACAGACCCGCTCAGGGATCCGGTTCAAGATCCTCTCACAGAGCTCCCCAGAACTCCGGGACAGGCAGTGACAGACGGCAATCATCTCACAGCAGAAGCAGGCGACGCAGCAAGAAGAAGAATATCGGGTTACCGGGATTACTAAAACCGCTTCTTATATTTCTGGCTCTTTTAGTAATCGTAATGATTATTGTAAAGCTGGTACCTGGGAAAGATAAAAAGAATGAAACAGTTCCTACAGAGATTTCAACTGAGATCACAACGGAAGCTGTGACTGCCACAACCGAAGCAGAAACAGACCCGCCTGAGACAGAAACAGATCCTCCAAAAGTATATACGACCAAGAGTAAGTTAAATGTACGCTCCAAACCCGCCACGGACAGCACTAAGCTTGGAAGCCTTGCGTCCGGTACCGTTGTGGATTATGTGGATACATATGATGACAAATGGACAGTTATCATGTTTGAAGGCAAGCAGGCTTATGTAGCAACCGAATTCTTAACTGTAACCGAAGGTTTAAGTGAATCTGAAGCCGGTTCAGATGGCACAACATCTGCCAATCAATAATATTATAAAGCGAAGAATCAGAAGAATATAACTTTTGAACTTCGCTTTTTATTTTTGAAATGCATAAGCAAAGTCTCAATGGTATACCTTATATTTATGTTGAATTTAAGCAATCAAACGGATTATTTCTAAATTTCTATGGAATTTTTTTGATTTTGTAGTATGATTATTAATTAGAACCGTTTTATTTCGTTCACTATTCACAAAAGGAGGGCAAAAAATGGATGCTGTGATTGAGAAAATATCTGAGATCGAATCAGCTGCCACTTCCATCATGGAACATGCCAATGAACAGAAAAAGGCGTTAGCGAAAGAAATGGAAGAGCGCACTGCTGCATTTGATGCCCAGCTGGAAAATGAAACAGAAAAAGAAACAGAAAAACTGAAAGCAGATATGGAAATCAAAATGAACCAGCGCTTAAAAAAACAGCAGGATGAATTACAGAAAATACTGGAGGCAATGGAGAAAAACTTTGAAGTTCATCATACCCAATATGCCAAGGAACTATTTAACAACATGATAAAGGAGTGATTCAATGGGAAATCTGTTATCCTACAGCGGTTTAACAACCAAGGTACGGGCGATGGAAAGCCATCTGATCACCGACAGCCAGTTCCGGGATATGGCAGCTCTTGAAACAGTATCCGAAGCAGTGGAATATTTAAGACATTTAAAAGCTTATGAGGGTCTGTTTTCTGATCTGGATGACGAAACACTGCACCGGGGAGCTATTGAACAGCGGCTTATCCTGTCCCTGTATCAGGATTTTGCAAAGCTTTACCGTTTTTCCAACTTAACACAGCGTAAATTCCTCGACTTGTATTTTATGCACTTTGAAATCGATATCCTGAAAAAATGTTTTCGTAATTCAATGGGGCGAAACCGGCTGGATATCGATCTTTCTGTATTTAAGGACTTTTTTTTCAAACACTCCGCACTGGATCTGATGAAGCTTTCCTCTTCCTCAAATGTACATGAATTTATAGCAAATCTGGAAGGCTCCGTCTATTATGATTTGCTGGCACATTTGGAAGAGGGGGACGAAACTACTTTATTTGATTACGAAATGCATTTAGATCTTCTATACTTTAAGACAATCTGGAAAGTAATGAGTAAATACTTAAGCAGAAAGTCACAGGAACTTCTAATTAAATGCTTCGGCAGTAAACTGGATTTACTTAATATCCAGTGGATTTACCGCTCTCTTAAATATTATCATTTAAAATCAGCTGATATTTATGCGCTTCTTATTCCCTATCATTATCATTTAAAGAAGGACCAGACAACGAAGCTGGTTGAGGCCGGAACCATGGATGAATTTTTCTCCGTTTTAAAATCCACCTTTTATGGACAGAAGGCGGATATGGATATCAGAGAAAAACCGGATTTAGAGCAGCTTACCAGTGAAGTACTTGATAAGATTTACCGTTCCACAAGCAGGCAGAATCCTTATTCCATTGCAACATTAAATTCCTATCTTTATTTAAAAGAGGAGGAAATTCAAAAAATAATTACACTCATAGAGAGTATCCGGTATCAGCTGAAACCGGAAGAAATTGTCTCCTATGTAGTAAAACAGTAAAGGGGGTTGCTTTTTCTGTGATTGAAAAAATGAAATTTTTAAGCATCACCGGACCAAAAGAGGATATCGACCGTGTTATTGATACCTATTTATCCAAATATGAAATTCATTTGGAAAATGCGTTGTCTGAATTAAAGACAGTAAAGGATTTAAGACCTTATATCGAGACAAATCCTTACAAGGATACGTATCAGCGTGCCCAGGAACTGGCAAAGCTTCTTCCGGAATACAATTCGGAGGAGATAAAAAAAACGGACGTTTCGATAGAATCAGCCGCAAAATCCATTGAAGATATCGGATCCCAGGTGGAAGAACTTACTGCCTCCCAGACAGAACTGCAGGATAAAATAGAAGCTTTAAATCAGTCTTTGGAGAAAGTTTTCCCATTTACGGGACTGAATTACGACTTAAGCTCCATTTTGCATTTTAAGTACATCAAATTCCGGTTCGGGCGCATTTTACATGAATATTATAACAAATTCGAAAGTTACGTATATGACACCATAGACACTGTTCTTTATAAATGCAGAGAAGATGAAGAGTACGTCTGGCTGGTTTACTTTGTTCCGGAGACCGTATCAAACCAGATTGATGCCATTTACTCATCCATGCATTTTGAGCGCTTCTTTGTTCCTGACGAATATAAGGGCACACCTTCCGATGCCATACACTCACTGAGGGATAAGATAAGCGTACTGGAAACGCAGCAGAATGCGATTAAAAGTAAATTATCAATGATACTGGAAACAAGACGGGAAGAACTATTGTCCGCATTAAACCGCCTGGAAACTTTCTCTACCAACTTTAATGTAAGAAAGCTTGCTGCTTGTACCAAGCAGAATATAAATACCTTTTACATTATCTGCGGCTGGATGAGTTACCGGGATGCCAATGCGTTTCAAAAAGAGATATCCGATGACGAAAAGACCTTCTGCATTGTGGAAGACGATCACAGCAACATCATGAGCGCTCCACCTACCAAACTGTTAAATCCACGACTGTTTCAGCCATTTGAACTGTTTATAAAGATGTATGGTCTTCCGGCATATAACGAAATTGATCCTACCATTCTCATCGGAATTACTTATTCATTCCTTTTTGGATTTATGTTTGGGGATGTGGGGCAGGGGCTCTGCCTGCTATTTGGCGGATTTCTTCTCTTCCGACTGAAAAAAGCCAGTCTGGCGGCCATCATCTCCTGCTGCGGTTTCTTTTCCACTATATTCGGTTTTCTGTTTGGCAGCATCTTTGGCTTCGAGGATGTCATCCATGCCGTATGGCTCCGCCCCATGGAACATATGACAAACCTGCCTTTTATCGGAAATTTAAATACCGTTTTTGTAGCCTCCATAACTATTGGTATGGGGATTATACTTCTTACCATGATATTAAATATCATCAACAGCGTCCGGACACATGACCGGGAACGGACTTTTTTCGATACCAACGGCGCAGCCGGACTTGTCTTCTATGCAAGCCTGGTGGTTACCATCGTTCTTTATATGACAGGCAACCCCATTCCGGCAACAGCACTTTTATTCCTGATGTTCGGTCTTCCGCTTCTTGTAATATTCTTCAAAGAACCGCTTACGGCTCTGTTAGAAAAGAAAGCGGAGATAATAACTGAGGGAAAAGGCATGTTTGTGATACAGGGACTATTTGAACTCTTCGAAGTTCTTTTAAGCTATTTTTCCAATACATTGTCCTTTGTCAGAGTCGGAGCTTTTGCAATCAGCCACGCAGCCATGATGGAAGTAGTATTAATGCTTTCCGGTGCAGAAGCCGGTAATCCCAACTGGGCAGGCGTTATATTCGGAAACTTATTTGTCTGCTTAATGGAGGGACTGATCGTAGGAATTCAGGTCCTACGTCTGGAATATTACGAATTATTCAGCCGTTTCTACCGTGGAACCGGCCGTGCATTTAAGCCTTACGGAAAGAAAAATTAATTATTTCAGGAGGAAACAATATGTCAACATTAGTAAAAATTACTTTAGCAGCTGCATTACTTTTAAGCATCGCAATTCCATTCGGAGTTTTTGCCATGGGCGAGAAATCAAAAGGACGCTACAAAAAAGCACTTGGCATGAACTTACTCCTTTTCCTTGGCACCATTGCTGTTTCCGGTATCTTCCTCTTCCAGGGACAGGCACAAGCCGCAGAAGCTGCCGCAAGCACTGCCGGCGGCGTTGCTGGAATGGGTTATTTAGCAGCAGCTCTTTCTACTGGTCTTGCCTGTATTGGCGGCGGAATCGCCGTTTCTGCAGCAGCAAGTGCAGCGTTAGGTGCTATCAGCGAGGATGGCTCCATACTTGGTAAATCATTGATCTTCGTAGGTCTTGCCGAAGGTGTTTGTCTTTATGGTCTGATCATATCCTTCATGATCTTAGGTAAATTATAATTTATGAAAATGTATTTAATCAGCGACAACGTTGATACCTGGACCGGAATGAGACTGGCCGGAGTGGAAGGCGCTGTCGTACATGAAAAAGCAGAATTGAAGAGCCAGCTTGATAAAGTTCTGGCCGATAAAGAGATCGGGATCATCTTATTAACAGAAAAATTCGGCAAAGAATTTCCAGACATCATCAATGATGTAAAGCTAAACCGCAAACTGCCGTTAATTATTGAAATCCCTGACCGCCACGGTACCGGCCGCAAGCCTAACTTTATCACGGACTATGTCAACGAAGCAATCGGATTAAAACTATAAGAAAGAGGTGGTCATCTTGACAACTGAGGAAAAATTGCAGCACTTCCTTGAGTTTTGTATGGAAGATGCCAGATCCCGCAGTGCAAAGATGCTTGACGAATATACCGCAGCCTTAGAGCAGACCTTTTCGGAACATCAGGAGGATGCCAGACGCAGAGCAAAACATCAGGTGCAATCAGAAAGCGAACAGATCGAGCGTGAGATCAACAAACGGCTCTCATTAGAACAGATCAGCACCAAACGGGAATTTGGGAAAAAGCAGGATGAACTAAAGGAAAAACTGTTTCAGGAATTAAATGAAATGGTAATCGAATACAGAAATACTCCGCAGTATGCAGAGCTTCTTCAAAAAGAGATAAAAGCAGCAAAAGGACTGGCCGGCAAAGAATTTATTACCATCTATATCGACCCCGACGATGAGGAAAAGATCCGCAGCTTATCTTTACCGGAAAGCGCTGATATCCGGGTCAGTGAGTATTCATTTATGGGAGGTACCAGAGCAGTCATCCCTTCCAGACACATTTTAGTCGACAACTCCTTCCAGACCAAGCTGGCAGAAGCAAAACGGGATTTCCGGTTCAATATCAAAGACTTGATGGGAGGTACGGCAAATGACTAACACAGGCACCATTTCCGGTATCAACGGCCCTGTCATTTACTTAAAGGGTGATCCCGGATTCACAATGAATGAAATGGTTCACGTGGGAAAAGACAATTTAGTTGGCGAGGTCATCGGACTGACCGACCGCAGAACCATCGTTCAGGTATATGAGGAAACCAGCGGAATCAAACCTGGAGAAACGGTTACCTCCACAGGCTTTCCAGTTTCTGTTACCCTGGCTCCCGGAATCCTTAACAATATCTTTGACGGCATTGAGCGCCCCTTAAAGGAGATTGCAAAGACAGGCGGAGCTTATATCGACCGGGGTATTCACGTAGATTCCCTGGATACAAAAAAACTTTGGAAAACACATATCACCGTAAAAAAAGGGGAACATCTGCTTCCCGGTGCAATTATCGCGGAAGTACCCGAAACACCTGCCATTGTTCATAAGGTTATGATTCCTCCTGATCTGGAAGGCACTGTGCTTGAAGTGGCGGGCGACGGTTCTTATACCATTTCCGATCCGCTTATTACACTTTTGCTGACCGATGGTTCCCAAAAAGAGCTGACTATGACGCAGAAATGGCCTATCCGGGTTCCCAGGCCTACATTAAAACGGTATCCAGCTACCAAACCGCTTATTACCGGACAGCGAATTATCGATACACTTTTCCCCCTTGCCAAGGGCGGCACGGCCTGTATTCCAGGGGGGTTTGGAACAGGAAAAACCATGACCCAGCACCAGATTGCCAAATGGTCAGATGCGGATATCATTATCTATATCGGCTGCGGCGAGCGCGGCAATGAGATGACTCAGGTACTGGAAGAATTTTCTCAGTTAATTGATCCCCGTTCCGGCAACCCGTTAATGGACCGGACCACCCTGATTGCCAACACCTCCAACATGCCGGTTGCTGCCCGCGAGGCCAGTCTTTATTCCGGTCTGACCCTGGCAGAATACTACCGGGATATGGGGTATCACGTTGCGATCATGGCGGATTCCACCTCCCGCTGGGCAGAGGCCCTGAGAGAATTATCCGGACGTCTGGAAGAGATGCCTGCAGAAGAGGGATTCCCTGCCTATTTAGCCTCCCGCTTATCCGCATTTTATGAACGAGCAGGCATGATGCAGAATATCAACGGAACCGAAGGCTCTGTCACCATTATTGGCGCAGTATCTCCCCAGGGAGGTGACTTCTCCGAGCCGGTAACGCAAAACACCAAGCGATTTGTCCGCTGCTTCTGGGGACTTGACCGGAATCTGGCGAATGAAAGGCATTTCCCTGCAATTCACTGGCTCAGCAGTTATTCCGAATATCTGACTGATCTGGCACCCTGGTATCTGGAAAAGGTGGATAAAAAATTTGTGGATTACAGAAACCGCCTGGTATTTATCCTGACACAGGAAAGCAGCCTGATGGAAATTGTCAAGCTGATCGGCGGGGATATGCTTCCCGATGACCAGAAACTGATTTTGGAGATTGCAAAGGTTATCCGTATCGGATTCTTACAGCAGAATGCCTTTCACAAGGAGGACACCTGTGTTCCTATGGAAAAGCAGTTTAAAATGATGGACTTAATTCTCTATCTGTATAAGAAATCCCGTTCTCTGGTTTCCATGGGTATGCCCATGTCCGTATTAAAGGAGGATCCTATTTTTGATAAGATCATCTCTATTAAATATGATGTTCCCAACGACAGACTTGATATAATTGATGACTATAAAAAGCAGATCGATGAATTTTATGATTCCGTCATAGAACGAAACGCATAGGAAGGAGGCAGACGATGGCAATCGAATATTTAGGCTTAAGTGCAATCAACGGACCACTGGTCGTTTTAGAAGGCGTCCAGAATGCTGCCTTTGACGAAATTGTGGAAATGACAGTCGCTGGCAAAACACAGAAGCTGGGGCGTATTATCGAGGTTTATGAAGATAAGGCAATTATTCAGGTGTTCGGGGGAACCGAAGGACTGGCTCTCAGGAATGTTCACACCAGGCTGACCGGACACCCCATGGAACTTGCGGTTTCAGAAGACATGCTGGGACGTACCTTTAACGGAATCGGGGAACCCATAGATGGTCTGGGTGATATTAATTCAGAAATATATCTGGATATCAATGGTAAACCGTTAAATCCCGTAACAAGAGAATATCCCAGAGATTATATCCGGACCGGAATTTCAGCCATTGACGGACTGATGACCTTAATCCGCGGCCAGAAGCTCCCCATATTTTCCGGTAACGGTCTTCCCCATGACGAACTGGCTGCCCAGATCGTACAGCAGGCGTCCTTAGGAGATGATTCCGAATCTGGTGAGAATTTTGCAGTGGTATTTGCAGCCATGGGCGTAAAATATGATGTGGCAGATTTTTTCCGCCGTACCTTTGAGGAAAGCGGCGTATCCGACCATGTGGCTATGTTTATCAACCTGGCCAATGATCCTGTGGTGGAGCGTCTGATCACACCAAAAGTCGCGCTGACTCTGGCAGAGTACCTGGCATTTGAAAAAGGAATGCATATCCTGGTCATTTTAACGGATATGACTGCTTATGCGGAAGCCCTTCGTGAAGTTTCATCATCCAAGGGAGAAATCCCCTCCAGAAAGGGTTATCCCGGCTATCTGTACAGTGAGCTGGCTTCCATCTACGAACGGGCCGGTATCGTGAAAGGACGGCATGGTTCTGTCACCCAGATTCCTATTTTAACCATGCCAAACGATGACATTACCCATCCCATCCCTGACCTTACTGGTTATATCACAGAAGGGCAGATCGTATTAGACCGGAACTTATACGGACAGTCCGTTTATCCGCCCATTAATGTGCTTCCGTCCCTGAGCCGTCTGATGAAAGACGGAATCGGAGAAGGCTTTACCCGAGCGGACCATCAGGGCGTGGCGAACCAGCTGTTTTCCTGTTATGCAAAGGTGGGTGACGCAAGAGCCCTGGCTTCCGTAATCGGCGAGGATGAGCTTTCCCCCATCGATAAAAAATATCTGGTGTTCGGCAAAGAATTTGAGAACCGGTTTGTAGGTCAGGGAAACCATTCCAACAGAAAAATTCTCGAGACCTTAACCATAGGCTGGGAACTGCTGGGCCTTCTGCCGAGAGCAGAGCTGGACCGTATCGATACTAAGGTATTAGATCAGTATTACAAGGAAACCACCGCTGAAGCTTCAGGCGAATAGGGGGTATCAGAATGAATCCGAATACATTTCCAACAAAGGGGAATTTAATCCTCGCTAAAAACTCCCTGGCATTAGCCCGGCAGGGTTATGAGCTGATGGATAAAAAGCGGAACATACTGATCAAGGAGCTGATGAGCTTAATTGACGAGGCAAAAGGGATTCAGTCAGAGATTGATGTGACATTTACCGCTGCTTACAGAGCACTGCAAAAAGCGAACATTGAACTGGGAATCAATTATGTGCAGGATGTCGCCCTGGCGGTCCCCATAGACGACCGGGTAAAGATCAAAACCCGAAGCATTATGGGTACAGAAATCCCTCTGGTGGAACACGAGGAAATGCCTCTGAATTTAACCTACGCTTACTATAACACCAGGGAATCCCTTGATGAAGCCCGCTACCATTTTGAGCAGGTTAAAAAGCTGACTGTCAAGCTGTCCATGGTTGAAAATTCCGCTTACCGTCTGGCCAACAGCATCAAAAGAACCCAGAAACGGGCCAATGCTTTAAAGAATATTACAATTCCCCGCTACGAGACCCTTACCAGAAACATTACCAATTCTCTGGAAGAAAAGGACCGGGAGGAATTTACCAGACTTAAAGTAATTAAACGCAACAAAAAAAGTTTGTAAAAACAACAGAGCTGCATGGCCTGAATTAACGGGCCTGCAGCTCTGCTTTTTTTGAAACATTATTAATACCCCAGATTCTGATCTACAAACCTCCGATTTCTCTTCCGGCAGTCATTATTATTTTGTATTATTTTTTATTTACCAGATCAAACTCCTTATAAATTCCCAGGTCGGGTTCAGGAGTTAATAATGATACGGTCACAATCGCCGCACACGCTACGGTAAATGCAGGAAGGAGTTCATAAATATTAAAGATACCACCCATGGGGCGGACCAGATACTTCCATATAAAAACCATCGCCCCGCCGGATATCATTCCTGCAACAGCCCCGTAAAAGTTGCTTCTTTTCCAGAACAGGGCAAACAGCATGACCGGTCCAAAGGAAGCTCCAAAACCAGCCCAGGCGAAGGAAACAATAGTAAACACCGAACGATCGGGATCCCATGCAAGAAACACTGCTATAAGCGCAACGCCGATAACAGTCAGACGGGCTGCCAGCATAGAAGTTTTATGACTTACTTTAAGCTTTAAAAAGTCCTGCATCAGATTCTGAGACACCCCTGAAGCGGCTGTTAAAAGCTGGGAGTCAGCCGTTGACATGGTACATGCAAGAATACCTGCAAGCACCACACCCGCCAGTAATGAAAAAATTAAGCTATGACTTCCCAAAAGGCCGGCGAGCCTGATAATAACAGTCTCCGCTTCCGACCCTGAAGCAAAAAACGGAATATGACCTGCTATTGAAACGCTGTAACCGATAATTCCAATAAGGATAGCTACAAGCATGGAGATAACAACCCAGGTTGATGCAATACGGCGGGAAGTTGTAAGCTTCTTCTCATCGCTGATCGCCATAAAACGAAGGAGAATGTGAGGCATACCAAAATAACCCAGGCCCCAGGCCATAGTTGACACTATATTTATTATGCCATAAGGAGAAGACGTCTGATCAGCCAGATTATGTGTTCTGCTCATGCTCAGGTAACCTTCCAAAGCCCCTGCATTCTCCATGACTCTCTCCCAGCCACCAGAGATCGAGATTCCATAAAATACGATAATGATAAGAGAAATGCTCATAACAATACTCTGAATAAGATCGGTTGTGGAAACCGCCATAAACCCACCCATTACGGTATATCCAACCACTACAATTGCCCCAAGAATCATAACCGTGTGATAATCTGCATGAAACAGACTGTTAAATAGTGTGCCAATAGCCTTAAAACCCGAAGCAGTATATGGAATGAAGAAAACCAGAATGATTACGGCAGAGATACACATTAATACATTTTTATCATCCCGATATCTTCGGGAGAAAAAAGCAGGAAGGGTTATGGTATCACACACCACCGAATAACGCCGGAGACGTTTTGCAACCAAAATCCAGTTTAAATATGTACCTGCTGCCAGGCCCACTGCAGTCCAGCCGGCATCTGCGATACCAGTCATATAAGCAACACCCGGAAGTCCCATCAGCAGCCAGCTGCTCATATCCGACGCCTCCGCGCTCATAGCAGTCACCAATGGTCCCAGTTTTCTTCCTCCCAGATAAAAGTCATCGGAAGTATCCCCCCCGCCTTTTTTGCTGTAGTAAAATCCAATATAGACCATGACCATCAGATAAACCAGAATGGCAGACAATATTCCCACTTGCCCTATACTCATAACGTTCCTCCTCATTACATACTATTTTTGTTATTCTTCTTATAAATCCCTGAAACAATGGGTGTATTATAGCATCATCAAAAATAGAACGCAACACAGAACGCAGTATAGACTAAGTACCGTACTTTTTAATTAATATTTATATAATTCCTTTATATTACAAAGCTTTAACACTATACGAAATTTAAAAATAAATACCATACAAGTATATACATTTTATTATCCCGGCAGAAAACCACTCAAAAATGAAGGAAGCACAGATGCACTATATTGCCGCAATGAGTATTCTCCTCCGCATAAACACCAGTCATACAGAAGGGCACGTTCACAGACAGCATATAGTTTTACCATTTCGCTTACACTCATTTTTGTTCCGATCTGCCCATCTTCCTGCCCCTGGGCTATGATCTTTCTCAACAGCCTATAATAAGTCCGGTTATGATCCAGCAGATGCTTTTCACCATTGGTAACCAGCTGAGTGGACAAAAGCCTTGCAAGAAGATCCATGGATATACTGTTCTCTATCATTGCAAACAGCTCACTGTTTAATTGCAGCAGCTTCTCCATAGCCGGCAGCTGGGGATCCAGCTGTGTTTTTAATTCTTCATATTTATCATCAAACAAAACGCTGAGAGTGCTAAGAAGTGCATCTTTTCCGTCAAAATAATGATAAAAAGATCCTTTAGAGGTCTTGGAAAGCTCTATAATTTCCTCTACCGTTGTATCTTCATATCCCTGTTCATAAAATAGTTTCCAGGCAGCGCTTACGATTTTTCCCCTGGTATTGCGCACACTTTTCTTTGCCACCAGACAATTCCTCCTTACTTTCATCCTGAGATGAAATTACACGATTCAGTATATCATAGGAAAGGAAAAAACGTCTATGATATAAAAATGTTATCGTGACCTTAAAGCCGTCACGATAACATTATTAAAAGATTACTTATTTTATTTTTATCTTCCTATCATAATATTAAGTATCTCTACATCAGTAGACTTCATCCCCAGCCGCCCCATTCGTCCGATATTTTTTAAAGTTTGTTCATAGTCATCCTCAACCAGTCCCTCCCCGAACGGGAAAGAATGATTGCGAATTGCCATTTCATAGCCAATAATACCAGCATCAACAGCACTGGATATTTTTGCTGCACAAGAATCTTTTGCTCCATCACATATAATACCGCCAACATTTCCAAGAGCATTGATCAGAGTTTTACCTATGATATCATAATCAGCACCCTGAAGGTAAGCGATTCCGCAGGCTGCGGCAGCTCCGGCAGAAACTGCTCCGCAATATGCAGATAAATTTCCGATATATCGTTTTTGGTGCAGTGTTAAAAGATTGGTAAGAACAAGCGCTCTGATAAGGATCTCTTTTTCTGCATTTAGTTCCTTTGCATAAACGACAACCGGCATTGTGCAGGTGATTCCCTGGTTGCCACTGCCAGAATTAATAATAACCGGCAGGGCACAGCCGTCCATCCTGGCATCGGATCCGGCTGCCGCAGCTGCTCTGGCTCTGATCCTGATATCCTTATCAGATAGAAGCATAAGTGTCCGGCCAACTTGTGAACTCCAGTCCTGAGCCAATCCAGCCTCTGATATGGCGGAATTGTACTCAATCTGTCTGTTTATAATATCCTCAACGTCTTTAAGCTCTGCTTCATTCGTAAATTCAAGGATCTCTCTGATATTAAGCTGCGATTTGTCTCCCGAATCTTCAATTTGTATATCCTGCTGCTGAAATATAATCTGATTATTTTTCTCAATCTTAGAGATATGGTTGTGTTTCGTCTGAATCTCCACTGCTGCAGACTCAGACCCAGCTGTCAGATAGGCACGTATAAAAAGATTTTCCTCCCCTTCTTCTAATTCACAGGTGCAAAGTCCCTGTTGATTTAATTTCCTGGTCAGTTCAATATCTTCTTTGCCTGCCCCGCATATTACTTCAAGCTCAGAATCCGGGTTGCCTGCCACAACGCCTAAAATAGCCGCCACTTCTACGCCTTTTTGTCCGCCGGAATTAGGAACAACAACACCCTTTACATTTTTAATAATATTTCCGCTGCAGCGAAGAAGCATGTGGTCAGGCATCTGGCCAAGTACTTCCCTTGCTTTAGCAGCAGCAAGCGCTATGGCAATTGGTTCGGTACATCCCATGGCAGGAATCAGTTCACCCTTTAAAATCTTCAAATAATTATCATACTGAGTTTTTTTCATAGAAGTGTTCTCCTTAACTATGTAGTGCTTATTTTTCTTTCTTATAGAAAGAAACTTCGCAGGTTTTACAGCCCTTTGCAATGGTATCGCCTAAATGAAATTCATATCCCATAGCTTTTGCAATTCCCCTGTCGCCGTCCATAGCCATATCACATAATTTCTCACAGGTTGCATCATCAAATCCCAGATCCTGCCATGCTTTTAAAAGCGGACAATGGTGAAATTCCAACTCCACTCTGTCTTTATCTTTTGTCTTAAAAGTTAATTCAAATGTTTTCTGAAGAGTTGGAGAAAGAAATGTGTCCGCAAAGACAGATACATCCTCCTGATCGGGGCACTTTTCTCTGATCTCATTTCCCTGGGTATTTCCTGTTTCAGAAATTGCCTGGCGAATGACTTTTTCCATTTCTTCAGCCAAACCGGCTTCACAGCCCTTTGTATAGGTCAGGCCTGTCCATGTGGCGCGGTGGCCGATGGCACCTCTCTGAATGTCTACTACTTTATCCCCTTTTATTGTAATTTTGTTCTCAATCATGTTTTTATCCTCCATATTTTTATTTATTTAAAGAAAATCGCCATTACCAGGCCTGCAATTAGAACCGACCCCGAAGTTGCACTCACAAAACCAGATACCAGAGTTTTTGGGAGCATATGTTCTTCTAATATTTTGTACTCCTCATCATTATCAGAAAGCACCTTAGCTGCCTCCACGCTTAAAGTATAGCTGGCCGGAAATCCACCTGCCAAAGTCCCCAGCCCGATTGCAAATGACATGGCTGCACTGAGTCCCAGCTTTTTACCTACCGGGATCGAAAATGCTGCCACACCCATTACCGCCAAAACAATCAGTACCGCAAAACTTTTTAATAACTGCACCAGGGTTTCCGGAGTTACAGACTTTAACTGTGCAAATACAAACATCATAATTACTGTGTAAACAAACCCCATACTACGGGAACGCACCAAAACATTCTTATCAATAAATCCTAACGCAGTGCCAAATACCCCAAGAAGTAATGCCCATACAAATTTTGAAACATATCCCATTGTAAGTTTATCCAGATACCCAGCCATAACTGTCAGAGTCACAATAAAGAATAAATGGGTGAAATCACTTTTAAAACTTTCAGGCATTTGGGGAAATATATAAGGTTTCTTTGTTTCTACTGCTTTTTCTCCACTAGAAGAAGCTAAACTGCCGACAGTCATCTTCCCTTCACGATACGCCTTTAAAACAGTTTTACCTTCCCTTTTAAGGCACAAGCTGGTCAATGGATATCCTGCAAACCCCTGTAAAACATATACTGCCATAGCCAGAATTGCTAATTCCTCCGTTGGCGCGACGCTCTGCATCATCATGGCAGCTACAAAACCTCCCGTAAGCGGCGGTGCTGCGATCGCAGCGGTCTCGCTGCCAATCAAAAAACTGCCAGCTGTTAATATGACCAGGAGAACTCCCAGCATACCCACCAGAGTCACTACAACCGTTTTCCACTGGTCAATCAATTCCCTGATATTGAGCATGGTACCCAGATGGACCACCATAATCATAACGAGAAACGTCGGCAGATTGGAAGCTATTCCGCCCAGCTGCAGAATATCCTGCGGGAAGTATGTCCAAAATCCAACCACAAACAGAATAGCTGTAATAAACATGGACGGAACGAAAGCTTTGGTAGCCAGTGAGAAGAATTCACCGACGATTAAAAGAAATAACATGGTAAGAAATGCTGTCTGCGTGTCCATCTTGACCTGCCCAGTGGCCACCTGGTAAACGCCAAAATAGAGGAATGAAACAATCATGACACCTAAGAACAGATACCCAATTAGATGTTTTTTTAAATTCGTCTGCTTATCCATATCTTAATCCTTTCTTGTTTTTATTTTAATACACCGTGTACATGTTCTAATCATATCACTGCAGTTTAGCTTAATCAACTATAATTATCATTTTCTACATTATTAACTATATATTATCATTAAATATGTGAATATAGCACAATTTTTATTCTCCAAATCAACCATTCACAATATCGTGATATGATTAGGTCCAAGATTTTTATACTGTCAAATCACATTATACTTAGTTAATATTGACTTAATTTTCCAAGAAATGTATAATGTAATGGCTTATGTCGTAACGAAAAGGGGGAATTTTATGTGTGAAAAAAACTCCGATACATCACTAAAACAACAGGTGCATGATGCATTGATTGCTGATATTATCAATGGAGTATATTCCGGAAGTACAATTCTTACGGAAAAATTTTTAATGGAAAAGTATAATGTCAGCCGCGCGCCAATCCGAGAAGCTCTTACACAATTAACTGCTACACTTATTCTTACAAGCATTCCAAGGCAGGGTTATAAGATTTGTCAGCCAACTGCTGAGGAGATATATGAGATAGTCAAATTCCGCTCATCTCTTGAGTGTTCATTTTTACGCAACCTTTCGGCAGGAATTGATCGTGAATGGATTCAGGAACTAAGAACTATCTGTGTGAAGTATACCAATTGTGAACCTGGAGATTTTATAGGAAAATGGCATTTAAACTGCGATTTTCATTTAAAACTTTTCTCTGTTTATGGTAACCGTTATGCCTATAAACAGCTTCAGGATGCGTTAAATATTCAAACTATTTACTTTATTCAGAAAAAGCAGTATGCCAGCATGGATTTACATATGGCTCTTATTGATTATATTGAAAAAAACGAACTTTCTATTGCTGAAACAATTTTGAAAGCAGATATTGAAAATCTGTTAATACCAACCGTCGCACCAATTGATAATAGCAATCACTGAAAGGGGGATGACTGATGAACAGTCTTACCAAAAACAATCAATCGGAAGAAACGCTTCTCCGTCTTATCCGACACGCTTTCCCCCATGCATTCTGTACCAACATAGAGGAACTGACAGAAGGATATTTTAATGTAGCCTACAAAATATCCCTGGATCACGTTCCCTCCTGCATATTAAAGATAGCGCCTCCAAAAGACGCTCCTGTTATGTCATATGAGAAGAATATTATGATGAGCGAAGTCCTTTCCATGCGTATGGTAAAGGAACAGTCCGATGTACCAGTTGCAGAGGTCCTTTTTTATGACGACAGCCTTACACAGCTTAATTCTCCATATTTTTTCATGGAAATACTGGACGGAGCCAGCCTGCATTCCATTCTTCCCAGTCTTTCTGCTTCAGTAAAGTCGGAAATCCGGACAGAAACCGGCAGATGGAACAGGAAAATCAACGGAATTAAAGGCAGTAAATTCGGCTATCCCGGACAGCCGGCGTTACAAGGAAGTGACTGGCATCAGGTCTTTGCCTTAATGATTGAACTGGCTTTTTCAGATGCAGAACGCTTGTCCATTGACTTAAAGATATCCAGGGAACAATTATTTGAGGATTTAGACAGAAGTAAAGAACTTTTTGCTGAGGTGAAGGTTCCGGTACTGGTGCACTGGGATTTATGGGATGGGAATATCTTTGTAAAAAATGACCATATTACCGGCATCATAGACTGGGAGAGAAGTCTTTGGGCAGATCCGCTGATGGAGGCAGGTTTCCGTACCTATGGAACAGACAGGGATTTTTATAAGGGTTATGGCATTGACCGTCTTTCGGAAAAAGAATACTTACGCGCTCTTTGGTATGATGTTTACACCATGCTCCTGGTATCCCAGGAATGTGATTACAGACAATATGAAACAAGAGATATGTATCACTGGGCTTCCGGTCATCTGGTTGAAAAATTTAACGAACTTCACCGCGCCATACATTCCATAGACAAACCAGAATGAATCAGCTGCTGCTCCCCCATCTTGCCGCTGTAAAAGATGCCATCAGTGATACAATCGGAATCGTCAACACAACTCCCAGACTTCCGGAAATCCCCTGCATGATCTCTATTACCATGTTATTTGAATTAATAATCTGGAGATAAGGTAATTCATAGGCATAGTTTAACAGCAGCGTGCTGACCCCGCTTCCCACAAATGCAAGTATTAAAGTATTCACCATGGTTCCCATAGCATCTCTTCCCACATTCATGCCAGAATGAAACAGCTCTTTTGCTCCCAGTTCAGGATTATTGGCATGTATCTCAAAAACAGTAGACGATATGGACATTCCCACATCCATTACTGCCCCAAGAGCAGAGATCAGTAATCCGGAAAATAACAGTTCCCCTACACGGATTCCATGAATGTTTTCCAGTACAGTCAGAGATTCGATATCTGATACATTATATCCTGAGATATGGACCGCAGCTCCGAACATACAGGCCGATACTCCGGCAATTATTACTCCGCTGACAGTTCCTGCTGCTGCACACAAAGTTTTTCCAGACCAGCCCCCCAGTAAATACATGGTTAGAAAAGTAGTAACTGCTGCAACCAGAACTGCTGCAAAAAACGGTGAATAGCCCTTGTAAATCATTGGTATATAAAGCCAGATGATGCAGATAAAAGTGAAGATAAGGCTTACGCAGGCGTAAAAGCCTTTCCGCCCTCCGATTATGCAGACTACTGCCAGAAACAGCACCACAAAGCCAAGAACAGCCCACTCCCGGTCTACACTGTAAACCGTATGAATGGAGATATCACCAGATACACTTTGGATCACAATTACATCCATCCCGGGTTCACAGGCAGCTCCAAACAGATAACCATTGTTGCTGGTTGCCTCAACCAGCTTCCCCTTCATGGAACCGGAACGGATTTCTACCAGAACCTTCTGCTGACCGGTCCTGCTTCCATCTTCCTGTAAGTTATCAGAACGTATCTCTACCACCCGCCCCCGTTCAAAGGTTCTTCCTTCTGTGGATATCAGACTAATCCTGTCAAAATGGTTAAAATGTATTAAGAAAAGCACAAAACCTGTCACTGCTGCCGCAGATACGAGCCACCGAATCCACCTCTTTTTCTGAATTTTCCACACTGATCTATTCTGCTCACTCTCCATTAATGGCGGCTCCCTTCTTAACAGTTCCTTGTTTTGATCATAAAACCGGGACATTCTGGCTCCGTCTTATGCCCCGGTTTTCTCCTTATGAAATTATCTTCTGGATGCGTTGGTTTTTTTCAGTTCGTATGTATCATCAATTTTTCGGGTCTTCCCAGCCGCAATCTCATAAGTATCAATAGCAAAAGTATTACTGTTAATACAGATCACGGAATAGGTGGGATTCCAGTTCTGGTTTCTTACTGCAATGTAATCCTGTTTCCCTGGGATCAGCTCGTAATATTTACTTCCTGTGGCTGAATTGGCTTCCATATAAAGAGTTCCATCCCCATTGGTCACACCGCCGGACATGGTATTTGCAATGGTGTAACAGTTATTCTGAGCCTGATAAGATGCATCTGAATAAGGAAATACATTCCCTTCCTCATCCGATACATTGTCCCAGTCATGGAAATTATAATTGGAATGGGTTTTTGAATCGGATTTCAATAAATAACTTCTGGAATATGTATGGTCATGCCCCTGCAGTACCACATCTACATCATATTTATCCATCAGAGGCGTCAGCTGGGTGCGGAGCACGATTCCGTCAGAGTCAGAGTGGTCAAGACCGCTCCCGTAAATATCCTGATGGATCATAACAATCCTCCAGTTTGTATACGGATAAGTCTCAACTGCCTGACGCATGGCCTGTTCATGTTCTGCGCAATTGTAGTTGTTTGTATTAAGTACCACATACAACGCAGGACCGTATTTGTAAAAATAGTCGCCTCCTGCAGTTGTTTTCCCCAGCTGAGTATCGTTGGGATTATTAAAATGGAAACTGTAGCTTTCATTGGTGGAATCATGATTTCCAATTGTGGTTGAAACAGGAAGGGATTTTATCCAGTCTGCATTTAAAAAGCCTGCATATTCGATTTCATTTCCCGGATCTTTTCCATTCACATTTTTATTAATCTGGTCCCCTGCAGAAAGAATAAAGCTGATATCCGGATTTGCGTTCATCGCTGTATTAAGCGTCTTATTCCAGCTGAACGCATCATTGCGGGCTGCTGTATTCAATTCTGATTTATTTTCCAGCTTCTCTCCTCTGGATGTGCTCTGACCCTTGGAAGCCCCGATCTGGGGATCCCCCACATAGAGCATGGAATAGCTGTTAAAAGTATGAGTCTTAAAGGATGCGGTATCAGAAGGTACACCATTTTTATAATAACGATAATAGTATGTAGTATTTTCAGCCAGGGAATCCGCCGTCACCCGGTTGCTTAGATATCCGTCTATTGCAGGAACTGTACTTCCTTCAAAGGTAACAGGCTGTCCCATATCGCTGCGTTTGGAGATTTCAATCTTTGGAGTTGCTGTTCCATCGGCTTTGGAGTACCATGCAAAGTTTAATTTTGTTTCATCTGCACCGGGAGTGAGGGCTATTTTTTCATAATCCCGGCTTACCTGTGTCTCCCATTTCTGCGTCCATGCATCCCAGGCCTGATCCGTCGTTGAATCAGAAAAGTGCTCTGTTGCCGCATATACATATCCTCCCGCCAATACTGCCGTTATGGCAGCCAAAATAAAAGCAGCTGCATAATTCTTCCTGCTCTTCATACTTAAATCCTCCTTATACTCCACGGTTTAATATTCCTTCTCAATTTTTACACAATGGAAGCGCCTCTCATTTTCTAAAGAATAAAACTCCCGTTTCCAATATTCAAGATACTTTGCAAAAGCTTTACAAACTATATCTGATCTTTACATGTCGAACCAGCCAGTTCCCATTAAAAAAACAGGCTCTTCAGCCTGTTTTTAAGGTTCTTTTTTATCTGCAATCCAAAGGATTATAGTCTTCCTCCTGCATGACACTGACATAAGCGGGACGTATAATCTTATCCATATTAATCAGTTCCTCAATCCGGTGGGCACTCCAGCCAACAATTCTTGCTATTGCAAAAATCGGGGTAAACAATTCCTTAGGAATGTCAAGCATGCTGTAAACAAATCCGCTGAAAAAGTCAACATTGGCACTGACCCCTTTATAAATGCGGCGCTCTTCGCCGATCACCTTGGGAGCCAGCCGTTCAATTGCTGAGTACAGATTAAAATCATCCAGACGGCCTTTTTCTTCTGAAAGCTGTTTTACAAACCTTTTAAATATCTCTGCACGGGGATCGGATTTGGAATAAACAGCATGTCCCATACCGTAAATCAGTCCTTTCCGGTCAAATGCTTCCTTATGAAGCAGCTTCCTTAAGTACTGTTCCACTGCTTCCTCATCCTTCCAGTCGTGGACCTCTTTCCTTAGATCCGCCATCATTTCCACTACTTTAATATTGGCACCGCCGTGCTTTGGTCCTTTTAATGATGCCAGAGCCGCCGCCACTACACTGTACGTATCGGTTCCTGAGGAGGTTACCACATGAGTTGTAAATGTGGAGTTATTGCCGCCACCGTGTTCCATATGAAGTATGAGAGCCAGATCAAGAACATGGGCTTCCACTTTGGAATATTTCATGTCCGGTCTTAAAAGTCTTAATATATTCTCTGCTGTGGACAGCTTCTCATCCGGTCTGTGAATATACATACTTCCGTCCCGTTCATAATGATTATACGCATGATACCCATATACAGCCAGCATTGGCATGACGCTGATTAGCATCAGACTCTGACGGAGCACATTCGGCACTGATATGTCCCCGGCTTTTTCATCATATGCAGACAGAGTCAGTATGCTTCTGGCAAGGGTGGACATCATGTCGTGGCTGGGCGCCTTCATCACCACATCCCTGACAAAATTAGTAGGAAGTGTTCTGCTGTATGCTAACGTCTGGGTGAAACGCTCCATCTGCTTTTTATCCGGCAATTCTCCAAACAGCAGAAGATAGGCAATCTCTTCAAACCCATACCTTTCATCTTTCACTACTCCGTTTACAAGATCATTAATATTATATCCTCTGTAGTAAAGCTCTCCCTCACAGGGCACTTTCTCTCCATCTATGATTTTACTGGACAAGATCTTTGAAACTTTGGTCAGCCCGGCAACCACTCCGTTGCCATTCTTATCTCTAAGCCCCCTCTTTACATCGTATTTGTCGTAGGATTCCAAGTCTATCCGCTCATCATTTAAACAAATGTCAGACCACTCCTGTACATTTTTTTCAAAGTTTTTCTGATCAATCATGCAAACACCTCTTTCTGAAAACAGATCATCATGTTCCGCCGTTTACTGAATGCAGTACCCACTCCTTTCCCTGCAGTAACCATTTCCCAATTGTTCACTTTTGAACTTTTTCATATAATATATAATTTCAAAGAAAAAATCAAGATATTTTTTTAACTGCCTGTTTTATCACATCTTTTGCATATTGACAAACGCTCTCACAACTCTTATACTTGCCTTAATTTCCTATTAGAACTCATTGGAGGTTATCCATGAAAATAGACTTGTCTCTGCTTTTCTTTGTAGAAGCAATCGGTACA
Organism: Clostridium boliviensis; assembly: GCF_033342255.1. Taxonomy (NCBI): domain Bacteria; kingdom Bacillati; phylum Bacillota; class Clostridia; order Eubacteriales; family Clostridiaceae; genus Clostridium; species Clostridium boliviensis. Next base: position 242,395 of record NZ_JAWONS010000324.1, read on the forward strand.
ATTGCCTTTGCATCCTCAGGAGCTATGGTCGCTGTAAAAAAGCAGATGGATTTACTTGGAATTATTGTTCTCGGAGTCACCACAGCGGTAGGGGGAGGTATGCTGCGCGATATTATTATTGGCAATATTCCTCCCTCGCTGTTTACTGATCCGATTTACGTATTACTTGCCTTTATAACGGTTATGCTTCTATTTATCACAGTAAGGCGGAACCAGAACTTTCTCTTAGGCCGCCATATGGCAGCCTTCGAAAAGATTATGAATATCTTTGATGCCATAGGACTCGGTGCGTTTACTGTGGTGGGAATTGATACCGCAGTTTTAGCAGGCTACGGTGATTATCATTTTCTCATTATATTTCTTGGAGTCATTACCGGTGTGGGCGGCGGAATCCTGCGCGATATTATGGCTGGCCAGACCCCTAATGTTTTAAAAAAACACATCTATGCATGCGCTTCTATCGCAGGCGCCATGCTGTACGCCAGTCTTATGAACCATATCAACGACAATATTGCCATGCTGGCAGGTGCTGCAGCCGTTATCATAATTCGTCTGCTGGCTACCCGGTTTTGCTGGAATCTGCCTACTGCCGTTAATAAATAACAAAATCAGGAGGTTGCTCATGAACCGTATAATGCAATATACCATTGGTATTGTTTTTTCTTTCTGCCTTATGATCGTACTATTATTTACATCTGTGGAGGCAGCCGTTTACTGGACACCGGGATACTTTGAAAAGGAGTATGCAAAATACAATGTTACAGAGGCAGTCTCCATGACTATGGATGATCTGCTTAATGTTACAGACCAGATGATGGCCTATTTAAAAGGAAACCGCGGGGATCTTCACGTGGAAACTACGATGGGCGGAATTCACCGGGAATTTTTCAGTGCCAGGGAAATTGCACACATGAAAGACGTCCAGGGACTGTTTTTAGGTGCAATGTCCATTCGCAGAGGATGCCTCATGGTAATGGCTCTGTGTCTGATTATTCTTATGCTCTTAAAAACAAACTGGGGCAGCACCTTTCCCAAATCTGTGTTAGCAGGGAGCGGTTTATTCTTTGTGGGTTCTGCTGTTATAGCAGGAATTATATCTACTGATTTTACCAGGTATTTCATACTGTTTCATCATCTGTTTTTTACCAATGACTTCTGGATGCTGGATCCGGCAACGGACATGCTGATCAATATTGTACCGGAAGGATTTTTCCGGGACACTGTATTTTATATAGGCTTTCTCTACTTTTCTTCCGTTGCGGTACTCCTTATTTTATGCGTCATTCTTATGCGCAAATGGAGGAAAAATGGCAAATAATCTTTACTTGTTATCCCAAATCACATATACTGTAAATTGAAGTATTCTATAAAACCGAAACATAACAATGGAGAGAGTATTGAATATGACCCAATTTACGAAAAATTTTTTTATCTTCTTCCTTTGCCTGTTTTTATTTGTCTCATCCTTTCCAGGGACCGCTTTGGCAGCTGCTGCCTGGCCGGACAATGTATCCGCACAGGCAGATGGTGCGATCTTAATCGATGCAGACACCGGAACAATTCTCTGGGGGAAGAATATACACAACCAGTATTTTCCAGCGAGCATTACCAAGGTAATGACTGCACTGCTGGTGATTGAAAACTGCCAGTTAGATGACACTGTTACGTTTTCCCATGACGCAGTCTTTAACGTAGAATCCGGGAGCAGCAATGCCGGAATCAACGAGGGAGACCAGCTCTCTGTGAAAGACTGCCTTTATGCGCTTTTACTTAGATCTGCCAACGAGTCGGCCAATGCTCTTGCCGAACATGTTGCAGGAAGCAGAGAAGCATTTGCAGATATGATGAACGCAAAAGCAAAGGAGCTTGGATGCACAAATACCCATTTTGCCAATCCCAGCGGTTTAAATAATCCGGACCATTATACCTCACCCTACGATATGGCACTTATTGCCAAAGCCGCCTTTCAAAATCCCGTCTTTGAAGAGATCGATTCCACCACCTATTATAAACTCCCTCCTAATTCCATTGACAAAGAGGGGCTCGCCATCTCTCCGGGACATAAGATGATGAAGAAAAGCACACCTTATTATTATCCTGACATCGTGGGAGGGAAAACCGGTTATACCACACTTGCCGGCAATACGCTGGTTACGTGTGCACAAAGAAACGGATTGAAGCTTATTGCAGTTATTCTGAAAGGATCCACTCCCCAGTACTGGGCTGACACCAGAAATCTTATGGAGTTTGGATTTAATAATTTTACCTCATTAAAAGCAGCTGAATATGAAAAAACCTATAGTTCCATAACCAACGACTTAAATTTCAGCGGACTCTCCATCACCAGACCGGAAGCTCTGGTGCTTGATCCTGACAGCCGGATCGTATTACCGAAAACAGCTGACTTTTATGATGCAAAACCGGAACTGAGCTATGACATATCAAATGGTGACCCGGAGAATGCAATTGCCAGAATTAATTACCGTTATAAGGACCGGGTTGTGGGTTCTACGTTTCTGGAAATCAATCATTCTCTGGTTGAGTCTGCCGTTAAATCAAAGCTGGCCGATGCACCCGGTAATACGGAGGAAGCTTCCCCAGAGGCAGTGGACGCCTCTACAGACCGGGCAGCACAGGCTTACAGGGAAAAAGCCTTAAGACCTTTTGAAATTCCGCTGACTGCCTGGATCATACTAGGCAGTGTGGGATTCATCATCGTGGCCGGTGGACTTGCCTTCTTTTTTATCTATAGAAAACACAGGGATGAACAGGAGACTCTGATCAGGAGAGAACAACGGCTGAAACGACTGAAGGAATCCGGCGTCTCCGCAGATGAATTCGACTCCCTTCTGCAGCAGCGGCGAGGTATCTACACCTCTAGAAAAAAAGGCTGGAAAAAAAATAAATTTAAATTTCGCTAAACGGGAGGAGTCATGAAAAAGACCATGACAAAAAAAGAACTGGCGTGGAATATTCTGGTTACCCTGTTTGCGCTGACCTTAGCAACCATTATTTCCTATCTGCTGGTTTTTGTTGGGGGACACCCAACCAACGTCAGTATCGTCTATATGATGGCAGTTGTATTAATCTCGCGGTATTCAAACGGATATGTGCCTGGTGTTGTGGCGTCCTTTATCAGTGTTGTCTGCGTAAATCTGGTTTTTACTTATCCTTATATGCATCTGAATTTTGCGATGGATGGATATCCCATCACCTTTATAGCTCTTATGGTGATATCCAGTATTACAAGCGCCACAACAACGCATTTAAAGCATCAGAATAAAATTATACACGAAAGAGAAAAACTTCTGATGGATGCAGAAAAAGAAGCAATGCGGGCAAATCTTCTGCGGGCCATATCTCATGATCTTAGAACTCCATTGACCGGAATCATCGGAGCGAGCAGTTCCTACTTAGAAAACCACGATACAATGACAGAAGAAGAAAAAGGAGGGCTGGTCGGCGATATCCGGGAAGATGCCAACTGGCTCCTTACTATGGTGGAAAATTTATTGAGCGTTACCAGAATCAGGGGTACGAAAGCGCAGGTAACAAAGTCACTGGAATCCGTAGAGGAAGTAGTATCGGAAGCAGTCATGCGGTTTCATAAGCGCTTCCCTGATACTATGGTACGGGTCACTGTACCAGATGAGCTGGTTATGGTTCCCATGGATGCCACACTAATTGAACAGGTTATTATTAATTTATTGGAAAACGCGGTTTATCACTCCAATTCCAAAGACCCTGTCAGTATAACTCTTTCCAGGGAAGAGGGTCATGCAAGGTTTGACATTCGGGACCGTGGGATAGGGATTGAACCAGACAGACTGTCTACTATTTTTGACGGATATACCTCTTTCCCTAACCGCAGCGTTGATTCTCACAAGGGTATGGGAATCGGTCTTTCCATCTGCAAAACAATAATCACTGCACATAATGGAACCATAACAGCAGGCAATGAATCATTAGGTGCAGTTTTTACATTTACATTACCGTTGGGAGAGAATACTTGTGAATAAATTTACAATAGCAATTATTGAAGACGAAAAGAACATCTTGAGTTTTATTGAGAGTACTTTACAAAGACATGATTATAAGGTGATCCATGCATTGAACGGAAAAGACGGTCTGGCTATCATCAGTTCCAATTGTCCGGATGTAATTCTGTTGGATTTAGGACTGCCCGATATCGACGGAATGGATATAATCCGAAATGTAAGAAGCTGGTCTTCAATTCCCATCATTGTTATTTCTGCCAGAACCCAGGAACAGGAAAAAGTAGCAGCCCTTGATTACGGTGCTGACGATTATATCACCAAACCCTTTGGAACCAGTGAACTTCTGGCCAGAATCCGTACTGCCCTGCGTCACGGAAAATCCACCGTCAGCACCGTTGACGGTTCAGTAGTTCAGGCTCCCTATCAATATAAAGGTCTGGTGATAGACTTTGTAAAACGTCTCGTTACCTTAAATGGACATGTAGTCCATTTAACACAGATTGAATATAAGCTGGTATCCCTTCTTGCAGAAAACTCAGGAAGAGTTCTTACCTATGATTTCATGATCAACCATATCTGGGGTCCATATGCAGACAATAACAACCAGATTCTAAGAGTCAATATGGCACATATCCGGAGAAAAATTGAACTAAACCCCGGAGAACCAAATTATATTTTTACAGAAATCGGAGTTGGCTATCGAATGCAGGAAAGTGAATATTAAGAAGGAGGGAATTTCCCCTTCTTCTTGTTCTGCTTACGTATTTTAGTTTTTTCAACCCGTTTCTTTTTCGCCTCTTCTTTTTTCTCAAAAACCTCGTCAATCTCGTCCTCGCCAATCAGCTTCATGGTCTTTACCACATAGACCATTCCCTCATCATTGCGCCTTAACCGGATCTTTCCCTTCACATTTCCATGAACCGGACAACACCCCAGTGCCGTATAAAATTTCTGGTTTACCGAAAACCACCGAATTTTCTTTCTCAGCATACGATTACACTTACAGCAGATTAAGTCTGTTACGGTCTTGTCCTCAATTGCTGCCTGTTTTGATTCAAAGGGCCTAGAGATATATTTGGAATATCCGGGAAAAACCAGATAAACCTCTTCCTCTTTATTTGCAGGAAGGCAGTAATAGTCCGTTGACCAGTATGCCTCAACCTTCTTAAAATCCATTTTGCTCATAATCCGCCCTGTATAATGGGCATCATCAAGTGCTCTGTGAAATGGCCGATCCTCCATGACTTCTGATTCTAAAACAGCCACATCCAGAGAGACCCGGTCTTTCCCGTCCCCTTCTAAAAGGCTGTAAAGCTTTTGAATATCATAGTAAAGAAGCGGCTTTTTAAAAGGGTTTGGCAGTTTAAAATAGGTAATGTTCCGCTGAAGCTCTGTTAAATCCATGGACCCCCAGGTACAAAATACCGGATCATTCCCGCACCAGAGAAAAAACTCTTTCACAGCCTCTTCAAAGCAGATTCCCTCTTCCATCAGAGTCTGCTGATCCATATGGGTCACTTCCAGTATCTTTTCATGAAGCTCTGTGTAAACCCTGGGCTTAATAAGCCTCCTGTATTCTCCAGTTTCTTCCATGGCTTCATTCAGCCTTACTGCTCCGATTTCAATGATTTCAAAGGGAAAATGATCGACTGCGTCCTCCTTCCCTCCGGCATTCTGGTTCCATTCCAGATCCAGTACAATGTAGTTTTTCATATATTCAGATCCTTTATTTTATGAGTCTGTTCAGTTTCTCACGCATCTTCTGTCTGCGCAGGTCTGTGGCTTCCCTGTCAAGTTGAAAAGTTCCGTTAGTTTTTAAAAGAACATCCCCTTCTTTTGCTTCCCTGGGAATCTCTTTTAAAGTAAATTTCTCCATACTTCCATTTTCATTTTCACAGATCACCATTTCCTGTACGATCCGGTCTATAATATATTGCATGGTCTCCCCCCCTCATACCGTTTGTTATCTATGGATTACAGCTTTTACAAGGTTTTAATCCCTGATCAATCAATTCTTGTCTGGTACCATTAAATTGCCTGCGGTTTTCTTCTTTAATGGATTCAGCCAGTTTACAGTCCGTCAGGTGGAATTTTCCTGTATTTGTATTAATGATATATTCACTGCCTGATAGCGACTCTTCCGTTTGCTTTGATGTTCCCTGACTGGTGTCGTTCTGTCCCATAACCTGAAGGTCTGTTCCGTTACTTTCAATAACTATGGTTCCAAGCTGGTCCGTCCTCAAAACTTTAATTCCCTGCTTTTTTAATAAATCCAGCGTCTCTTTGTGAGGATGCCCGTAATCATTATTCCTACCGCATGAGATCACCGCATACCGGGGGCTCACAGCATTAATAAATTCCGGCGATGATGAGGTGCTGCTTCCATGATGGGATACTTTCAATACATCCGCATTTAATGCAAGCCCGCCTGACAACATATCTTCCTCTGCTTCCTTTTCCGCATCTCCGCATAAAACAAAGCTGGTCTCTCCGAATACAAACCGGATGCCAATGGACCAGTTATTTAAATTATCGTCGTAATCACGGTTAGGCGAGATGATCTGAAAAGAGGCAGCGCCCAGAGAGTAGCTTTCTCCTGCCTTTGGTATAGTGATTTTACAGTTCCGGTCTTCAATTGCATCAAGCAGCCGTTCGTAAGTCCTGGTGGTATGCTCCTTTTGTGGAAGTATAACATTCGCGACCTCAAATTCCCGTATCACACCTTCCAATCCTCCAATGTGGTCTGAATGCGGATGGGTCCCGATTACATAATCCAGGTTCCTGACTCCCTGTTCCTTCAAATAACTGGTAACTGCTTCCGTTTGGTCTCTTTCTCCTGCATCAATGAGCATATAATGCCCATTTGCTTCAATAAGGGTGCTGTCTCCCTGACCTACATCAATAAAATGAAACACTGCCCTGGAGTCTGCCCTTTGTTCTCCAGACTCTCCCGGTGCTGCCGCACTGGAAGGGTCTGATACCGTTACACTGCCTGCACAGCCTGTCAGGCAAATCATACACAGAACAGCTGCCAGTGCCAGAATCCGCTTTATCGTGTTTCCAGCCATATTTGTTGTCATATCCATCTGCTCCTTCGTGTTATTATATGATAGAATTCCTCATTCTACAAGCGTTTCCTTACATCAAAAACGGACTGCCAGAAGCAGTCCGTCCATATAAGATCACCATTAGGGAAGCCTTGCCCCGTCTGATCCGACTCTTGCTCCGTCAGGTGCTAAGCCATCCGTAAGCATATGTCCCGTCTGCGTGTCACAGTAATACTGCTTCCCATTCCAGTCGATCCAGCCCGTTGCCATATATCCCTCTTCATTAAAGAAATACCATTCGCCGTTAATGTTCTGCCAGCTGTTTTTCGGATAGCTTCCATCCCCATACACATACCACCAGCCTGTCTGATCCTGTTTCCAGCTGCCTGAAAAATTCATATAGTTGGATTTTGCATCATCCGAATTTACATACTGAGATGGAGATTCTACCCATTCTCCTTTATTTTCCGGTTTCTTTGCATTCACCGGACGAACCTGAAACTTATAGTTACCTTCTCTTGTCATGAAGCTGCCAAGCTCCATACTTGTCTTATCCGTTGTCTTAACAGCTCCTGTTCCTTTTCCATCACGGTATAGCTTAACTTCATAGCATCCTGCACCAACTGACGCAGACCAGTTTGCGATATGAGTACCATTCCATGATGCAGAGCTGATAGCCTGTGTAAATTCACTTACTGAGGGCAGATCCATAGTCAGAATTAACGTCTGGCTGAAATCTTCCTTTTTCTGCTTTACATAAGTTCCGCCATTAATCGTAAAGCTGTTTTCACTTGTACTAAAATAATAATCGTCGCCGCAATGCAATGTTACTTCTAATCTGGGAATATCGCTTTCAGTCCACTCAAATCCATCATTGATAAATTCACACTTATCGACCTCAATTTTATTGCTTTTAGCCGTTACTTCCGCCTGCTGTTCGGAGATCGTTCCACCAGGAGCAATATCGGCAGATACCGTCAGATTTACTGTTGTAATCTTCTTTCTGGAAGCAGCTGATGCAGTGGTGCAGTTCATCCCTGCTGCCAGTGCTGCCGTCAGCACCAGTGCCATAATCTTTCTCATATTCATGCAGCATCCCTCACCTTTCCATATGATTCATACAATTATAAAATTGTATCATCTTCCATTATAACTCAGATGGATCGATTTGTGAATGGTTAAGATCATAAGTCCTGCCCTGTTTCATATTCTCTGATTCTTACTCTGCAAAATCCGCCAGTGCCTGATTGAATTCATCCTTTTGATCATAAAATGCACCATGCCCGCTGAATTCAAATGGCAGAAGTATCGAATTTTTAATGTACTGATGCTGGATCTCCCCTAATGGGAACGGAACTACCTTGTCATGAATTCCATGAATAATCAGTGTGGGGACGCAAATTTCTGTCAGATCCTGAAACAGTACCTCCTGAATCCAGGTATTTGCAACCTTGGCAGTAGCCCATCCAGCCGCCTGCAGACCCACCTGCAGAAACCATTGAGAAAAAGGTTCGGTTATATGCTGAAAAAAGAAAATGTCTCCAAAATTCCTGAGCATATTAGGCCGGTCTTCATATGTCTCGTTTATAATATCCGTCACTGTCTGTAAATCAATACCACAGGGGAAGTTCTGCCGTTTGATCAGACTGGGGGCCGCAGCAGCAAACAGGGCAAGCTTTGATACTCCGTGACATTTATGCCGTGCCATGTACCGGATTGCAATGGCTCCTCCGGTGGAATGACCAGCTAACGTAATATTTTTCAGTCCCAGTGCATCAATAACTTCTTTCACATCATCTGCAAGTCTGTCATAGTCGTATCCGCAATAAGGCTTATCTGAGTTACCGAATCCTCTTGTATCAATTCCAATGCACCGAAATCCCATATCCGGAAGAACATCAAACTGATATTCAAACAGCTTGCGGCTTCCCGGCCATCCGTGAAGGAACAAAATTGTTTTTTCACAATCCGGATTTAAATCTTCTACGTAGATATTGACATTTCCGTCAACCGTGATATAATAGCCCATAATCTCATTTCTAACCTTTTTGGTTTATACTATTCATAAAATTCCAGTACGGTACGCGATTATACTATCTTTTCAGAATTTTTGTAAATCTCTTCAATTTCCCTTTTCGATATCAGTTATATCCTTTTGTTTTAAAAAGTCGGACTCCCAAATATTAACCGCATTAGCTGCTGCCGGAATATCTGTTTCAAATAAATCCGGGTACCGGTTCAGCAGAGACTGAAATTCAGATTCTTTATCTGTAATATGCTCATGAATCAGAAGTTTCAGACCGGCAGCGTCTTTTTTCAGTATCAAATCAACCATAGTCTTATGCTGATTCAATGTCTGTTGCAGTGTGGTCATATCAGATAGAGATAACAGCCTGATTCTTAAATAATGCCCGGACATATTCAATACAGTATTCAGGCAGAACTCATGCCCTGTTACCCGAAAGGGAACGCTGTGCATCGTATCGTCATACACCAAAAATTTTCTGGCATCTAAGCTTTTTATGGCACTCTCCTGAGCTTCAATAGCAGCTCTCATTTCATCAATATCAGACTCCTGGTAAATCTCAAGAAATTCTTCCATAACACGTTCTTCAATGCAGGAACGCAGAAATCTCTCATCTTTTACACGCGCAGCATTAATCTTAGAAACTATGGTACCTTTTTTAGGAATTGTAACAACCAATCCTTCCTTTTCAAGCTGTATCAACGCGTCACGGATTGGAGAACGACTTACATTCAGAAACTTTTCCAGCTCATTAATATTAATTGTTTCACCTGGTTTAATATGCAGGTCGAGGATTTTTCTGCCTATAAAATCATACACCGTTTCATCCGTAGATAAATTTGTCTGACTCTCCTGTTTTCCCATCTTTATTCCCCTTTGTAATATATACTAATTAAAATACATGTTAATTATATAACAGCTTTTTTCCAATTTCAAATTCTATTTCTTATCCGTTTTTGGATAATATTCACAAAATTCAGTTATAATTTTTAGTATATTTGATAAATTGACACTTTAGCCAAAAATGATATAAAATCATTGTTATCTGATATATATCACTTATATATTATTCAAATATATCAGAAATGATACATCTAAATTACAAAGGAGGGTTATATGAAGCAAATTTCAGTAAAGGCGCCGTTCCAGTATAGCGTGGAGGAAGCCCAAAGACCAAAACCGTCGAGAGGAGAAGTTCTTGTTAAAATGAAGGCGGCTGGGGTATGCGGTTCAGATTTTCATTTATTTCTGGGAGAGAATCCGATGGCAAAATTTCCCCGTATACCAGGACATGAAAATGCAGGAATTATTGAAGAAGTTGGAGAAGGTGTTACAAAATTTAAGAAAGGGGACCACGTAGTTGTTGATCTGGTGGTTGCCTGCGGCAGCTGTAAGCAGTGTAAAAACGGAAGAAGAAACATCTGCAGAACAGTAAAGGCACGCGGAGCTGCAGTAGATGGCGGATGGAGAGAATATTTCACTGCTGCCGAGCATGAAGTTTACCTGCTTCCGGAAGATCTGCCCTTTGAGGAAGCCGCATTAATCGAGCCCTTTGCAATTGGCGGTCACTGTACCAAAAGAGCTGATGTGCAGGAAAGTGATGTCGTGCTGATCCTGGGTATGGGGACAATCGGTACCATTATTTTACAGGTCTGTAAGGAAAAGGGGTGTAAAGTAATCTGTGCGGATATCAAAGAAAACTTTCTGAAGCGGGCTGAGAATTTCGGCGCTGACTTTATTGTTAATACCAAAACAGAGAATTTAAATTCCCGGATACAGAAATATACCAATGGAGAAGGTGCAGATGTGATATTTGATGCAGCCGGTTATCCAGGGTCACTGACTATGCTTTTGGAAAAAGGAATTCCCGCCAATGGCGCCCGTATCGTACCTCTGGGTTTTTGCACCTCTGCCGAGAGCATTACTCAAAGCATGATAAACGGCAGAGAGCTTTCTATTATCGGTACACGTATGTCTTCCGGGCAATTTGTACCTACAATAGAAAAATTCCGACAGAAAGCTTACCGGCTGGATGGAATAGTCAGTGATACTATTTTATTTTCAGAAATTGACCAGGTGTTTAAAAATATGCAGTCCCCACCGGAGGGTATGGCAAAAATGGTCATATTATTTGAATAATCAAATCATTCAAAGTACATATAGGAGGAGTTATCATGAAAAAAAGAATTACTGCTATTATTTTATCTGTAGTGACGGCATTGTCTCTCGCAGCCTGTCAAACAACAGGAGGAACCACAACTGCTGAAAAATCAATCACAATAAAAGTTGGAGACAACTGGAGCGCCTCTCATCCCATGGCTGCTGCGCTGGATAATATATTTAAACCAATGATTGAAGAAAAAAGCAACGGTACCATTAAAGTGGAGCTTTATCATTCCGGTACACTGGGCAATGAAGGGGATTTATGGGATGGAGTCCGCAACGGCACAATTGAGATTGCAATTGTTGGTACGCCCATGAATCAGGAATATCCCACTATGTTAATTTCCGACTGGCCTTTTTTATACCGCGATTTAAATCATGCCAAAAAAGTATGGACAGGCAGCATTGCAAAAGAGATCAGCAGTGAGTTTCATGAAAAGTTCCCCACCGCCTATATGCTGGGCTGGGGACCAAACAGCGCAAGAACCTTTACCAGCAATAAACCGCTTACCAGTGTTGATGATTTTAAAGGTCAGAAGTTTCGTATGCCCAGCAATCCCATTCACATAGGCATAGCGGAAAATCTTGGCGCTTCTGCCCAGGTGATCCCTCTTGGCGAACTTTTCTCCGCACTGGAAACCGGAGTGGTTGACGGTCAGGATAATGGTATGGTAACGGTAATCAGCGAAGCTTTTTATGAGGTTCAGAAATATATTTACGAAACAAATCATATTATTTCTACCCTGGAGATTGTTGCATCTTCCAGCTTTTTAGATGGCTTAAGTGAAAACCAGCAGCAAATTATCCGTGAGGCTGCAAAAGCATCCTGTGAAAAAGCGTGGGACGAATACATAAAAAGTGTAGACACAGATCGTCAATTCTTAAAGGATCATGGTGTAACAGTTACGGAATGTACGGCACAGGACAAAGAAAAAATCGTGGAGCAGATTAAGCCCCTGACCGATAAACTTTACGCAGAAAATCCATGGGCAAAGGAACTGACAGAAAAAATTAAAGCAGTCCAATAATGATCTTTCCATTCACAGGAGGTGCCTATGAACCGGCTGTTAAATGCCCTTTTTAAAGGAATTGAGGTTCTCATATCCATTGCCCTTGCGGTAATGATTCTACTTGTTTTTACTAACGTAATACTACGTTTTATTTTTGATACCGGATTTGCCTGGTCGGAAGAGGTGGCTCGAATCTGTTTCATCTATCTGGTTTATTTAGGCTCAATTGAGGCCATGCGTGACAACCGGCATCTTCTGATTGATTCGGTAATTATCCGATTACCTTCCACAGCCCAGAAACTGCTGTATACACTGATACAGGTACTTATTATATGGCTAATGACCGCTCTTACTGCAGGCAGTTACGGCCTTATGCTGCAAAATTACCATAACAAATGGGTTGCGACCGGTCTTCCTGTATGGCTTGTATACCTTGCCGGGTTTATTATGGGAATATCCATCTTACTTCTGGCTGCAGGCAATATTTTCAAACTATGGATAATGAAACATACGGTAAAAGACCTGATAACCCCACAGGATGAAGGCGCTTCTACGCTTGAATAAGGAGGAACCATGTCAATCTTAATTTATTTCTTGGTGTTTTTAATTGGTGGAATCGCAATTGGTCTTCCCATTGCTTACGCACTTATTCTTTGCGGTGCAGCCACTGCCATGGTACTGGGAGGCAACAACGTTAACCCGCAGATCATAGCTGCGCAGCTTATGCGGGGAACTGACAGCGTTACCATGATGGCACTCCCCTTTTTTGTTCTTGCCGGTGAGTTAATGAACCGTGGAGGCCTTACTAACCGGATCATTAAATTCTGCAACATTTTCGTAGGACGATTTCGCGGCGGTCTTGGATATGTAACCATATTGGCTTGTCTGATGTTTGCAAGCCTGGTAGGGTCTGCGGTCGCAAGCACTGCCGCCCTTGGAGCAATACTAATCCCAATGATGGTAGATTCCGGATACGACCGTGCAAAAGCCTCCGGTCTCGTAGCCAGTTCTAATCTTGTAGCTCCTGTTATGCCGCCGTCTATTCCAATGATTGTATACGGTGTCGCCGCCGGCTGCTCGATCAAATCCCTCTTTCTGGGCGGAATTGCTCCTGCAGCTTACTTAACAATTATTATGTGTGGTGTCTGGTTTTTCGTCACCCGCAAGGACAACTTAAAAGCGGATACAACAAAATATTCCTTTCGGGAAGTACTGAACATTTTTATTAACGGATTATGGGCATTGTTATTACCGCTTATTATTTTATTTGGTCTCAGAGGCGGTGTTTTTACCGCTACAGAGGCAGGTGTAATTGCAGTTGTCTACGCCATTGCTGTAGGTGTTTTTGTTTACAGAGAACTAAAATTCAAGGATTTAATCAAGGCTTTCGTGGCTGCTGCTAAAATGTCCAGTGTTGTGATGTTCCTGGCTGCCACCGCACAGGTTGCTGCCTATATGATGACCATATCCCGTATACCCCAGATGCTGACGGAATCTTTACATGGTCTTACTGAAAATCCTGCACTGTTAAACCTGGTACTTCAGATTATCATTATTATTATGGGTACCTGCATCGATGTTGTTCCAACCATCTTAATCATGACTCCTATCATGCTGCCTCTGATTCATGCAGCCGGAATTGATCCCATCTATTTCGGTGTGGTATTTACCCTTGCCAATGTACTTGGACTCACATCTCCACCTGTAGGTCCTGTACTGAATGTTGCCTGTGCTACAGGAAAGGTAAGTATGGAAAAAATCGTTAAACCCGTTATGCCTTACTATGTACTCCAGGTGATTCTGGTGTTTGCACTTATTCTCTTTCCCCCCTTAATTACCGTACCATTAAAATGGCTTGGAGGTTAATGGGATCACTTATAAATGCCTGGAGTCTTCCAGGCATTTAATTAATTAACCCTAAAAGATCTATTGGTTAATAAAAATATATATGGTACAATACTTATGTAACTACCATATATGACCAGAGAATTGAGTACTTATGATGAAACAGGCATATGATTTATATTTGTTTTCCTGCAATAATATTAATAGCAGCATTTTAAATAACTTTATACAGCTTCTCAGCCAGGAGCGCCAAAAAAAGGCCATAAAATATCGGCATGAAATTGATACAACCCGAACAGTCTGTGGTGAAATGCTGTTGCGTTACGGTCTTTCTAAAAGATCGGGATCTGCCTTACCGGAAACTCCACTTCAATTTACCTATAATTCATACGGCAAACCAATTCTGCCGGACTATCCTGATATTTTCTTTAATATTTCACATTCCGGAGATTGGGTTGCATGCGCTGTTTCGGATTCTGAAATTGGAATTGATATTGAACAGATAAGCTTAGGTATGGATTTAGACATTGCCAACCACTATTTTCATGAAAAAGAGATACAATTAATAAACTCAGTTACAGTACCTGAATCATATCATTACTTTTTCCAGTTTTGGACGGCAAAAGAAAGCTATTTAAAATGTATTGGGAAAGGATTGGGAGAACCTCTGAATAATTTCTATGTATCAGAAAAGACCATTATTTTAGAGAATAAGATAACACCTTACCACATTAATTTCTACAAAACGTCAGTTAATTATGTACTATCGGTATGCTGCACTTCATCTTTTATAGCACCTGCTTCACCTTCATATGTATCTATAGAGGATATTTTACAAAACTTTTCATAGACTATATGCCATTTTAGACAACTCTCCCTCATCATATGTTTTAGCCCAAAATTTTGTACAGAACAGTTCTGTGGAATAAATAATATTGACTTATTATTTTATTATTGTTATTGTATGGCAGTCTTTTAATAAAAATAAATAGTTTATCACATTCGAAATAGGATGTAAATACCATAATGTGTCAAGCTTTATGGGATATTTAAAAGGATAGAGTACGCTTATGATATTAGAACGACATGCAAATTTAAAATATAAGTAACTATAATAATAAATTTCTATGAAACGAGGTCTTTATGTGAAAAAAAAAGAGATTTTTGCAATTATTATTTTAGCTATTTTATTATGCACTGTGATTCTTGTTTTAAAAAATGAGCGGCAATCACCATATGATTTTCTTAAATATCGTAAAAATTATGGTAAATCACAAAATGCAACGGAATTTATTTACCAAGCTGATATAGGAAATAAACAACATTTAATTTTTTATATTAATGAGAATGGAAATTTGGCAAGTGCAATAATTAAAAAAGGAATTTTTAATTATAATATATTAAATATTAGCTCTGAAATATTACTAAATGGATCTGACCCATATAACTTTCATTTTAGTTCTTATAACAAAGGGCAAAACTGGATATATTGGGGCTCTATACAAGATAAAAATGTTAAAAAAGTTTTAATTGATGAAGCTGAAGCAAAACTTGTTGACACTAACTATGATTTTAGAATTTGTTATCTTTTAGGAACAAGAGAAGTAAAGTCTTCGTTACCTAACTATAAGATTATTTATTAAACATTAAAGTCTTTATATGAATCACCTAATATGCAGGTATGTCCTCTTCTGCTTTAACTTATAATAAAATACTACTGTGGTAACAAGACTCCATGTTTATCAGTACCTGAGAGAGAAAAACCAGCTCCAACACTAGTATTTCCTCCACCAGTTAAAGATGCTTTGGAAAGTGTCATACTCTTCCTGCATTTGGTACTGCTTCAGAACTATAGACTGACTGAGATCCTCCCAAGTTGCAGCTGCTGGACTTATGGACTTAGAAAAAACAAAGATGAATCAAAAAAGCCGAAAACCCAGTAAAACCAAGGCATTCGGCATTGTTTCTGGCGTTCCCGAGGTGATTTGAACACCCGACCTACCGCTTAGGAGGCGGTCGCTCTATCCAGCTGAGCTACGGAAACGTGTATTAAATTGTTTTTGGGCGAATCCCTAAAGGTTAAATTTCTATCCTCTCAAATTCTCTTAGGAAGCGGTCGCTATCCAGCTGAGCTACGGAAATATCTCTGTGCTGCAGAACCCCTGCAGCACAGTCCAAAACTTATTATATTCAAATTTAATGAATTCGTCAAGTCAATCTTGGAATTATTCCACTGATTCCTTGAATTTTACAGTTCCCTGCATCCAGACCTGCCCTTTAAATCTGCGCCCTATTTCGGGTGTTCCTGTTAAATCTTTTTTTGCTATGCAGACATGGAATATTAAATCACTGCACTCAAGAGTGAAATCATAAACTTCTTCTTCCGTAATCTGGTTCTTTTTCTCTTCGATTTTAATAATTTCACCAATCACAGAATATTGGTCGCATTCTACACCGCACGGCATAAAACAGGAATCAATAATCGAATATAAGTCTTCCTTCATCACACGCCTGGATGCCTGGGAGTAGAGATCAATGTCTTCAATGGTGAGTGTCTCCATGGCATCTTCATCCCCGTTCTTTGCGGCTTCCAGCAGATTGTTGCGGTCCTTTGCAGCGACTTTCGCTTTTTCCCTCTGCTTATCTGACTTATGAATCGGGAGAAGAACCTTTCCGCTGACTGCAAGACCGGTAAGGCATGAATAGCTGGTATCCATGGAATGATGGTCTATGAGCCGTTCTCTGCATTCAAAGGAATTGTCTATATAAAAGATAAGAGAAATTCCAACTTTATATTCGTCTAAAAGTCCGGCATAGGTTTCCCGTTCCGTATGACGCTGTATGGAGCATGACACCTCCGAAGTTATATCGCTGCTATTTAAATAGGGGTAATAGTACATTCTTTGAAACCTTCCATCCCGGTCCATCTCTCCATAGATGGCAATCCCCATACCAGGAGCTACTTCTCTGCGGATTTCACAAAGATTGGACTCTTCGTCAATCTGAATCCTTCTCATGTCGGACAGATCTTCACAGAGCCTATCCAGCAGCTTATCAATATCCCTGTCTTTTTCATAAAGACTGAAACCAATGGTTCTTAAGAATTTGTGCATAGAATCATCACCTGCTTTCTGTTTTTCTAAGATAATTTTCAGGAAAACAATAAGGCGAAGAACACTCCGCCTCAAGCCTTACCGTTTATTATATACTAAAACATTTGAGAATTCCAGTAAAATTTTTGATGATGATAAATTTAAGTCCACCGTTCTTATACGACTCCCTGTGCCATCATGGCCTCTACCACCTTCTCAAATCCAGCAATATTGGCCCCTGCCACATAATTTCCCTTTACACCGTAACGTTTCGCAGCTTTCGCAGTCTTCTCGTAGATTCCTACCATGATATCATGAAGCTTCTTATCCACTTCATCAAAACTCCAGGAAAGCCTTAAACTGTTCTGGCTCATCTCCAGTGCGGAAGTTGCCACTCCGCCTGCATTGGCTGCCTTGCCAGGCATAAACATTACTGCATTCTCCAGGAAGAAATCGGTTGCCTCTCTGGTGGACGGCATGTTTGCACCTTCTGCTACTGCAAAACAACCATTCGCTTTCAGCTTCTTTGCATCCTCTATATTCAATTCATTCTGAGTTGCACAGGGAAGAGCAATATCACATGGAACGTTCCAGATCCCCTTTCCTTCTGTGTAGACAGAAGAAGCCACTTCATTTGCATATTCTTTAATCCGTCCTCTTCTAACTTCCTTGATTTCCTTTACGACATCAAGGCGTATGCCATTCTTATCATAAATATATCCATTGGAATCGCTTAAAGCCACTACCTTAGCTCCCAGCTGGATTGCCTTTTCTGATGCATAGATCGCCACATTCCCTGATCCGGATATCACCAGATTCTTTCCTTCTAAGTCTCTGCCGTTATGTTTGAGCATCTCATCAAGAATGTAGATCAATCCATAACCTGTGGCCTGGGTACGCACCAGTGATCCACCGTAGGTAAGACCTTTTCCAGTAAGAACCCCCTCATAAAGCCCGGTCATTCGTTTATATTGACCGTAGAGATAGCCGATCTCTCTTGCTCCTACGCCGATATCTCCTGCAGGCACATCCTGATCAGCACCAATGTATTTGGATAATTCGGTCATAAAACTCTGGCAGAATGCCATAACTTCTCTGTCTGATTTACCCTTCGGATCAAAATCAGATCCTCCTTTTCCTCCTCCAATGGGAAGTCCGGTTAAAGAATTTTTAAACGTCTGTTCAAAGCCCAAAAATTTTAAAATACCCTGGTTCACAGAAGGATGAAGCCTTAAGCCTCCCTTGTAAGGCCCGATTGCACTGTTAAACTGTACTCGAAATCCCTTATTTACTCTTACCTGCCCGCTGTCATCTACCCACGGTACACGAAAAGAAATAATACGTTCAGGCTCTACCAGGCGCTCCAAAAGTGCAGCTTTTCTGTATTTTGCTTCATTGGCATCAATAACTATGCGCAGAGAATCAAGAACTTCCTTCACTGCCTGGTGAAATTCCCCTTCACCTGGGTTCTGTTTTACGACTCTGTCATAAACTTCATCCACGTAGGACATAATATTCTTTCCCCCTAAGTTAATAAATGAAAGTTATTTCAAATGTTAAAATAAGGCCGGAACTCTTGAAAGTTCCGGCCCTATCTCCTTACCATAACTTTTTAAAATTATAGCAAGTTAATTTAATAAAGTCAACCAAGCATTTTGATTTATTTATTTCTCTGACTTCTTCTTTTTATTAAGTGCCGCATACAGTGCCAGCATGAAGCCTGACAGTGCCACCATAACTTTTCCGGCATTGGATTTGCGCTCACCTGTTTTAGGTAATTTTGCCAGAGGGACATTTCCGTCATCAATCGTAACGAAATCAATCTGGTTATCACCGGGCATGTTTGCCAGAGGCACCGGATCCGGTATTATGGTTACTGTACTTTGAGTTGGACGAGGTGTTGGACCATCGTCATTTCCTCCGCCGCCCCGTATTCTCTCGTCCTGTATGGTGATGGTAAAGCTGTTGATTCCATCAAGTGTCAGAGGCGGAATACTGTAGTTAATCCGGTATCCGGACGGTGCTCTGGTTTCTTTAATAACATACGTGTCTGCAGGCAGACGTTTTATGATAAATTGCCCGCTGCTGTCTGTTTTAAACCTGGAAGCCTCTTTTTCGTTTACTGTATAGCCTGCAAACGAACCGCCATTCAGCTTCACATAGCTGCCTCCCGAGTTTTTCATGATAAACTCCGCACCTTCCAGCCGGATATCCGCATATACAGCATTGGTCTTAACCACAGTCACCTTAGATGGCTGATTTTCTACCGCACCTTTTGTCTTCTCAAAGAAAGATGGTTTCACGAAAAGCTCACTCGTCTCAGACTGGCTTAAGGTAAAGTCCCTGCTCCATGGCTGAGTACCAAGCAAGTATCCGTCAGGTGCTTTTGTCTCCGTAATCCTGTATGTGCCATAAGGCAGATTTGTAATTTCTGCCTTACCCGCCAGGGTGAAGGTAATTGTATTTCCTTTCACATTCTCCTGAGTCCAGGCAGCTCCTTTTGAAGCTGCAAGGCTGCGGTAGCTGTCCCATGCTCCCGGAACCATGGTAGATAAATTGGTCAGTGTAAATTCTGCACCTTCCAGTCTTTTATTTGTGTCCTCACTGTCTACCTTTTCCAGACTCATGCTTCCTGTGCTGATCTGATTTGTTACTGTTATGGTCTTCTCAGATTCATTGTCTACAGAGACCGCCTTACTGTTGTCTTTCAAGATGCTGACTACCCCTTTTTCATCCACTCTGATGTAGAACGGTTCAATGGAATCATAACGGTCTGATGCATCCTCTCTGATCTGATAATCTCCATATTTTAAGCCCAGACTTAAACCGCCGTCGTCTCCGGTAACGAAAGTACCGCTTCCGGCATCCGGCTGTGTATGGAACCTGCTGGACCCAAACACGGTTAAAATTCCGTTTTCTTCATATTTGCCTGGCCCAAGGATGTGGAATTTAATTCCGCTTATACTTCTTTTCAGATTATCAGTTTTCTTTAACTTAATTGTAAATTGAGCCCGGTCATTGACCACCTTATTATCCGTGGAGAGTACAGCACTCTTATGATCTGCAGTAATCGTAAAATCAAATTCTGCCTCACTGCTTAAGCTTAAATAGCCCTCCGGAGCTTTCTCCTCTTTCAGTGTGTAGGTACCATAAGGTATATTTCCCATATCCACGTGACCGTTAAATGCAGTAAACCGAATGCTGTCTCCTGATTTCTTCACATCAGTGATTCCCATAGCATCAAGTTCTTCCACGCCTGCCTTAAGAAGCTTTTCGGTAAAATCTTCAAATGCCCCTTCTACCTGGACCGTTTTCTCTGTTAAGGAGAATTCTGCTGCAGGAAGAAGTTTTTCTGTTACTCCATCCACCTTATCAAAGGTCAGATTTCCGGTTCCATAATCATTGAAAATAAACTGGCTTCCGTCTGATGTCACAGTGCTAGTTTCACTATCTTCCTTTAAGGTGACTTCGTAGACTCTGCTGCTGGCTTCATATCCGTCCGGAGCCGTTTTCTCTTTTACATAATAGGTTCCAAGCGGTAGCATTTTTGACTCACCCGTACCATCATTTCCAGTTGTTACGGTATCAGCCAGCGCAGTTAAACTATTATCCGAATAGATCTCAAACACTGCTCCAGACAAGTGGGTCTCGTGGTTGTGCGCTGCAGCCTTGTTGATACGGATTTTAGCCCGGTCTCTCACATCATAAACTTTTATTTTGTCTGTATTTCCGGTCTCCAATACGGTAACATCCGTATCTGCAGATACACGGTAGTTTTCCGGAGCTTTGATTTCTTTTAAAACATAATTTCCTGATGGCAGGCGTTTCACTGTTACAGTTCCATCACTGCCGGTTGTAAATGAAGTTGCCTCCTCATTCTTGTCAGTCAGGCCGGTATAAGAGTTGTTATCATCAAGACTGACATACTTCCCATCTGCTGTCATTAAGACGAATACCGCATTGGAAAGCAGGGCATTTGTTGATTTATCCCGTTTTTCAATTGTCAGTTTGTGAGGCGTATTGATAACTGCTTTATCTCCTGTGAAACTGATGCCTTCCGGTTTATCCAGCAGTAACTCTTTTGTAAATCCATAACTGCCGCCAAAGAGATACCCCGCCGGAGCCTGAATTTCCTTCAGTGTGTACGTTCCATAAGGCACCCTGGTTAAGATTGCCTGCCTTGAATCTCCCAGACCGTCAATTCGGAAGCTCACAGACAGATTGCCTCCGTCATTTTTCGTTGTTACAGAAGATACACCAATACCGGTCACATTTTCTAAATACGTTTCAAATGCTCCTTTTACCAGAGATGTACCGCTGAGTTCAAACCATGCTCCCGTAATCAGATTCTTACTTTCCTCATCCATTTTTTCAATGGTAATCGGTGCTGTCTGTATCTGGTTGGTTACTACCACATTGATTTCCTTTTGTGCCTGGCTTTTAAGTACCAGCTCCGGTCTGTCTTCTCCGTTCAGCAGCGAGACCGTACCATCCTGGCCAATTCTGACATAAAATGGTTCTATGGTGTGATAACCAGGAGCCGAAAGCTCTGTAATCTCATAATCCCCGTAAGGAAGATTCCAGGTAACTACACCCTCATCGCCGGTCTGCTTTATTTCATAACCGGTATGGTCCGGATCGTTTATTTTAAATTTATTTCTGCTAAACGGATTCCATGTACTGCTTTCATATGTACCTGGTCCTGAGATGGAAAATGAAATCCCTTTTACAGCAGCATTTCCGGCATTATCCGCCTTTTTTATGCTCAAACTGTATTCTGTTCTGGTATTTTCAATTACATTTCCTTCTATCTTGCTTAATTGGGCCTGCTGCCCCTGTGAACTGATTACAAACCCGGATTCTTCCGGTTTTCCAGAAATATCATAACCATCCGGAACCTGAAGTTCAGACAGAGTGTAACTGCCAAGTGGTATTCCTGTGATTTTTACCAGGCCATCCGTAATTTTAAAACGAACTCCTTTCTCTGTCTCGTTCACATCGGTTATACCCATGGAAATGGAATCTTTTTTCATTGATGCGATAAGTGCACTCCATGCATCTTTGACTACATCCACCTGCTTTTTAATCTCAAATGTGGCACCGGCAAGCTTATTTCTGGTCAGTCCGTCAAGCTTTATAAATTCCAGTGATCCGGTTATATAAGAATCTTCTACTGTAACCGTGCTGGGAATCGGTTGAGCTTCTGTCTTAAACTCCTTGCTCTTAAGAATCCATGCCTTATGTCCCTGGACCTTATAAGAGTCCATGGTTACCATATCACCGGATACTGCTTGATCAAGCTGGTAACCTGCGGGAGCACCATCTTCTGTGATAATATAATTTCTATAATAAAGGAGTTCTCCTGCATTCCAGACTGCTTCACCGTCAGTAAGCGTTGTCATACCTTCTGCTTCCGGGCTTCCAAGCACAGCTGGGTCGGTAATTGGTGTACGATTGAAGGCTTCCATTTCCTCATTGGTAAAAGGTCCATATACCGTAAAGTGAGCTCCCTCAACCGGATTCTGGGCTTTGTTTATTTTTTTAACTGTTACCTTTCGATAAGGCACAAAGCCAATGTCTTTCGTTGTATCATAATCCCCTGCTGTGGACCATAAGAAAAAGTCTTCGGAGGAATATCCGTTTTTCGTTTCATTAAAGTTACTGTCTCGGCTTTCATCGTAGTTTGCTCTGCCTTCCAATAATGTCTTTGGTAGTCTGGAACGTCCTGCTTTTTTGTTTTCTCCATCCGGCAGCATGTTTGGTTTTGCAAGCTTTAATACCAGATCCTCAAAACCTTTTGGCATCGCCCCCTTGCTCAACTCAATCTGATAATGAGCCGGATCGTCTCCCTTCAGGCTGGTTAACCGCAAAGACCCGCCGCTGTACCAGTTATCTTCATCACTCTCTGTAAAATCAGTACCTGTCAGTCCATATGGCTTTGCTGGCGTCAGATCGTCAAATAAGAATCTGGCATCTGCGGCTCCTGGTTCCATGGAGGTCTGATCATCTCCGTTTTTGCTATACTTTTGCAGGCTGACCCTAAAGTAGCCGCTCTGAAGCAGAGGGAACAGATCCGTAAGAAGATGGTCGTTTTCAACACTTTCATTCTGAATTCCATTGTTGTCATCATCGATCCAGACTCTTCCTGAAACTTTTACATTACCAGGAACAAGAAGTACCTGAACGGAATTACTGGTCTGCGCCTGGGAAAACTTCTTTTCTTCGCTTTCAAGACCTGATTCTTTATAGCTGAAAGCGGTAGCAAAATCATTAACTGCATAGCCGTAAGCAACATCCTCCAGTTCTTGTGCCTTATTATAAGGCACGACTGTTTTATAGGTGACAACCAGATTCTCACCCGGCGCCAGATGAAATTCTGGATCTGTGATCTTAATGCGGATCGCCGTGGGATCACTGGAACCATCGGACCAGAAATCAGAAGTATTATCAGCCAGCATCGCATTTTTCGCTGCACTGGCCATTTCCTTGCTGTCAAATGTCTGATCAGAATACGTAATTTCATAGTCAAAGTCCCGAACTTTTCTTCCTGATTCTCCATTATCCTTTCTGTTTTCTATTTCTATGGACTGAATGCTGTCATATTTCAATCGGAAGTCACTGAGTCTTTCAAACTTACTGGTACTGTAATCTCCTTTAACCGGCATAATATCCATAAGCTGCAGCTGGCTGACGTAATCCTGTGCCGATGCGTTGTTTACCATAAGCCGGTATAATACAGATCCATCATACTTTGTAAGGTCCGTATCCTCTGCTGATTTTGCCACTTTTCCAGCCGTGGTCCCTGATACGAATCTGGTATCTAAGTTTCCTTTTACTTCTTTATAAAGCTGAATACCAGTTCCTGTGCTCATGGTGTTTTCTGCTGAATCAGAGACATAACCATAGCTTCGGTAGTTCTCATCCGGAAGTAACGCTGCAGCCGGTAAATCATTGCTGGGCCACTTAATTCCTGAGCTGGTCTGAATCATAAAGGAGGCCCCTGTGTGGTTTAAGGAAAATGCAGGCTGTAAAACATCGCTGGTAACGAAAAGAGTATTTAATATATTTTTACCATAATTGATAATATTTCCTGCAATCTTCGCCTTTACCGATACTGTAACGGATTCGCCTTTTTTAAGATTTCCGTTCAGCCTTATAAACAGCGTCTCCCTTCCGGTTTCCGGATCTACTTTTCTTACTGTCTTATCAATAGAAACCCCAGCCGGGCCACTCTCCACTGCAACTGCTGTCAGCAAACGATCCTCTCCGGAAGTTTCACCTGAGACAGTAACTCCCAAAGGTACCAGATCAATAAGAACTGGCTTCTGTATCGGCGCAATCTGTGAATCGCTGCTTGTGGTTGTATTGTTTACCGTAAGCGTGTAGGTAAGCGTATCACCCGGCTGTACTCCCTTGACCGGATTTACATTTTTGCTAACTGCCATTATGGGAGCCTGACTTTGAATGACAGTTATATCACATAACGCTTCTGCCAGACTGGACTCCTGGCCGGAATTTAGATTGCCGTTAACATCCCACTTACGGTATTTCATTGTTACATCTGCTTTGTTACGAATATACTTAATATCCTTTTTATAGCTTCCATCCTTCAAAGTGGCATCCTGACGGTTTAACTTTGCCGTAACAGTAATGGTTCCCGGAACAAAATCCTGTCCCAGCGTATAGGCATGATTGGTAGATTTCTTTAATGTATCATCCCGGTAACTGATCTTAAATGATTTCACCAGTTTCTCGCCAACAGGCTTTATCTCTCCTATTTCGCCATCTCCGGAAACGCTTACTGTCTGTACTTCTCCTGCCTGATTTCCGTCAAAACCATAGAAGGTCACATCTGCCAGAATGGTTCCTGTATTCCCTTCTTTCAATCGGTTTAGCTGCGCGGCTTTTCCTGGTTTAACAGAAACTATGGTATACTTTTCATCACTGTATTCCGTTTCATCTAAAGCATTCTTACCGGAATCAAGCATAGTCAGACCCTGATCGGTAACTTCATACTGGTCAAGAGGAATTGTATTAATCGCTCCTGGAGTTAAGGTATAAGTAACCATCTGACCGTCATTCCACCACAGATCTTTTAATGAAGCAGTCTGCGTGGTTTTCTCAAGAGATACACCAGTCTTCTGTTTTACATTGGTAAACTCGCAGGGCGGAGGAACCGTTCCTTTTTCAATGTTCACTTCTTTCTTATAAACAGTTCTGCTGTCATCCGGATTAATCACATATCCATCTGCATTAGGGGTAATGGCCGTCTCTTCCAATTCATAAACTCCAGGAAGCAGCATGACTGTAGTTCCAGTCTCACCGTAAGGCACTGTAATAATTTCCCCAACCTGTTTCCCTGTTTCTTTATTTGTTACCTTTATAGATGCATGAATGGAACCGGAGGGATTATCCTGTTTATTAACATCATTCTTAAACAGTTTTAATGGCAGTGCTTCCTGATTATGTACCGTAAACTGGTATACTCCAGGCGCTTTGGTATCATCTCCCGAGAGCACGTATAAATCAAGCCCTGGTCTGGTATCTCCGTTTTTAACTAAATCTGCGGTTACCGGGAGTATGTTTCCATTCTCTCCCTCAAATTTTTCAATACGGTAGGTATCAAATCCATGATCCTTATCAGGCACCTCATACAAGCCGTAAGAATATCCCGTCTCCTGTTTCAGTCCTCTAAACGAAAGTTCTCCATGGGTGTCTGTTTTACCCTCCGTTACATAATTCCAGGTATTTCCTTCCACTCTTTTATAAAGCTCGAAGGTCATTCCGGCTTTTACCGCTTCTGTTTTACCATCTCCGCTGTATTTTGTAATCTGGAAATCAATACCGCCCTGATTTTCTACAGTAATCTCAGTCGTTTTTCCGGTTTCCGCTGTAAGCCCCTGTTCCGGAATTGCTGTTCCAATGGTGAGATATCCCACTGGAGCATTGGTCTCTTTTACATAATAGGTTCCCGGACTGTATTTCCTTGTTGACAAATCAAACTCATAAACACCGCTGGTTCCAATTTCCTTAAAATCTCCCACATAGGAAGCCAGTGTCTGGTCGGAATATAAACGAAATTCTGCACCAGTCAGCTTCTTTGAATGATCCGCTGCATCCACTTTTATAATGCGTATTCTTGCTTTCGCATATTGGTTATCAATTCCTATGGCAACCGGAGTCTTGGTTGTGAAATCAGATACTGTTCCGACCTGAATATAACCGTCAGACCACAGCTTTGCGTTAGTAACTCCTGTTTCTCCAGTCAGCACCCAGTCAGGATTTTCCCGTTCTTTTACATAGTAAGCCCCGCCTTCCGGATACTGTGCCAGCAGTACTTTTCCCTCTGCCGTATAATAGCCGTCCGCCGCCTCAAAGTTATGTATTGTAACTGTCACTGGCTGATGATTGTCATCGTATACCGGCTTATAGGCTTTTTCCGCATCCGAATAGGTGAATACATCAAATACCACCTGAGACGGAAGCTTTTCTTTGATATCCTGGTCATTTATAAATCCATCGCCAAAATATAGATTTTTTGTAATTGTCAGGGTTACCTTCTCCCGGTTTTCAAAGGTAACTTCTGTATTCTTATATATTCCCGTCATATCGCCGGTTACTGCAACTACCATAGGTGCGGTATCAACCGTATATCCCTCAGGAGCTTTTATTTCCGTAATACGGTACCAGCCTGGCTGACAATTCTTTAAGACGTAAGATCCATCCTTTAGATCTTCCAGTGTGCTGCTGATAGGCGAAAATCCCTCTGATGGTTTTTCATAAGCCGGATCTTCCACATTTTTTAGTGTGCCTCCGTCTAAATCAGTATCTGTACGGAATTTCATATACTCCAGACGGAACTCAGCCCCTTTCATTGCCGCGTCACTTTGCTTGCTTTCACCGTCTGTTTTATGCAAGGTAAGCTGTGCCAGTCTTGGATTTCTGATTGTCAGGGCAGCAAGCTGGCCGTTTATACCATCTGCAACAGGAACCAGAGTCACCTTATTCCCGTCTGCCACCGGTTTGTAACCAACGGAAATGGAAGTCGGTTCAAAATAATTATCTGCTGTCGTCTTCTTCGCATTACTCCCCAATGTTTCACCGGTAATCGTATACGTTCCGCTCTCAAGGCCGTCTAAAACAGCAAGATATCTTCCGTCCTCCTGCTTTTGCGTGACAGCAGTATCCGTACCTCCTGACGGCGTTTTTAATGTAAATGTAATGCCGGACAGTCCTTCCGGTTTTTCTCCGTTCCATGCTGTTTTTTCTATCTCAAGCATGGGCTTTTGCGGATTATAAACTGGAACTGTCAGAGACGAACTGGCTACGGTAAAGTCCCTCCAAAGCGCTCCGGCTCCGTTAT
This sequence comes from Clostridium boliviensis, assembly GCF_033342255.1. Taxonomy (NCBI): domain Bacteria; kingdom Bacillati; phylum Bacillota; class Clostridia; order Eubacteriales; family Clostridiaceae; genus Clostridium; species Clostridium boliviensis. Next base: position 269,939 of record NZ_JAWONS010000324.1, read on the forward strand.
ACATGGTAATATATTGATTCTGCTGCTGTGTTGTTAATATTTCCTTCATTCGGTAGAGACCGGAAGGAAGTCCACCTGGTATCTCGATATTGCCAGAACCTTCTGTCGTATAGGTTCCGTACTTCTCATATTCATACATGTACTTGTCATTAACTGTTTTCCACTGATACCGCCAGACTTCGAATTTCACTCCCGGCAGAGGTGACTTTTGAATATTCATGCTATCCAGTTCATCGTCAGTTTTATAGAATGTGCTGGAGTCCGGAATATAACCGTATTTCTTAATAGTTACCGGATATTCTTTGGAAACCTGATTAATCAGCCTGTAATTCTGGTCTGATTTACTGTCATCCCAGAAATACTGATCGTCAATATAGTCCTTGTTAATAGGAACTGTTACTTCTAAAACATGAAGCGTTGAATCTAAATTCACCTTAGATGGCGCATAAATCTCTTCCAGTCCCAGTGACAGCTTTACCGGTTCGCCCTCAGTATTATATTGAAGGAAATCCTTTGGGTTCTTTCCCATTGTCGTGATTTGATCGCTCAATTCATCCAGCCTGATGATTTTTGTAAGTGCATAACCAGTCTTATGGATGCTGTCAGATTCCAGTCCGGTTTCCACCACATCAATTGGCAGAAGTTTTTCATTATTAACCGGATTTAACAGCCATAACTTGAATTTTGCACCACCAAGAAGTGTATAGTTATCTTTTGTGATTTCCAGCCATTTGTTTAAAGCAACCTGAAAATGATAATTTTCAAGTCCTGTTCCACCGTTGGAATGCTGATTGACGATGACCGCTATTTTTTCATTTCTTCCGCTTTGATACGGATGCCGGATCTCATTATATCCTCTGTATCCTGAATTATCAGGAACAAAAACAGCAGCAATCTTTCCGCCTTCATCAAGTGTATACCCGGGTGCCGCTTTATCCTCAACAAGCCAGTATACATATCCATCATCCAAAATTGTAGTATCAAGCTGACCATCCAGCCGCTTGCCTGTCTCCGGATCGATACGGGTGCCGCTTTCATACTGCCCTTCTGTCTCAAATTTACCCTCATCGGTAAAATCTTCTAATTTAACAGAAGATAAGTTCTTCGTATCAGAAAGCATTTTATAAAGAGTAAATCTTGCACCATTTACCATATGAATATCATGTGTTCCGCCGCCGAATGTAATCCCGTCGCAGGTTTTCCATATGTTAAACTGAACCCAGGATTTATAATTAAATAATGGATCTGTATATCTCACCAGTGATTCTACATTACCAGGAAGATCCTTTCCGCTAAATGAAACTGCATTATACCGTTCCTTTAAATCAGCCACAGAAAGGCTCCTTGCCGGCTGCCCGCTCTCAAGTGGAAGCGGTTCTTTATTTCCCATATTAAGTTCAAAGGGCAGCTTGGATTCGCTTCTGGTGGGCACCCTCACTTCTGCTACATAATACGTATCATTACGGTCAATATCATTAAACGTTGCAATTCCGTCAAATTCGTTTGTCACCTGTACCGTTACTAAATCAGCGGTTTCCGGCTGATCCCGTTTTACCTTATAAAGAGCCAGATTTACATTTCCTAATGCCTGGTTCACCTCATGGAACTGGTCATTCCAGCTATCACGCCAGTACTTCTGGGTCCGTATGGTCAGCTTCGGCTCATCTTTGATAATCAAAGGTGCACCTGATGTCTCTCCATTTACAGTGGAGATAGTTTTTCCTTCTGTCAGTGTGGTTGTCAGCACTTCATTGGATGGAAGATATCCCGATGGCGCTGTGATCTCCGCAATTACATAGGGGATTCGATTTCCGCTATCATCGAAAATGCGCAGCTTACTGCTGCTAAAAGTTGCTTTACCGTTGGTTCCGGAGGTTGCTTTCAGAATGGGATTTTTAATACTGTTAGCCCAGTCAGCCTCACGGAACTGTGATTTTAAATAAATTCCAAACTCAGCTCCCTTTACTGGTGTGTTTCTTAACGCATCAAGTTTGGTAACCGTTACTCTGCCATAATTCTGATAATTCACCAAAGCATTACTACCATTTAAAAAGAGATCCATTTTTTTATCTGATGCTTTTTCTGCCGGCGTAACAGTTGCCGGTCCGTAATAGACCATACCATTCTGAATAATATAATCATCATATGTCCCATCCGCCTTTTTGCTCATCAGAAACAGAGGATTAATAATATCCGAACCTATAATTTCTTTAAAGTAATAGGTTCCAGGTGCAATTTCAGTATCTGTATTTGAAACAATCTTATTACTATTATTAGGTAGCGTGACTGGTGTGAAATTTTCCTCATTTTTCTGATATACTTCAAATGAAATTTTAATATCACTATCCTCGCTTCCATCTGGATTATACTTAATTTTCTTAAGATCAACTGTTTTATATGGCTTATTATAAAACTTCAAATGAGTTATTGTGGACTCATTTGCAAACCAATCCTTGAGTTGTTCTCTGTTAATTGGTCCGTTTGGTGTTGAAAACTCTCTGATCTCTGTTCCAACATATTTTGCCGGCGTCTGAATCTCTTCTGCTAAATACGTAGTTCCCGGGTCCAGAGTGACGAATGTTCCATCCTTAGAGACGGTTCCATTAAACACTTCAGCTCCGTCTGTTTTCTTTGTAATGCGGAATGTTGCAGTAATTACTTTATTGTCATCCGTTATATCATACTTGTGAAGCCAGTAAGGCACTTTCTGTGGTATGTTATATGCCTTGACCCTGGTGTCTGACTGTCTGCTGACTGTATAGGGTCCGATAAGAGATGTATTCACTCCATTAATTAATACGTTATCAATGGTTTTGCCATCTTCCTCCGCCTCAAGACGGTCAGAACTGTTTTCTTCACTCCAGTAATAATCCTTGTTGATATCCAGATTATCAGCAATAATAATACCATTTTTATCTGTCACATAATTTTTTCCAGGTGTTACTTCTGTATAATTATTCCTATGTTTATCCGCTTCATATAGCTTAAACTGAAATTCGGCATTGGAGCTCTTCATATTAATCTGACCGCCGTTAAATGTCCAGGTTTCCTTCTGAAGCTTTAATAATCCCTGTCTGTTATTTTTTAGCTGAACAGATGTTGTTTTTAATGGTACAAGTGTGAACTCTTTATAAAGATAAATCTTATTATCTTTAATTTCTGTAGTGACCCCATCTCCCTCAGAGTTTCCATCAGAATATCTATCTGGAATCTGCTCCACTACTCTGTACCGAATTAAATGATTTCCACTGTCATAAACAGGAAGTTCTGCTTTAAATCCGCTGTTTCTATCCAGAGAATAAGTCTTTGGGGAATTCACAGAAACTTTGATCCAGATGCTACCGTCAACTGAGGACTCAAACCAAAAATGTTTATTAAAATCCCCTCTGTACTGCGAAGGCACCGCTCCGTAAGTTCCGTCATCTCTTTGAAGCAGTTTTGTTACCTGTACCTTTGCTTTATTTAAAGTATTAACAAGGTAATTGTTGCCTTCCTTTAAGACAGAAGTTTCCCCTTTCTTTACAGTTACAGGATAATCCTGCGTGTCAATAATATATCCGCCCGCACTCTTTTCCCTCACGATATAATCACCAGGGGTGACTGGTTTAAACCGTACCAGACCATTCCCGTCTGATTTAACCGTTGTCACTTCACTTAATGTACCGTCTATCTTTTGATAAAGTGTAAACTCTGCACCTCTTAAGGGACTTAAATCGGTCTCATTTGTATCCACACTGTTCCAGGTGCGCGCCTTTTTATAGAATTCGATTGCACCCTTACCAACAACATTATTAATTATCTTAACTTCTTTATTCTCTCCAGCCTTAATGCTGAATTTAATCTCCTGACTGTCTCTAAAGGTGTTGGAATCCACAACTGCATAGCTGTATTCTGTTCCTGTAGGTTTCCTTCCTTCCTTAATAACATAAGTTCCCGGATCAGCCTGAATCTGAATATAGCCCCTGCTGCCAGTTGTATAAGGGATATCTTCATCAGTTTCATTGGAGGGATTAACAGCTATCGTTCCTTTTACAAGCGATTTACCGTTTGGATCCAAAACCGTATAATTGTCATAAGGCGTCTCGTTGCCCTGTGAATCAACAGAATAAATCTCAAATTCAGAAGAGCCTGGATATTCCTTTTCCATGTTCAGATCATATGGCTTTAAAACTCCTATTCCTTCATCCAATAATTTAGTTATCTGGATAACTGCTGGTTTATTCACCTCATGAACCGCTACCGCAGCTTCAGAATCATCTTTCATAACCTGACTGGTTCCCAGTTTTATATATTCTAAATGAGCCTGGTTTAAAACAGTAAATACCGAAGAATCTTTCACACGGGGATCATTATATTTTAAAATAAATGGTTCATAAGGATATCGGGCTGTCACCAGATAGGAACTGTAAGTTGGTGCCGAATCTGAAACATAAATATCATCTGCTTCATTTTGACCCTGTGTTTTAAAATCATCTATTATGATGGATCCATCTCCGTTTTGTCTGAATGGTAAACTTTTTTCATCTCCCCATGCCGCACTGACAGATATAGGCTTCATTCCAGCCGGAGCATTGGGTGTCGTTATTGAAAGGGTATCTGTGATATGGAAGGAATTGTCTTCAAATCCCGTACGTCCATAAGTTTGATAAATGGTGCCACTCGGCTGGGTTGAAATCACGCCCTGATTCCCATACATCCCCACCTCTATCATATAAGTGATATCAACATACTGAGGATTCCCCGCATCATCCTTCACAATTGTGTAAGAATGATCTGTAGGGTAAACGCTCTTTTTAATGTGCCACTCATCATCGGAGATCAGCTGAAGCTGGGTCTGTGACGGCTGTTTGGCATATGTAACTGTCGGAATATTACCGGGATATGTAACGTTTCCTATATCCGTCTTATCTGCAACCTTTACATCTGCATGAAATTCAACGCTGTTTTCTGAGAGGGCAAATTTCTCACCTACTGCCCGTTTTCCGTTTTCGTCTATATACGCGTTAATCACAATATTATCAGACTTCCCAGGCTGGATGGAATGATTTCCATCTCCTACCTGGATTGCGTAAACACTTTTTTCGCTGTCTGAGGTAGAAAGCTCAACTTTTCCGCTCTGTTCTTCCAATTTAATACCTGAAGGAACTGTAAAATAAATGACTGCATTTTCATATGTATCAAACAGAGACAGTTTTCCGCCTGCCGCATATTCATAAAGCGGAGCCGCCTGCATTGTATAAGTAATGGTATAGGTAAAAAGCTTTCCTGCCTTTATCTCTCCAGTCATGCTCTGATCCAGATTGATTTCCACCGTATCTTTTCTATCAGTTGAATCCTCACCATAATAGCTTAAAGCTGTTTCATAGGGAGAAAGCTTCGCCTCATCACTTACTTCCATATTTAATAATGTGATTCCAAAGCTGGGAACTACCATGGAGTAAGAAGGCTGGGTAAATAACGAGGTCAGACTGAAGGACTTTTCCACCTCTTCCCCGTCAATTCCCATTAAAGCGGACTTTTCTTCTCCGGATAAAACATGGCCATTTCCAACAGAGACAATATCTGCACTGTCAAAGCTCTCTGGTTGTGAAACTACCTCCGAAGGGGTGGCTGTTTCCAGTGCTTCGGAAAGTACCGGAACCTGGTGCCGGGAAATGGAGACCTGCAGATTCTCTGTTTTTTCAGATTCGGAATCAACAGTATTATTACCGTCCTGTTCCTGTACTTCTGCTTTCTCCTGTTCTGACTGTTCTGTTTTCACATCATCTGATTCTGTTTCTGAAATTTTATTTTCCTTTTCTTTCGTTTCAGCCGCTTCCGTATCTTTTTCTGTTGATGTAAAGTCATCGGTTTCTAAAGTTTCCACATCACTATCATTCTTAATATCTGATTCTGTTACCGCTTCCTGTGACTCTACAGCTGTTTCTGCTGTTGTTTCTATTTGTGTTTCTGCATTCGTTTCTGCATTCGTTTCTGCTGCCGTTTCTGCTTGTGTCCCTGCTGCCGTTCCCCCTACAGATGCACTACCTCCAGATTTATTCGTAATGGTGTCCTCTGTGTTTTCACCAACTACCGCATATTCATCTAACTGAGCATCTGTAACAACAAAATTGTCACTTACTATCCTGAGGCGGAATTCACATTCCCGATCCTTATATCCGTTCACACCTATAATATGAACGTTCTGAAGGAGGGCTTCCTGTTTAATACGGTCTGATTCATCGTACTGGCTAAAGGGTTCACCGTCCAGAACATCAGAGACTACCACAAGGTACATGGCTTTACCTGATTTTTTCTGAAAAATTAACGTCTTACCATCTAATTCTTCATATAATTTTTCAATGACCAGGTCTTTCTGCTCTCCTTTAAACGGAATCAGATCTTCTTTTAATTCTGGTCTACTGTCAATATCTTTCTTAAGAACTTTTTCTATGGCAGATTGGGTAACCTTAACATCTATCACCTGTTTTGCCTGTGATGGTGTTGCTTCTGACGGAGAGGCCTTTGACGCACTTGATGGTGTTGCCGTTCTTTGTGCAGTGCTTTCTGCAGCATAAACCGTAGTTGCATTAAGTTGAGATACATTGCCTGCAACAATGGCTATCGTTAGCAACCAAGCAATCACTCTTTTAATCTGATGTCTTTTCTTCATTGCTCCCTTCATTTCACACCCTCCTCTTATTTTCATTTCTTTTTCTATATGGAAGCCACGTAATGGCAAAATTTCCCTCTTTGTTAGTATACCTGAGGCTGGTTACAAACCAGTTATTTTTGTTTACATATTGATTTTTAACCTATAATTATTTTGATCGTATTTTGTTCATATTTTTATTCGTTTTTTACATGTTTTTATATAACAGCAAGGCTATATATTGTTTGTTTTTACCAATTAAACCCACTTTTGCCCTAGTTGTTAACCTGATATATATTAGGTGTTTACAATAATTTTTAAATATGTAAAAATAAAGGTAAGGATAAAAAATAAACTAAAAAAGTGAAAGGGATATATATGATGACAATAGAAGAAAAAATGAAAGTTGCTATGAAAGAAGGACCTTTAGTGGACTTTTGTAAAATGCTAATCCTCCCGCCATCTTGACAGAAAGACTGATTAATTCTAAAATAGATTGAACTGTCTAAATGATAATTACGAAAAAGAAGGTCTTAAACTTATGATTCAGGATATTTTCCCCCATGTATTTCACAATGAATTTGAAGTAAAATCGCCCACTGATGACAGCTTTTTTTACTACTTTTCAGATGGAGCAATCTGTTTAACTGAAGGTGACACCAAAGCCGTTCCCAGATTTTCTTCTTTAAGCGAAGAGGATCGCAGCCGGTTTAAGTCTCATTGTGATTTTCTGTTTTCCATTGATCACATGGATTTTTTTCTTGTAGATGAAGCCAGTGTAACTCTTACGGATACTCATGGTCTTTGCCTGAATAAAGTCAGCATATTACGGGAATTAACCCCAATGTGGTTATCCTTTTCTGCTGTTTGTGCTTCCCAGCTTCACCGGTTCTATTCAGCCAGCCGTTACTGCGGATGCTGCGGTGCTGAAATGATTAAAAGTAAAAAAGAACGTTCCATGGTCTGTTCTTCCTGTGGCAATACCGTCTACCCCAAGATATCACCCGCCGTCATTGTAGGTATTATCCATGATGGTAAACTGCTTCTGACAAAATATGCAGGAAGAGAATACACCCGTTACGCACTTATAGCTGGATACACAGAATTTGGTGAAACTTTAGAGGATACGGTAAACCGGGAAGTCATGGAGGAAGTCGGTCTTCGGGTAAAAAATATACGGTATTATAAAAACCAGCCCTGGGGAATATCTGATTCTATTCTAGTTGGGTATTGGGCGGAGCTTGATGGTTCTCCACAAGTTACGCTGGATGAAACCGAGTTATCCACAGCAGTCTGGATGGCTCCTGAGGATATCCCCGATGATTTTACCAATATCAGCCTGACCCACGAGATGATTCTGTTATTTAAAAATGGAAAAATAAACGAAATACAGGAAGGAAATGCCTAGTCAGGCTTTCCTTCCTGTATTTTTGTAAAAAGTTGCATATCCATTTGCAACAAGATCTCCTCCCTTTGGAACCTGTGAAAGAATCAGAATCACATTCAGGACATCAACGCAGGCACCTCCTGCATTTAACACACTCAAAAAAACTAAATAGCCATTTAGAAGACCAGCACCAGCCAGTAGTAACGGTATTGCAAAGGATAGAATCAACAGCGGCATTAGTGATATTACAACCATTCTTTTCTTTGAAAGAACCTCTTCCGTAAATACAAAACCAAACAATCCGTTAAATCCCCAGTAAGTCTTGTCTGATTTCCATACCTTTGGTATAAATGCCGCATGAATCAGCTCATGTATCACAAGGCATAAAAACATCCCCAGCAGATAATACACAATCTCTATACCGATTGTAATTTCCATCGAAAATCCCTGCTCTCCGGAAAGCAGCTCCTGAAACGGAGGGTATAGATAGTAACACCACGCAGCGCCTGACAGCATCAGTAGAATACTGATAGGCATTGACCATAAAATAGCTGCCGATACAGATTTTGGTTCCTTTAAACGAATCCAGGCCTGATCGTTAAGAAACATTGTCGTTTGCTTGTTTTCTGGCGGTATTTTTTTTATTAATTTCATTCCGTCACCTCGTTACATTTATATATAATGGTAATTTACTGTTCTATATGATATTATAACATTCATAAATGAACCCATAGGAGAACATTATGAAGCTAACCGTATTAGTTGATAATAATACATTCATTGACAGATACTTCTTAGGAGAGCCTGCTGTCAGTTATTATATTGAAGATGAAGATGAAAAAATATTGTTCGACACAGGATATTCTGATGTATTAATCAGCAACGCAGATAAATTACATATTAATTTAGCCGATATCACAAAGATTGTATTTTCCCATGGCCACAATGATCACACCGGTGGTTTCCATTTCTTAAATAATCAATATGACTTATCCCATGTAAAACTTTTTGCTCATCCAGATGCTTTTAAAGAAAAAATAGATTCCGGTGAAAGTATAAGTTCTGGTCTTACTAAAGCATCAGCAGATAACTCCTGTACTTTATCTGTTTCAAAACATCCAGTCCCTATAAGCAAAAATATAATTTTCTTAGGAGAAATCCCCAGCCTTCATAATTTTGAACTAAGAAATCCTATCGGTAAGCAGAAAACGTCTCATAACCAATACCAGGTTGATTACGTCATGGATGATTCCGCCCTTGTCTATCAATCCGACAAAGGACTGTTCATTATTACAGGCTGCTCTCACAGTGGTATTTGCAACATCATTGAATATGCTAAAATGATTTGTAAAAACAATACTGTTCTAGGTGTGATAGGTGGCTTTCATCTTTTCGAAACTGACACCAGACTTGATCATACAATACAGTACTTTCTTGACAACAACATATGTGAGTTATACCCATGCCATTGCGTTTCATTTAAGGTTAAGGCTAAAATAAACAGCTTCATACCTCTGAATGAAGTCGGTGTCGGTCTCACAATCAAGATATAAAAACCATTCTATAAAAGCCCCTCTGCCCACTTTGCAGCACTCTCAAGACTCTCCGGATTCTTCTTCGGCCCAACATAAGCAACTTCACCAATAAATTTATTTTCAGGCAGAGCTTCCTTTAGTTTGGCAAAACACTTTACTGCTCCGCCGCCTCCATGGCTTGCAAAAATTGCAATCTGCTTATTCCTGATCTGATAATCATTAACGAAACTTCTTATGGGTGGTGCAAATGACCCCGCCCATACCGGAGTTCCGATTATTATCGTATCATAATGGCTTAAATTAATTCTTTCATTTGTTAACGCAGGTTTATCTCCAAAAACAACACTCTTTCCACCCCAGAAGTACTTACCAATCCCCACTGTCGGATAGTTCTTGCTAGTTTTTAATTCAACTATGTCCGCATGTAATGTTTGTCCGATCGTCTCTGCAACTGATTTCGTATTACCCTCAAATGAAAAATATACTACTAAAACACTCATGATGGTTCCCCTTTCTCAGAAATAATTTTTTTAGCTTTCTCAGCCCAATCCTTCATAGCAGAATAAACATAAACACCGCAAAGTGCCGTCAAATGACTATAAGTACAATTGATCCCCTGATCTTTAAACTGGTCCATCTGTTCCATATACTCACTCATATTTCTTATTAATTCCTCATTTCTTATGATAAAATCATCCAGATGACCGATTAAAACGTCAGGCTGGGTATTCTCACCAAAAGAAATCTTAAGAAGTATCTCATAACGGAGCTTCTCTATCTCGGGCTTCTCATACAGCCAGTCTGAAAGTTCTTTTCTTCCCTCTTCCGTAATGCTGTATACAATTTGCCCCCGTCCGTTTCCATGTTCCCCATCGCTGGAGCTGACTGCAAGCCCCTGTGCAACCAGTGCTTTTAATGTAGGATATATTTGACCATAGCTTTCCTGCCAGAAATGGCTGTATTCGTTTTCCAACCACTTTTTTATTGTATAACCCGTCAGCGGCATACGGGCAAGCATCCCAAGCATTACATATTTTGACTTTCCTGTGTTTTCTTTCATTTGTACTTCCCCTTATCTTTAATATAGTATTATAATATATCATATTGATACATTATGCAAGTAAAATATAGTATTTATCAGTATTCCAAAAAAGTAATACTTTTATATTGACATTTTTCAATATTGCGCATATACTTTTCATATCAAAATATTTTGATTTGAGGTGATATGCTTGGATAATACTCATGAAAAAAATGCCAGGATTTTCAAGGCGTTCTGCGATGAGAAGCGTCTTGCAATTCTTGAGCTTCTTCGCAGTGGTGAAAAGTGCGCCTGCGTACTCATTGACCAAATGGAAATCGGTCAGTCCTCTTTGTCCTATCACATGAAGATTTTATGTGAATCAGGCGTGGTGGACAGCCGGCAGGAGGGCAAATGGACTCACTACCGTCTGAGCGAATCCGGCAGTAAATATGCCGCAGAATTACTGGTACAGCTGACGACACCGAATACCCGGCAGGTACCTGATGAATATTAAATGTCAGAGAGGCCATCGATTGGATGGTTTTTCTTTCACTAAATACATCAAGTTTTTTTGATATGAATAATTGATTGGAGGAATTATTTTGAACACCTTACAAGTAGCCTGGAATATTTTTCAGGAACAGATACTGGGTATGAAGTGGCTGAATCAACTGATTGGAAATATGCTGTCTTCTCTTGGTACTGATATCAACAGCCGTCTAGGCGGAAGCATACAGTTTTTTCTTTACGATGTGATAAAAATAACCGTGCTTCTTTGTTTCCTTATTTTCCTTATTTCCTATATCCAGAGTTATTTTCCTCCTGAGCGCAGTAAAAAGATCATGGGTCGTTTTCATGGAATCTGGGCGAATGTAATTGCAGCACTCCTTGGAACCGTCACCCCTTTTTGCTCCTGTTCTTCCATACCACTCTTTATCGGCTTTACCAGTGCAGGTCTTCCCCTGGGTGTGACATTCTCATTCCTCATTTCATCTCCAATGGTGGACCTTGGAAGTTTAGTTCTTCTAATGAGCATTTTTGGCGTAAAAGTGGCAGCTGCATATGTACTGATTGGTTTAGTGATTGCTGTTATAGGAGGAACAATCATCGAGGCACTTCACATGGAGAACTACGTCGAAGAATTTATCCGCAATGCCAGTAAAGTGGATATTGAATCTCCCACACTCTCCAAAAAAGACAGAGTCATCTATGCGAAAGACCAGGCTTTATCTACCTTTAAAAAAGTATTTCCCTACATTCTGGTGGGCGTTGGTATCGGTGCGGTCATACACAACTGGATACCGGAATCCTGGATTAATGCAGTTCTGGGATCAAACAATCCATTTGGTGTAATTCTGGCAACACTAATCGGTGTCCCCATGTACGCGGATATTTTCGGCACCATTCCCATTGCTGAAGCATTGCTTTATAAAGGAGCACAGCTTGGTACGATCCTCAGCTTTATGATGGCGGTAACCACCCTCAGCTTTCCGTCAATGATCATGCTGCGTAAGGCAGTTAAACCAAAACTGCTGGGTGTATTCATTGCAATCTGTGTTGCAGGTATCACTATAGTCGGTTATTTATTTAATTTATTTCAATTCTTATTTATCTAATTTCAGGAGGTATATTTATGAGTTTATTTGGAAAGAAAAAAGAAGAAACAGGAAAAAGAAACGATTCCCCCATTAAGGTACTGGGTTCTGGCTGTGCTAAATGCAATCAGCTGGAGAATGCAGCAAAAGAAGCTCTGTCTGAGCTGGGCTTAGACCCTTCCATTGATCATGTTACCGATTTTGCTGAAATTGCGACCTATGGTGTTATGTCAACTCCAGCACTTATTATTGATGGCAAGGTCGCTTCCTATGGTAAAGTATTAAAAAAAGAGGAAGTTATTGATTTAATTAAAAAAATCAGGGGTTAACGGTATTTAACTGTCTGGGTAGCTCTGTAGCACTGGTCACCATTGTTGGAGTTCTTGTTGAGGTCCCTGTGATGCTCCTATTGGTGCAGGCTGCAAATAAAACACGAGGATGGTTTTCGTCATAATTAATGGGAGGGACTTACCATGTTACCAAAAGTAGCATTTATATGCGTTCATAATTCCTGCAGAAGCCAGATTGCAGAAGCATTAGGCAAACATCTTGCAGGAGATGTGTTTGAAAGCTATTCTGCGGGTACAGATACAAAGCCGCAGATCAATCAGGACGCAGTGCGGTTAATGAAGCAGCTCTATGGAATTGATATGGAATTTTCAAAAACCCTTTCAGTGATCACGGATAAAATAACCGACTTAAAAGAGCGCATTAAACAGAAAAAAATCTAGTTATTCACAAAAAAAGAACGGATTTGAAAATCAATTCAAATCCGTTCTTTTTCCATGTTTCTATTTATTTACCGTAGTAACCCTTTAAATACATTTCCTTAAGCTCACTGAACAGCGGATATCTTGGGTTTGCACCGGTACACTGATCATCAAATGCATTCTCAACCATCTCATCCAGCGTGTCTAAGAAATACTTCTCATCTACACCGTAATCTTTAATTGTTGCCTTAATTCCAACGGCCTTCTTTAATTCTTCAATCTTAGCAATGAATTTCTTTAATACATCCGCATCGTCTTTACCATCAATTCCGCAGAAACGTGCGCATTCTGCATATCTGGCAAGTGTATGGGGATACTGATACTGTGGGAAGGTTCCCATCTTAGCAGGTACTTCTGAAGCGTTGAATTCCATAACCATAGTAATTAAGAGTGCATTTGCCACACCATGAGGAATGTGATGGTAAGCGCCTAATTTATGTGCCATAGAATGGCATACTCCTAAGAATGCGTTGTTAAATGCCATACCAGCCATACAGGAAGCATCTGCCATCTTACATCTGGCCTCAACATTGGTTCCATCGTTATAAGCAGTTGGCAGGTATTCAAATACATTCTTCATAGCCTTCAGCGCAAGACCATCTGTGTAATCAGAAGCCATAACAGATGCGTATGCTTCCAGCGCATGAGTCAGTACATCAATACCAGAAGCGCTGGTCAGACCCTTTGGCTGGCTCATCATATTATCTGCATCAACAATGGACATATTCGGCATTAACTGATAATCTGCAAGCGGATATTTAACTCCTGTATTCTGGTCTGTAATAACTGCGAAAGAAGTCACCTCAGAACCAGTACCGGAAGAGGTTGGAATTGCTACAAAATAAGCTTTCTCACCCATCTTCGGGAATGTGTATACTCTCTTACGGATATCCATGAAACGCATCGCCATATCCTGGAAGTCCACTTCCGGATGCTCATACATTACCCACATGATTTTTGCAGCGTCCATTGCAGAACCGCCGCCCAGTGCGATGATTGTATCCGGCTGGAATGCCTTCATAGCTGCTGCACCGGCCTCAGCATTCGCAAGGGTCGGATCAGGCTGAACATCTGAGAATACTGTGTAAACAATTCCCATTTCATTCAGTTTATCAGTAATTGCCTTGGTATAGCCATTCATATAAAGGAAAGAGTCTGTTACTACAAATGCTCTCTTTTTGTTATATACATCCTTTAACTCACTAAGGGCAACCGGCATACATCCCTTTTTGAAATAAACTTTTTCCGGATTTCTGAACCACAGCATGTTCTCTCTCCTCTCAGCAACGGTTTTAATATTCAGCAAATGTTTTACGCCAACATTTTCAGAAACAGAGTTTCCGCCCCAGGAACCGCATCCCAGAGTCAGAGATGGCTGTAACTTAAAGTTATAGATATCGCCGATACCGCCATGAGAAGATGGAGTATTAACAAGAATACGGCAGGTCTTCATTGCAGCTGCATGTTTTGCCATTTTTTCAGTTTCATTTACATTCACATAGAGGGAAGCTGTATGACCATAGCCACCGTCTGCAACCAGTTGTTCTGCCTTTTCAATTGCCTCGTCAAAGGTTTTTGCTCTATACATTGCCAGAACCGGTGACAGCTTTTCATGTGCAAATTCTTCCTCAATATGAACGTTTTCCACCTCACCAATTAAGATCTTGGTTGATTCCGGAACTTCAACACCTGCAAGCTTCGCAATGGTATGTGCCTTCTGTCCAACAATCTTGGCATTAAGTGCTCCATTAATAATAATGGTTTTACGTACTTTTTCAATTTCATCGCCCTTTAAGAAGTAGCAGCCTCTTGCTGCAAACTCTTTCTTAACTGCGTCATAAACTTTATCAAGAACTGTAACAGACTGTTCAGAAGCACAAATCATACCATTATCAAAAGTCTTGGAATGAATGATGGAATTTACTGCCATCTTAACATCAGCCGTATCATCAATGATAACCGGTGTATTACCTGCACCTACGCCCAGAGCCGGTTTTCCTGAAGAATAAGCTGCCTTAACCATTCCAGGACCACCCGTTGCCAGAATGATATCTGCACTTCTCATAACCTCGTTTGTTAATTCCAGAGAAGGTACATCAATCCAGCCAATAATTCCTTCTGGTGCACCTGCCTTGACAGCCGCTTCAAGAACTACCTTAGCAGCAGCAATCGTACAGTTCTTTGCTCTGGGATGCGGGGAAATGATAATTGCATTTCTTGTTTTTAAACTGATCAGTGTTTTGAATATTGCAGTTGATGTAGGGTTTGTAGTAGGAATAACAGCTGCAATCAGACCGATTGGCTCTGCAATTTTCTTAATACCAAAAGCTTTATCTTCTTCAATCACACCGCAGGTTTTTGTATCTTTGTAAGAATTATAGATATATTCAGCGGCATAATTGTTTTTAATTACTTTATCCTCTGCAACACCCATGCCTGTTTCCTCAACAGCCATCTTAGCAAGAGGGATTCTCAATTTATTCGCAGCGCTTGCTGCCTCATAGAAAATTTTATCAACCTGCTCCTGTGTAAATGTTGCAAAGACTCTCTGAGCCTCTCTCATTGCTTCCATTTTAGCAACCAAGGTATCTACACTATCAATTATCTGGGGAACCTTAACCAGTTCTTCTTTTTTTGCCATTTGAATTTCCTCCATTTTTAAAGCAGCAATCCCATTAGTTTCTTAATCGATATTTTTTTAACGATCTTTATGATTTTATTATATTCTATCGTTATTTTTTTGTCAATGTTATAACTCACAAAAATATACATCGTTCGATAAAATTTTTATGTATTTTTAATAAATACTTTTTTACTTATATAAAAATCAGGTAAAATCAAATAACTCCGATAAAACAAAGGGTTTTAAGGGTTATTATTAATATAAAATAATTAACAAACCCTTATACATTAAATTACCATCAAATTTCACCCAGTATATATAAGGAAATACTTCGTTTTTATCACGCATCTTTGAACCTATTTAAAAACTTGTGATGTAACTATAATTATGGTATAGTTAGCCTTACTACCTGCTAAAAAAAGGTTTATGCAGGCTAAATCAGATAACACGATTTAAGGGGATATTTATGAAAATAACCATTGGAATTGATCTTGGAGGCAGTACAACAAAGATTGTTGGATTTCAGGATCATAAATTAAAAATACCAACTTTTGTAAAAGCAGATAACCCAATTGCTTCCTTATTTGGAGCTCTGGGGAAGTTTATCTATGATAACAATATTCAGTTAAATGAAATAGAAAAAATCATGATTACAGGCGTAGGAAGTGCTTATGTGGAGCAGCCTCTTTACGGAATCCCAACCTATAAAGTGAATGAATTTACCTGCAATGGCCTGGGCGGACAGTATTTTACCGGATTAAAAGATTTAATCGTAGTTAGTATGGGAACAGGTACTTCCCTTGTTCAGGTGAATGGAGAGTCCATCGTTCACACCGGTGGGATCGGAATCGGAGGAGGAACCATTGTCGGTCTTTCCAGTCTGCTGTTAAAAACTCAGGATATCTCGCATATTATGGATCTGGCCAGCAGAGGAAATCTAAGTAATATTGATTTACAGATTCAGGATATATCAAGATCCCCTCTTCCAGGACTGCCATTAAACGCTACTGCATCAAACTTCGGAAAAGTAAGAGGTTTTGTATCAGATGAAGATATTGCTATTGGTATTATTCATATGGTACTTCAGGTAATTGGAAAGTCCGCCATCTTATCATCATTAAACAGCAACATTAACGATTTTGTCATGACGGGAAATCTTTCCAGATTTCCTCAATGCCGGGAGATTTTTCAATCCCTGGAAACCATGTTTGATGTTCACTTTATTATACCGGAACAGGCAGAGTATGGTACTGCTATCGGTGCGGCTCTCACCGAAGAACACCATATGGAGAAGACTGAGATCCGTTAATTAAGAATATAATTTCTCTTTTTTCACTGGTATGTGACTGGATTACAGCTTTGGCATTTTGTAAATAGAAGACTTCCATTAAATTATTGTCAACTGAATACAATCTGCTTAAAGCTGTTCCATATTCCAATTATAGGTAGCCAGATAAAAAGTGCCGGTGAATAAATTATAATAAAAAACACGGTAATAACCGTGTTTTTAAGAATGATATCCTAATGCCCGCTCCAGAGCATCTTTCTCCTCACTGCCTAACAGTACTTCTGTCTCTCCTCTTTCTACTTCTTTAATGTAGATATAACAGCCTTCTCTGCTATGAACCGAGTTCAGTACAAATCCGCTGTTTGTATAATCCAGTAGCGCCATAGCAAAGCTTAAATTACCTCCCATACCTTTAAAAGCGTTATACTTTACAAGACCAAATTTTTGAAATGCACTTCTGTAATTTTTATTTGTATTTCTCAGAGAATCTTTATTGGCTCGATCTTCCGCTTTTAACTGAGTAATATCTTCCATTTGTTCTATGATAATGCCTTCAAGCGTTTCTGCGTCTTTGCCTCTCATGAAAAAATCATATCTTCGGTACAGCTTTCTAATTTGAATAATACATATAATCACGACGATCAGCAGTATTAATGTAAGCACAGATAATCCAATGATCAAAAAGGCAGGATCAACCGGC
Organism: Clostridium boliviensis; assembly: GCF_033342255.1. Taxonomy (NCBI): domain Bacteria; kingdom Bacillati; phylum Bacillota; class Clostridia; order Eubacteriales; family Clostridiaceae; genus Clostridium; species Clostridium boliviensis. The sequence continues at coordinate 287,492 of NZ_JAWONS010000324.1, forward strand.
AGCTGATTTAATATACTGTTATCCATTCTTTCGTCCTCACTTCCATGATGTTATCTTATGGATTCTAATAACTCTACTATTCTTTCCAATTCTGCCTCAGAATAGTACTCGATTTCGACTCTTCCTTTATTTTTATCCTTGCGGTTAATGCTGACTTTTGTGCCCATGGCAGTTTTCATTCGATCTTCCAGTTCCCGGAAAATTAAGGAAATGCTTTCATCCTCTTCCCTGGCTTCCTTTGGTTCTTTCTTTTTTGACAAAGATTTTACAAGTTTTTCCACTTCTCGGACACTGAGATTTTCAGCCACAATTTTACCGGCAAGCTGATATTGTAAATCCCGATCATCTACTGCTAACAAAGCTCTGGCGTGTCCGCTGCTAATCTGATCCTGAATCAGCATTTCCTGAATCCGCTCATCCAGCTTTAATAACCGCATACTATTCGTTATGGTAACCCGATTTTTAGCAACACGTGCTGCTATTTCTTCCTGCTTTAATCCAAACTCCTGCATTAAGATAGAATATGCCCTGGCTTCTTCTATAGGATTCAAATCTTCTCGCTGCACATTTTCTATTAGAGCAATTTCCATAGACTGCTGCTTCGTATATTCCCTGATCACTACCGGAACTTCTTTTAAACCAGCCATTTTTGCAGCGCGCCATCTCCGTTCTCCAGCAATAATCTCATAAAACTCACCATTTTTTTGAACCAGAAGAGGCTGTAAGACACCATATTCCTTCATGGATTCAGCCAGTTCCAGTAATGCGTCTTCACGAAATTCCTTTCGCGGCTGATTATGATTAGGCTCAATCATTGATATTTTTATAAATATCTCTTTCCCTGTATCTAAATCCGATTTTCCTTTATCCGACAATGCTGCCGTATGTTCAGCTTCCTTATGATTTTTTATTTCCTGTTCTTCTGCTGCAGATTCCATTACTTCATCTCCAAAAATCGCACCAAGCCCTTTTCCTAAACCTGTTCTCTTTGCCATATCTAGATCTCTTCTCCTCTGCTTATAACTTCAGCCGCCAGTAACCGGTAGCTTTCTGCCCCCGCTGACCTGGAATCATATAAATTAATCGGCATTCCATGGCTGGGAGCCTCCGCCAGTCTGACATTTCTGGGTATGATTGTTTTATAGATGTTCTGATTTAAATTGTTCTTAACACTTTCTACAACTTCCAAGGAAAGATTGGTTCTTGCATCATACATAGTAAATACAACTCCTTCCATTTCCAAAGAAGGATTCAATTTCTTTTTTACCAAATTCACTGTTTTTAATACCTGGCTAAGTCCTTCCAATGCATAATATTCACACTGGATGGGTACTAATACGGTGTTTGCTGCAGATAAGGCATTAATTGTCAATAGACTCAATGACGGAGGACAATCTATAATAATAAAATCATAGTTTTTCTTGATTTTTTCAAGATATGACTTAAGGAGCATCTCCTTATTTTCGATTTCTAACAACTCTATCTCAGCTCCAGCCAGATCCACATTTGATGGCAATAGATCCAGATTATCCTGAACGTTAGTAATCAAACATTCTTCTATTTCACACTCTCCTACCAACAGATCATAGATGGTACGCTCAATTGTTGACTTTTCCATACCAAGCCCACTGGTTTCGTTTCCCTGTGGATCAAAATCCACAGCTAATACCCGTTGTCCTGACTCCGCAAGACAAGCTGATAGGTTAATTGCAGTAGTCGTTTTACCGACTCCGCCTTTCTGGTTTGCTATCGCAATGATTCTTCCCATTTTTAATTTTCTCCTGTTACTACGTCCGGAAATTGCAGTTCAAACTAGAGTATATCATACTTTATTTTTTTTTCCTATGGTTTGAAGTAAAAAAAATACATAATTTACAAAAAATGTTTCACGTGAAACATTCTTCCAAGTTTAAGAATAAATTAATATGTTTTCCGTTGTAAGTCTATATTGATTATATTATAATAAGAAGAGATTATCCGTTATCAGGAGGTAAATAATGAAAACTACGAGTAAATTACTAACTCTACTCATTCTTTCAGCAAGTACAGCTGCGACCACTGCAGTTATTAATAAATTCGTCAAACTGTCTGCATCATCAAAAAACATACTGGCAGATTCAAAATCCTTATGTTATAAATGGCGTTTTGGCAATATACATTATACGAAAACAGGTTCAGGAAAACCACTTCTGTTAATTCATGATTTAACAGCATGTTCTAATGGTTACGAATGGAATAGTTTAATTTCCTTATTAAAGGAACAGTATACTGTTTATACCATCGACCTGCTTGGATGCGGCCGGTCAGAAAAACCAGATTTAACTTATACAAACTATCTCTATGTACAGATGATCACTGATTTTATTAAATCAGAAATTGGACATCGAACTAATGTAATTGCTACAGGTGCCTCAACAGCATTGGCACTTATGACATGTAACAATTCACCCGAATTATTTGATCAAATTATGCTTATAAATCCGGAGAGTCTTTTGACCTGCAACCAGATTCCCAATAACCATTCCAAAGTTTATAAGTTTATTCTGGATCTTCCTATAATAGGTACTCTTCTCTACCATATATCAGTGAGTAAACAATCGATACGAGAAGAATTTACAAAGAACTTTTTTTACAATCCGTATTCTGTGAAAAATTCCATAATTGACGCCTATCATGAAGCGGCTCATTTAGGAGACTCACCAAAATCGTTATATGCAAGTGTAAAGTGTAACTATACTAAGTGTAATGTGACAAATGCACTTAAAAAAATTAATAACAGCATATATATTACAGGTGGACAGGAAATGGATCATATCAATGATGTTATACTTGAATATCAGAAGTGTAATCCAGCCATAGAGAGTTCTTTAATACCTAATAGTAAATATCTTCCTCAAATGGAGAATCCAACCAGTCTATATCAATTAATTCAAATGTACTTTTTATAAAAAAATGTTTCACGTGAAACATTCCTATTGAGATCAACATTAACCTCTTGGATGTTTCACGTGAAACATTTTATTTTAACGGTTCCTTTGAAGGTAATCCGGCCTTTCTCGGATACTTCTTAGAGATACTATTTACTTTTGTAATTTCTATAAATGATCTCTCTGCTTCTGTCCCAGGTAATAAAAATCGTTCTGTTCTCTCTATTTTACCCCCAAGAAGAAATACAGCATGTTTTGCTTCTGTCAACTCTTCATCTATCTTACCGGATTTATATGGTATAAAGCATCCACCCACTTTAACAAAAGGCATACAATACTCTGATAATGTACTTAGATTTGCTACAGCCCGGGAAACACATAGATCATATTGTTCCCGATGTATTAAATCTCTGCCTAAATCTTCCGCTCTTCCATGAATCGATGCGATATCCTTTAATTCCAGTTTCTTTATTACTTCATTAAGAAAATTAACTCTCTTATTTAATGAATCCATTAAAGTAATACGCAGCTGAGGAAAAGCGATCTTTAATGGTATTCCTGGAAACCCTGCGCCTGTCCCAACATCGATAATATTATATGGTAATGAGTCCAAATCTTTCTTTGCCTTAATCAAAGATAAGCTGTCAACAAAATGTTTCGTTATTACTTCGTCCAACTCAGTGATAGCAGTAAGATTCATGACCTTATTCCATTCAATCAATAGCTCATAATATTCAAAAAATTGATCCATTTGCTTTTTTTCTAAATCTATAGATAATAACTTTAATTCTCTCTGAAACTTCTCATAAAAAGCTTCCGTCATACTTTTCTCCTTATTCCTTCTGATCCGCATTTTTATGGTATCTCATCTGTTCTAAGTAAACCAGCAGTACCGAGATATCTGCAGGAGATACTCCTGATATTCTGGATGCCTGTCCAATAGACATCGGTTTATACAAATTCAGCTTTTGAATTGCTTCTCTCCTCAGTCCCTTCACTTCCGCATAATCAAAATCCATCTGCAGCTTTCGATTCTCCAGTTTCTTATACTGTGTCACCTGCTGTTTCTGTCTGCGAATATATCCTTCATACTTAATATTAATATCCACCTGCTCTACCACGTCTTCAGGAAGAGGTACTCGCTTCTCATCAATATCAGTTAACATAATATAATTCAATTCCGGTCTGCGCACCAATTCTGCTAAGGTTGTACCTGTTTTGAGAGCCGTGCTGCCATTGGTCTCCAAAAAATTCTGCACCTTTTCAGATGCTCCGATATTCGTTGATTCCAGACGCTTAATTTCCAAATCAATTGCCTGTTCCTTCTTTAACAGCTGTTCATACCTTTCATCACTGACAAGACCTATTTCATGTCCAATTCCCATCAGACGAAGGTCTGCATTGTCCTGACGCAGTAAAAGCCTGTACTCTGCCCTGGATGTCATCATACGATAAGGTTCAAGATTTTCCTTGGTAACCAGATCATCAATCAAAACACCGATATATGCCTGGGAGCGATCTAATATAACCGGCTCTCTCCCCATAATCTTCATTGCAGCATTAACCCCTGCCATAAATCCCTGAACAGCCGCCTCTTCATAACCAGAGCTTCCATTAAACTGACCTCCGCTGAATAAACCGCTGACAGCTTTAAATTCCAAAGCGGCATTCAGCTGTCCGGAGTTAATACAGTCATACTCAATAGCATAGGCATTCCTCACAATTTTTACATTCTCCAGTCCCGGCACAGTCCTGTACATGGCATACTGAACATCCTCCGGAAGGGAGCTGGACATTCCGCCTAAATACATTTCATTGGTATAAAGCCCCTCTGGCTCAACAAATACCTGGTGGCGGTCTTTATCCGGAAATTTGACCACTTTGTCCTCGATGGATGGACAATACCTGGGTCCTGTCCCTTCAATCGCACCAGAATACAGAGGGGAACGGTCCAGATTATCTCTGATAATTTCATGGGTGCTGCTGTTGGTATAAGTCAGCCAGCAGGAGATCTGCTCTTTCTTAATGGATTCTGGATCTGTAGAAAAAGAGAATGGTACTACTCTCTCATCCCCCAGCTGCTCTTCCATCTTTGAAAAATCAATACTACGCTTATCTACTCTCGCAGGAGTACCTGTTTTAAAGCGCCGCATTTCAATTCCATTGGCCTTTAAGGAGTCTGTTAAGTGGTTTGCTGCCTGCAGTCCGTTTGGGCCTGTATAATTGCTTACATCACCGTAAATACATCTTGCTCTTAAATAAGTTCCTGTTGCAAGAACAGCTGCTTTACAATGATAAACAGCTCCGGAGTAAGTCTTAACCCCTGACAGAACCCCCTGATCAGTCAGTATCTCTGATACCTCTGCCTGTCTGATGGTAAGATGGTCCGTATTCTCCAGAACGCTTCTCATAGATCTTGTATAATCCTGTTTATCCGCCTGTGCCCTTAAAGAATGGACAGCAGGTCCTTTGGATTGGTTAAGCATTTTTGACTGAATATACGTCTTGTCTATGTTCTTGCCCATTTCTCCGCCTAAAGCATCCAGTTCTCTCACCAGATGGCCTTTTGAACTTCCCCCGATATTGGGATTACAGGGCATCAGGGCAATACTGTCCACGCTGACCGTAAACATAATTGTTTCAAGGCCCATCCTGGCGCATGCCAGGGCAGCCTCACAGCCGGCATGACCAGCGCCGACCACTACAACGTCATAAGACTCCTCTAAATACTGCATCTTTATCTCCTCTTTTCTGATCCTTACTTTCCCATACAGAATTTGCTGAATATCTCATTGACCAGATCATCCTCCACGGACTCTCCCAGAATGATTCCGAGCTGCTCATAGGCATCCATCAAGTCAATGGAACAAAAGTCCTCCGCCATACCGCCATGTATGCTCTGTTCTACCATACCAAGACTTTTTAAGGCTTCTTCAAGTGCATTTTTCTGTCTTACATTTGTGATATAAACCTGGTCATTAAAATCAATTTCACCCTCATAGAACATCGTCTTAATTTCATGTTCCAGTTCCTCGATACCCAAGCGGTTTCTGGCTGAAACGGTTATCACCTTATGACTGGTTCTCATATTTAACATTTCAGGTGTTACAACCATGGACAGATCTGATTTATTTAAAACGATGACTGTTTTCCTTTCTTCAATAAAAGTCAGAATCTCCTCATCATTCTCGTCAAGCGGGCAGGAACCATCCACCACATAGATAATTAAATCGGCTCCCTCTGCTGCATGTCTGGCCTTTTCAACTCCTATCTTTTCCACTACATCCTCCGTATTACGGATTCCCGCAGTATCGATCATATTCAGGCTTAAATCTTCCAGCATGATCTGTTCCTTTAAAGTATCCCTGGTTGTTCCGGCTATATCAGTCACGATAGCACGGTCCTCTCCCACCAGAACATTTAGCAATGAAGACTTCCCAGCATTGGGCTTTCCCATAATAACCGTCTCAATTCCTTCTGAAAGAACTCTTCCGTTCTCAGAGGAACGAATCAGCCGCTTTAACTCTTCCTTTAAAGGTGCAACCGCCTGAAGCAGAGTCTCAGGATACCCATCCAGAGAGATATGCTCCGGATCATCCAGTGCAGATTCAATAAATGCAATATGATAGATAATAACTTCTCTCAATGCACGGACACGTTTAGATACAGCTCCCTCCAACTGACCGACTGATGATTTTAACGCATACTGGTTTTTTGCGTTAATCACATCAATCACTGCTTCTGCCTGCGTTAAATCAATCCTTCCGCTTAAAAAAGCCCGTTTCGTAAATTCACCTGGCTCAGCTGGCCTTGCTCCATATTTCAAAACGGTCTGAAGTATCTTTTTTGTCACCAGAACGCCTCCATGACAGTCAATCTCAATCGTATCCTCTCCGGTATAACTGCCAGGACCTTTCATAATTAATACAAGAACCTCATCAATCAGTTCATCCCCATCATAAATAAATCCATAGTGAACCGTGTGAGACTTTTGATCCGAAATCTTTTTAACCCGTTTCCCTTTTCCTTTAAAAATCCTGTCTATAATCTGAAATGACTCCTCGCCACTGATTCTCACAATTCCGATTCCGGAACTTGACATCGCTGTGGCTATCGCCGCTATCGTATTCATCTTCATTTTCTGCCACCTGTTGTACGCCAGCGAACATACCGGCGTGAGAAAAGGGGTGAGGGTGCCTTCCGACAGCCCCAACCCCTCATTGTTGTTTGACTATTTATCTCGATCCTGATACCGCTCTTTTTTAATATGTTCCTTTTTCAAGGATATCACCACATGTCTAAATGGCTCTTCCCCATCACTTCTTGTTACAACAAACTTGTCATTCTGAAGTGCGGAGTGTATAATTCTTCTCTCATATGGATTCATAGGTTCCAGAGAAACCGGTCTTCTGGTACGCTTTACCTTATAAGCAATGTTCTTAGCCAGAGTTTCCAGCGTCTCTTTTCTCCGCTCCCTGTAATTCTCCGTATCCAGTTTTACGCGGATATATTCTTCGCTTTCCTTATTAACAACAAGACTTACCAGATACTGCAGTGAATCCAAAGTCTGTCCACGCTTTCCAATCAGGATTCCCATATCGTCACCAGACATGTTGATGGAGAGTTCTCGTTCCCCTTCATCAAATTCCGTTTCCAAGGAAACAGTTAAATCCATTGCACCAAATACATCGGAAAGAAAAGTCATTGCCATGTCCTCCAAGGTTTCTTTCTTCCTTGCACGGATAACAGCTGGCTTTGAACCGATAAATCCCAGAATACCATTACTTCCTTTATCAACAATTTCATACTCCAGTTTATCACTGGTTGTCTCCAGTTGGATTAATGCTTTTGTAATTGCTTCATCAACGGTCTTTGCTGAAACTGTAATCATATCCATAGGTCACCCCTCCTATTTGCTGTGCTTTTCGTTGTACTTCGAAACCATACGTGCTTTGGCAGAAATGCTGTTAGGATCAGAGTTTCCAGCTTTATAATAATCTGTAGAAGCCTTCACCTGCTCCTTTGCTTTTTCTATCTTAGCATTGAGTTCTTCTTCTGCCTTCTCATTAGTTGCCTGCAGATTCTTAAGGCTTGCAGTGGCATTCTGAGATACACTCTGGGGCGGAAGACCTTTCTTCGCACGTTTTTTATTCGCTTTATCCAGATTCTTCTTAATCATCTCATCCATATCGATGCTGTTTAAATGGCGATTTACCAAAACCTGCTGAATGATCTGGACTACACTGGAAGCAATCCAGTAAATACCAATACCAGAAGCAAATGTGAAACAGAAGAATACAGACATCAAAGGCATCACCGTATTCATACTCTTCATGGACTGTGCCATTGCATTCCCCTCATCTGCTCCCTTCTGAGGCTGGTTCACAGTCATAAGTTTTGTACTGAACCACTGGCTTGCACCTGCCAGAACAGGAATCAGAAGCGCCAGACTTAAATGGAAACCGCCTCCGCTTGGAAAAATAACACTTGCCGGTGTTGAAGCAAGATTAATTCCAAGAAATGAATTCATATGCTCAATCTGAGCAGCATTGGTGGTAATGGTGTCCTGGATGGTCGGATAGAGATTTTTTAAAGCATTCCACTGATCCGGATTCAGCTGATATAAGAAATCTACCATTCCATTGCTGGAATTCAAATCTCCGATTCTTGACATTGTAACTTTGTGATCTGAAGCAAACTGTGTCAGCTGAGCAACATGATCTCCTCCAAGAGTTGTAATTGCAGTTACTACATTAACGTAAACAGCTTTCACACTCTGTACATAAGCAGGAATATGATAAATAACCTGATAAAGAGCAAACAGAATAGGCATCTGGATCACCAGCTGAACACAGCCTCCGGTCATGGATGTCCCATACTTTTCATAGACTGCCTGCATCTCCACGTTCTGTTTTCTCATGGATTCCTGGTCAGTTTTTCCTTTATACTTTGCCTGAACGGCTGTAAGTTCCGGCTGCATAACGCTCATCAGCTTTGATGATTTCTGCTGCTTTAAGGTCAGCGGGAACATTAAAAGCTTTGTTACGACAGTAAATAAAATAATACATAAACCAATGTTCTGGATTCCAACTGCAGAGGTCATCTGGAAAAGTAAATCCATGATCACACCTAAAACAGTTGCAAAAGGGCCCAAAACGCCTCCTACCTTAGTGAGTACTAAGAATTCCAATGAACTACCTCCTCATCAACTACGGAACTGGATCATAACCGCCTTTTGCAAAAGGGTTACACCGAATAATTCTTTTGCAAGCCAAAAACGTACCTTTTAACACACCATACTTTTGGAGTGCCTCAATGGCGTATTGAGAACACGTAGGTGTGTAAATACAGTGAGTTCTTATCTTCAGAGGAGACAGATATTTCTGATATCCCCTGATCATTAAAATCATGATTTTTTTTACCATAAGATCACTTCGATTCTTTTTTTAAAATGTTATGAAGTCCGCACAAGTGCAGATATGCACTTTCAATTGTCTTGTATTTTTCTTCTTTTGCCGCTGTTCTCACAACGACCACGATGTCTAATCCTGTCTCAACCATATCTTCATGTAGCCTGAAGCTTTCTCTGATTAATCTGGTTATATGATGCCTTACAATACTGTTTCCTACTTTCTTGCTTACCGAAATACCGATTCTTGTATCCGGCCTGTCCGTCTTTAAAACATACATGACAAGAAGTCTGTTAGCAAGGGATTTTCCACTCTGATATACTTCTCTGAAATCCCTGTTTTTTTTAATCGAATTAAAATGTTTCATTCAAATCTTTCCTTTTCCGTTTATCTGGAATTTGAGAAAAGAAAAGGCCACAATTACTTGCGGCCTGGTCCATTAAGCTGATAATTTTGCTCTTCCTTTTGCTCTTCTGGCAGCTAAAACTTTTCTTCCGCCTGGAGTGCTCATTCTGGCTCTGAAACCATGAACTTTTGATCTTTGTCTCTTTTTTGGCTGGAACGTCATTTTCATAATATACGGACACCTCCTCTTGTTACAATAGCTTATCATAGGCAATATGATGAAACATATTGAGACTATTTTTAATTAAACATCATATCAATTATATAGAACAAAGCATGGTTAGTCAAGGGAAAAATATAAGTTTTCATTTGACTTCTATTATTTTCCACATTCCGGATTTTTACAGTATAATAAATAAAACTATATAACTTTCAAAAAAGGATGGGTTACTGCAATGAAAAGTGAAGAAATTAATATCAGAGATCCTTATGTACTTCTCTCAGAAGGTATCTATTACCTTTATGGTACAAGAGCCAAAACCTGCTGGATGGCCGCCTCCGGTTTTGACTGCTATACCAGCACAGACTTAATTAACTGGGATGGGATGATTTTATGTCTCCCATGATTTATTTAAGTAAACCCCGAATGTACACTGCTTCAGTCGCAATCAAGAATTTTGCTGATTCAACATCCACAACCGATTACGGTGCAATGTTTGCCATGTCAACGCTCTCACTGATCCCTGTATTTCTTATCTTCTTATTTTTTAACCGCTATCTGGCTGAAGGGATCAGCGGAAGCGGAATCAAAGGATAATAAACATGGAAAACCAGGGATTCAGACAGAGATGGCTGTCTGGAAAGCTGGTGCAAATACGACACAGGAGAAGATCATGCAATACGCTATTATGATGCTCCCGATTCATGGAGCAAAGAAACACCGCCAACACATTGTAAAGCAGTACCCATGGCTTATTTAGATGTTATGAGCTTTTCTTATTCTGCAAGAGAAACCCTATCCAGAATCAGTTCCATACAAGGAAACGAGAACCGTAAAAACAAGTGGAAGGAAAAGGCTGCATCCATCCAGAAAACCATCAAAGACTATCTCTGGATTGAATCAAAGGATGCCTGCTTTGATCGTGATAAATATCACCGTACACTGAATGTTTTAATCCATAATAATTTAAGAGCCATGTACTGGAACAGCTTTACTGACTCCATGGCCCAGCGTTTCGTAACAAAACACTTATTAAATCCAGAGGAATTCTGGACATATATGCCGCTCCCCTCCGTGGCGGTTAATGATCCTCTTTTCCGCAATATAAAAACCAATAACTGGAGCAGACAATGTGAGGCATTGACCTATCAAAGAGCCATTCGTGCATTAGAAAATTATAATTTTGATTTTCTAATTCCAAAACTGGGAGAAAAACTATTTCAAGCTATTGGGGATTCCTGTATTTTCGTCCAGCAATACGATCCTTTTACAGGAGCTCCATCCTTAATATCGCTGGATGGTCTTCAGGATTCATACGGACCTGCCATGTTATCCGTAATGGAATATACTTCACGGATGTTTGGCATACACCTGGAGCAAAACCTTGTCTTCTGGGGAACTTATGGAGAATACGAAAGCAGCTATGAGCAGATTTGGGGAAACCACTCCTTTAAAATCATAAATTCAAAAATAAATTCCCATGCCTATATTGATGGAAAAGAAGTATTTCAGTCAGGAAAAAATTTAAAAATCATAACAGATCTGCAGGGAAATCTTCTTTATATAAAGAAACTCGCTGACAACGCTGACTTAAATAACATAAAAGTATACTGATTACCCACAAAAAAAGTCTCCGGCCTGGTTCCCGGAGACTTTTTTATCTATTAATTTCTCATTACCTTTAAAAGCGCCTGGGTAATGGCAACCGTTAAAATTGCCGCTACAATTGCCTCCGGAATTCCATTGATACAGATAATACCAATAATTACTGAATAAATTCCATCCGTCAGCCCCTTAGCTGCCTGACCATACTCTTTACCAAAAAGAAAATAAATCAGATTCATTACCAGCAATGTGTTGGTTAAAGATCCGGCAACTCCTGCCGCCGCAAGTGCTGCAGTCATTCTCATCTTACTTCCCTTTAAGGCTTTTAAAACTCCCTTAAATACGTAATATGCCACAATTCCAATCAGAATTCTCGGCACCATGCAGATAATCAGACTTCCAAAGTTGCCTCCATACTCTCCCACTTTAATAAATGGTGAGAAGACAAAAGAAGTGGGATTTGGCATGTTGGTGTTTTTCCAAAGACTTGTCAGTCCAAAAATCATTCCCAGAAAACCGCCATATTTTGGTCCAAGTATAATGGCTCCAATAATGACCGGTACGTGAATGATGGTGGCGTTCATAAATCCCAGCGGAATATATCCAAAGGGCGTAAACGCCAAAATGATGATAAGAGCAACAAATATAGCTGCCAGTACCATGCTGCGTGTTTTGTTTTGTGAATTCATATTTTTCCTCCTGTGCTACTGTTCTTTAAAAAGATACAATGCATCTGGTTACAACTGCATTATACATAATACACCATTATCCGTCAATGCTGTTATTTAATAGACAACACTTTGTTAATTTACATAAAGTTATCAACATAATGGGGATAACTTGTGGATAACTCTATGGATAGTATCTTGATAACCTTTTTTTGTGCACAAGCCTGTCCTGAACATTTTGATAAATTCAATATTTTCCGGATGTGAATAACTTAACTTTAAAAATCCCACTTTTTGTGGACAACTTTCTCTCTGGATGCTTATCAACAATCCATACACAGGCTATTCACACCTCTTTCACACACTTATCCACAATTTTTTACTATTATCATTGAAAATTATTACAAAATAGTATAGAATGAACTGTAGATTGGGCTAATGCGCATATTTGCATTTTAATAGATGTAGGAGACATACAATGTTAGAAAAGTTAAAGGAAAAATGGGACGAAATCTTATTGAATTTAAAAGAAGAGCACGAAATTACAGATGTTTCTTTCAAAACCTGGCTTCTCCCGCTAAAAGTTTATTCCGTTGACGAAGAAAAGGTAATCGTCACGGTGCCGGATGTCGAATTCCTGGGATACATCCGCAAAAAATACGGGTTTCTTCTAAAAATAACCATAGAAGAAGTAACTGGTTTTGAATGCAGCGTTGATTTTGTTGTGGAAAATCAGATTCAAAAGGAAGCTCCCGCTCCTGCAGGCAATACACTAATTACAAATACAGTGAATGCGGTCAGTCAGTCCGCAATTATAAACGCAAATTTAAATCCAAAATATATCTTCGACACCTTTGTTGTAGGTGCTAATAATAATCTGGCACACGCAGCATCCTTAGCAGTTGCTGAATCTCCCGGTGAAATTTATAACCCTCTTTTTATTTACGGAGGTGTGGGACTGGGGAAAACCCATTTAATGCATTCCATCGGTCATTTCATATTAAAGAACAATCCGAATGCAAAGGTTCTTTACGTGACCAGTGAGAAATTCACCAACGAGCTGATTGATGCGATCCGAAACAAGAATAACTTCTCTCCCACTGAATTCAGGGAGAAGTACAGAAATAATGATGTACTTTTAATTGATGATATCCAGTTTATTATAGGTAAGGAAAGTACACAGGAAGAATTCTTCCATACATTTAACGCATTATATGAATTGAAGAAACAGATTATTATATCATCTGATAAACCGCCAAAAGAAATTGAGACTCTGGAAGAACGTCTCCGTTCCCGTTTTGAATGGGGCTTAACAGTGGACATACAGTCTCCTGATTATGAAACCAGAATGGCCATTCTTCGTAAAAAAGAGGAAATGGAAGGCTATAACATCGACAACGAGGTAATCAAATACATAGCTACAAACATCAAATCCAACATCCGGGAACTGGAAGGCGCCCTGACAAAAATCGTTGCACTCTCACGCCTTGACAATAAGGAAATCACCGTAGAGCTGGCTGAAGAAGCCTTAAAAGATATTATATCCCCCAATGACAAGCGGGAAGTTACACCGGAACTGGTTATTCAAGTAGTTGCTGACCACTATGGACTGACTCCGCTTGATATCTGTTCTCAGAAACGTAACAAGGAAATCGTATATCCCCGCCAGATTGTGATGTATCTCTGCCGCGATATGGTTGGAACTCCACTGCAGATGATCGGAAAATTTCTGGGAGGAAGAGATCATACCACTATCATTCATGGGATTGAGAAGATCTCCGTCGATATAAAAAAGAATGAAACCTTAAGTAACACCATTGAGATATTAAAAAAGAAAATTAATCCACAATAGGGTGTGAATCATCTGTTAATATCATGTGGATAATTAAGCGTATCACAAGGGTTCTGATCGGGCTGTGGATAACCTTTCATTTTTCCTCCAGTTTTGTGGACGTTATTCACATGGTTATAAACAGGACAACTCAAGGCTTTATAACGGTTATCAGGGCTTTTACACAAACCCACAGCCCCTACTACTAATACGACGAAATTAAACTATATTATTTATCTATTTATCGTTATTTTAAAAGCAAAGGAGTTATCAACAATTATGAAACTGACATTTAAGCAGGATGCCATTTTAAATGGTATTAATATTGTATTAAAAGCAGTTCCCAGCAAGACAACCATGAACATCCTGGAATGCATCTTTATCGATGCCAGCGGTTCTGAGATTAAACTCACTGCCAATGATATGGAACTTGGTATTGAAACTAAGGTGGAAGGAACCATCCTGGAGAGAGGTAAAATAGCTTTGGAAGCCAAGCTTCTTTCCGAGATTGTCAGAAAGCTCTCCTCTTCTGGTGATTCCATGGTAACCATTGAAAGTGATGAGAAATTTACGACAACCATTTCCTGTGACAACTCAATTTTCCATATACAGGGCCGGGATGGAGAGGAATTTGCTTATTTACCTTATATTGAGCGGGATCATTATATCTGTTTATCCCAGTTTTCTTTAAAAGAGGTGATCAGACAGACTATCTTTTCTATTGCACCCAATGACAGCAATAAGATGATGACAGGAGAACTGTTTCAGGTTACGGGGAACCAGCTGAAAGTGGTTTCTCTGGATGGTCACAGGATCTCCATCCGAAATATTGAATTAAAAGATACATATCGTGATATAAAAGTCATTGTTCCTGGCAAGACTCTAAATGAAATCAGCAAGATTCTCGGCGGAGACAACGAAAAAGAAGTTCTCATCTTCTTCAGCACCAACCATATCCTGTTTGAATTCGATGATACAATCGTTGTATCCCGACTGATTGAAGGGGATTACTTCCGAATTGACCAGATGCTGTCCAGTGATTATGAAACTAAGGTCAGTGTAAACAAGAAAGAACTTTTAGACTGCCTTGACCGGGCAACCATCCTGGTGAGAGAAAACGATAAAAAACCTCTTATTATTAATATCGAAGATCAGGAAATGGAACTCCGCATGAATTCCAGCTTCGGATCCATGAACGCCCAGGTGGAAACTCATAAAACCGGAAGTGACATCATGATTGGCTTTAATCCAAAGTTCCTGATCGATGCATTAAGGATCATTGATGATGAAGAAGTAACAGTATATATGTTAAATCCCAAATCCCCCTGTTTTATACGGGATGAAGAGGGAAAATACATTTATTTAATTCTTCCTGTTAACTTTAACGCAGCAGCGGTTTAAAATTATTGCAGGAGCGTCCTACGGACATACCTTTATGTCCAGAAAGCATGGACAAGAAAGAGGAGCGTCCTACGGACATACCTTTATGTCCAGAAAGCATGGACAAGAAAGAGGAAATCATGGAAACTATTAAATTAAGGGATGAGTATATTAAGTTGGGACAGGCTTTAAAAGCTGCGGGTCTGGTAGGATCCGGTGTTGATGCAAAGTTTGTCATTGAGGATGGTCTTGTTTCCGTAAATGGAGAGACTGAGTATCAGCGTGGAAAGAAATTAAGAAGCGGGGATATAGTCACCTTTGACGGAAATAGTATAAAAATTGAGTAATACTATAAGATCATACCTCTATGTCCAGAAA